>CAMWNT010000014.1 GCA_947175695.1 uncultured Porphyromonadaceae bacterium
AATTTTGACGGTCGGTCAAATTGCCTCCGGCACCGCGCACCGGCCTTAGGGCCGACATGCGCTATTTGCCGACACGCGAAATTATGCTAATTTTGACGGTCGGTCAAATTGCCTCCGGCACCGCGCACCGGCCTTAGGGCCGATATGCGCTATTTGCCGACTCGCGAAATTTTTTGTAATTTTGCGTATTATCGAGAGCCGTCGGCAGCCGCCCGGCGGATTACAATCCATAAAAGCACATGATATTGTCGATGACAGGATTCGGACGCGGAAGCGCCGAGTCCGCTACAAGAAAGATAACAGTAGAGGTGAAGTCGCTCAATTCCAAGCAACTCGACCTCTTTATGCGGGTGCCGCAGTATTTCCGGGAGATGGAAATCGAGGCCCGCAATGTGGCCGCCGGTGTGTTGGAGCGCGGCAAAGTGGAAATGGCCGTCAATGTGGAGCATACAGCTCCCGTCGATGTGTTGGAGATCAATCGCTCGGCGCTGGCTTCGTATAAGAGCCAGATCGAGGGTATGAAAGACGCGCTGTCGCTCCCCGAGCCGGCCGATTGGTATGCAACTCTTCTGCGCCTGCCGGATGTCTGGCAGTCGAAGTCGGAGGAGATCAGCGATGCCGACCGTGAGGCTTTCTTCGAGGCCGAACGCCGCGCCCTGGAGGCATTATCCGAATTCCGCATCACCGAGGGACGCAAGCTCTATGCGTTTTTTTGCGAGAAAATAGCAAATATCCGCCGTCTGCTTGCCGAAGTAGAGCCTTTCGAGAAGAGCCGCGTTGAGAAAATCCGCCAGCGCCTCGACGAGCAGCTCGCTTCACTCAGAGGGGTCGACTACGACAAGGGGCGCCTCGAGCAGGAACTCATATTCTATATAGAGAAACTCGATGTCAGCGAAGAGAAGCTCCGCCTACGCTCGCATCTGGATTATTTCCTCGCGACGCTTGGAGAGGCCGACGGACCGCGCCGGCAGAGCGGACAAGGAAAGAAGCTCGGATTCATCGCCCAGGAAATGGGCCGCGAGATCAATACGCTCGGATCGAAAAGCAATAATGCCGACATGCAGAAGATTGTGGTCGGCATGAAAGACGAGCTGGAGCAGATCAAGGAGCAAGTGCTCAATGTGCTTTGACCCTCACCTCCCTCAATCGATTATCAACCAATCCCCATGAAAGGTAAAATCATAATATTGTCAGCCCCCTCGGGCACAGGCAAATCCACCATAATCAGCCATATCATCGAGCGCGCCGAGCTGCGCCTCGGCTTTTCGATATCGGCCACAAGCCGCTCGCCGCGTGGCTCTGAACGCGATGGCCGCGAGTATTATTTCCTGACTCCCGATGAGTTCGGGCGCCGTGTGGCGGCCGGCGATTTTGTGGAATGGGAGGAGGTCTATCCCGGCACATGCTATGGCACACTGAAGAGCGAAGTGGAGCGTGTGGTCGGCGAGGGACGCAATCTGATAATGGATATCGATGTCAAGGGCGGGCTGAATGTGAAGAAATATTTCGGCTCGCGCGCGCTGACGATCTTCATCCTTCCGCCCTCGCTCGAAGAGCTTGAGCGACGCCTTCGCGGACGAGCCACCGACTCGGAAGAGGCTCTCGAACGACGCCTCGGAAAGGCCCGCTACGAACTCGGTTTTGCCGACGACTACGACGTGCGCGTGGTCAACGACGATATCGACCGCGCTTCAGATGAAGTGGCGGATGCGATCATGCGCTTCATCGAAGTGGAGGAGGAAGTGGCCGATGAAGTCTGACTCCCGGCCGCGGATCGGCATTCTTGGCGGGAGCTTCAATCCGCTCCACTATGGCCATATCGAAGTGGCCAAGGCCGCGCTGAAGGAATGCGGGCTGCAGGAAGTGTGGCTGATGGTCAGCCCTGAGAATCCGTTGAAGGCCGGGCGCATTTCGACTCCGGCTCAGCAGCGGCTCGCCGATGCGCGCCGAGCGCTCAGCGGCTTGCTTGAGGCCGATCCGGCGCTTCGCGGCCGGCTGAAAGTCAGTGATTTCGAATTCCGACTGCCGCGCCCGACCTACACCGTCACGACGCTCCGCGCTCTCAGCCGGGAATATCCCGCGATGGCCTTCACCTGGATCGTCGGAGCCGACAACCTCCGCAATCTCCATCTCTGGCGCGAGCCGGAAGAGATTCTGCGCGACTACGGACTGATTGTCTATCCGCGCGGGCAAGAGCCCCTTCCCGATCCGATTCCCTCAGGAGTCAGAGTCATCGAAGGAGCGGCGCTTCTCGACATATCCTCCACCGAGATCCGCAACGGCGAGAAAAATAGCGGACTCGATGCCACGCAACCATAATGATCAAGGAATTGTTAAAGTAGTTAGAATGGAAAAAGATGAGATGCGACGTCGCCTGCTTGGCGTGACGGCAATGGCGGCCCGCTATTGCGCTGTGGTGGAGAGATCCGCCGATTTCGAACCACGTGAGTTTGCGGCTGAAATGCTGCAGCTCCTGCCACGCCTATATATAGAATTCAACGATATTGTGCCCGCCGGCAAAAAGAAATCGCTCGGCAGAGATTTCTCCGACGACCACGACCACGAATGCTGTTGCGGCCACGACCACGATCACGACTGCTGTTGTGGTCACGACCACGATCACGACTGCGGCAGCGGCGACGACTGCGACTGCGACTGCGACCATCACCACGGCCACGACTGCGGCTGCGGCCATCACCACTCCGAAGAGGAACTCGACCCTTACGGCACAGTCAGTCTTGACGATTCCGACGGCTTCGGCGACGACGATGATGAAAATCCCTATTATGGCAACTATCTTGACGAAGACTACTACGAAAGTGTGCGCCGTCATATCGAACAGCTTCTCGGACCGGCCGATGTGTTTCTCGAGACATTCGAGGAGGATATGAAATATAGCGACACCCCGATAGCCGCGTCGATCGCCGAATGCCTCGCCGACATTTTCCTCCCGCTCTATAATTTCATCTCAATCGTGAAAGACACGGAAGGCGACGAACTCGAAGGCGCTTATCGCGAATGCCACAACAACTTTACCGCCTATTGGAGCCAGACGCTATGCAATGTGCTCCGCGCCTTAAACCATTATTTCTATTCCCCTGACTGAAAATGAAAAGAAACTCCCGCAATACATCCTCTTCCGGCCGTCAGGCCGATTCCAAGCGTGCGCAGCGCCTTGCCGATCTTCTCATCAGCCGTCTTGACGCGAGCCATTGCAATTTCATGGCAGTCGAGACGATGGCCGGCGCCCTCGATGACGAAGGATTCACCCAACTCGACCCGACCGACAGCTGGACCCTGCGTCCGGGCGGCAAATACTACGTTGTGCAAAACGACACGGCAGTGTTCGCATTCGTGGCCGGCATGAGTCGCCCCTCCGACGCCGGATTCCGCATCATCGCCGCCCATAGCGACAGTCCCTGCTTCAAACTGAAGCCCAACCCCGAAATCTACGGCGACGGGGGAGTGGTCAGCCTCAATGTCGAGAAATATGGCGGAGGAATAATGTACACGTGGTTCGACCGCCCGCTTTCGATGGCCGCCCGACTGATGGTGGCCTCCGGCAATCCGATGAATCCCGACAAGGTCATAGTCGATCTTGAAAAGCCGGTGGCGGTCATTCCTCATCTCGCGATTCATTTCAACCGAAGTGTCAACGACGGCAATCCGCTGTCGGTGCAAAACGACATGAAGCCGGTGATCGGCCATTTCGACGAAGCCGAATTCCGCGAGCTGCAGGGAATGGGCGGTGTCGTGAAATGCATGTTTGCCGACGCCGCCGGAGTAGCCCCCGAGGATATCCTCGCGATGGAGACTGTGGTCTATCCCGTCGAGAAAGCGACTCTCGTCGGCGCCCACAACGAATATATCATGTCGGGGCGTCTCGACGACCTCTCCATGGCGTTCAGCGCCCTGCAGGCACTGCTCGACACATCCTCGGAGCCGACCGGCGCCACCCGCGTCATGGCCATCTTCGACAACGAAGAGACCGGCTCCGGCACCCGCCAGGGAGCAGCCGCGCCGACGCTCCGCAACATCCTCGAACGCATCGAATATGCGCTCGACCGCACGCTGACGGCAATCGAACTCCGCGACGAAGAGCGCGACGGGCTCAACGTCGAAGAATGCTGCAAGGATCGTCCGCGCGACATCATGCATTTCAATCCGAACTGTCCCGAAGCGTTCGACGACGACCTACCCGCGCCCGCCCGGATGGACTACAATCCCGAAAACTTCATGCGCGCCATCGCCGCCAGCTTCATGATCTCGGCCGACGACGCCCACGCATGGCATCCCAACTACAACGCCAAATACGACCCGACGAATCATCCTGTGATCGGCGGCGGCCCGGTGGTCAAGATCAACGCCAACTGCAAATACATGACCGACTCGCGCGGCGACGCCATCTTCCGGACGCTCTGCGAGCGCGCCGGAGTCGGCTGTCAATATTTCGTCAACCACGGCGATGTGGCCGGCGGCTCCACGCTCGGCAATATCCTGACCTCGCAGATCGACATCGCGGGCGTCGACATGGGATGCGCCATCTGGGCGATGCACTCCGCATGCGAGACAGCCGGCATTGACGATCATATCGCGACAATCAACGTATTCTCCGAATTCTTCCGGCTCTCCTGATCCGTTTCCGGATCAGATATTCAGTCAGCTTTGTCAATCAAAGCCGTCGGAAAGAGAGAAATTCGTGAAAAATTATTAACTTTGCAAGTCGGAAAGCTCCGTCAGGCATATTGCCCCCAAAAACTGGCGCGAAATTTGCATGACATCTATCCGATGCGTGATGCGACCTGCGGTCGCCCGGCCCACACGGATCGGGAGTCCCCGGCAGCCCCGCGCGGCAAAGCAAGAAAAAAATTACAAACAATCTACAGAGATATAAAAAAGCAATGAACGTTACCTACAGCAAGCTCGACAACGTCAACGGCGAAATCACCGTGACTCTCGAGGAAAAAGACTACGCTCCCAAGGTGGAAAAACAGCTCAAAGAGATTTCCAAACACCGTCCCGAACCCGGCTTCCGCCCCGGACACACTCCCATCGGGCTGCTCCGCAAGAAATACGGTCAGGCAGTGAAATACGACGTGGTCAACAGAGAGGTCGGCGAGGCTGTCTACGATTATATTAAGGAGAACGATCTCAAGGTGCTCGGCAACCCCCTGCCCGACGCGACCAACAAGATCGACTTCGACGCAGCCGACTTCACTTTCAAATTCAAAGTGGGCGTCGCTCCCGAAATCGACTGCCATGTCGACAAAGACCTCCACGTCCCCTTCTATGAAATCGAAGTCAGCGACGAAATGGTAGAGAAGGAAAACGAGCAGTTCCGCACTCGCTTCGGCAAGCAGGTCAGCGGCGAGACCGTAGAGCCCAACGCGCTCGTGAAAGGCGTGCTGACAGAGCTCGACGAAAACGGTCAGCCCAAGGCTGAAGGCGTAGTCGTTGAAAACGGCATCCTCGCTCCCTCTTATTTCAAAGACAAAGACCAGACGGCTCTCTTCGAGGGCAAGAAGGTAGGCGAGACTGTAGTGTTCAACCCCGCCGCAACTTGCGAGGGCAACGCCACTGAACTCTCGTCGATGCTCAATGTCGACAAAGAAGACGCCGAAAACCACAAAGGCGACTTCAGCATGGAGATCAAAGACATCATCGTAGTCGAACCCGCCGAGCTCAACCAGGAATACTTCGACTCGCTCTTCGGCCAGGACAAGGTGCACAACGAAGAGGAATATCGCGCGGCTCTGAAGGATATGATCGCCAACGCGCTCAAGAACGATAGCTTCTATCGCTTCACAATCGACGCCAAGGAAGCTGTCACTAAGGCTGTAGGCGAAGTGGAACTCCCCGTCGAGATCCTCTGCGACTACCTCGTGCAGCAGAACGAAAACCTCAACTCCGACAACGTCAACGAAGCATTCGCCGGCATGCGTTCCTCTCTCGAATGGGATCTGATCGCCGACGCCATCGCTCGCAAGTTTGACGTCAAGGTTGAAGAGGCCGACCTCATCAACCTTGCCAAGGTCAGCGTGCAGCAGCAGTTCGCTCAGTATGGCATGACCAATGTGCCCGCAGAGCACCTCGAGAAATATGCAGCCGAAATGCTTAAAGACGAAAAAGTGCGCGGCCGCATGGCTCAGCAGGCGCTTGAGTTTAAAGTGTTCAGCGCAATCCGCGACAACGTCACTCTCGACAACAAGACAGTCAGCGTAGCCGACTTCCAGGCACTCTTCGCTCCCGCTCAGGCCGAAGCCGAAGCATAAGCCGAAGCAGCCTAATTCCACAATATAAAGGCAATCCCGAGCCGGCCCGGTGAGAGAGCCGCGCAAGGGATTGCCCTTTTTTTAACACACAGACTTGAGATGAACAACGATTTTAGAAATTTTGCCGTCAATCATGTCGGCATCAGCAGTTCGACGCTTGATTCATATATGAAATATGTCGACGCCAAAGCGGGCGCAGCAATGCCCACGGCCGACTATCTCAACCCCTATATCCTCGAAGAGCGCCAGCTTAACGTCACTCAGATGGATGTGTTCTCCCGCCTTATGATGGACCGCATCATCTTCCTCGGCACGCAAGTGACCGATCAGAGCGCCAACATCATCCAGGCCCAGATGCTCTATCTCGACTCCGTAGATCCCGACAAAGACATCTCGCTCTATATCAACTCCCCCGGCGGAAGCGTCTATGCCGGACTCGGCATCTACGACACGATGCAATACGTCAACTCCGACGTGTCGACAATCTGCACGGGTATGGCGGCTTCGATGGCGGCTGTGCTGCTCGTGGCCGGCGAGAAAGGCAAGCGCTTCGCCCTTCCTCACTCCCGCGTCATGATCCATCAGCCTCTGGGCGGCATCCAGGGCCAGGCTTCGGATATCGAAATCACGGCCCGCGAGATCCTCAAACTCAAAGACGAACTCTATCGCATCATCTCCGATCACTCCGGCATGCCCTTCGAGAAAGTGGCGGCCGACTCCGACCGCGACTATTGGATGATTGCATCCGAAGCCAAGGAATATGGAATGATCGACAAAGTGCTCGTCAACAACCGCAAGAAGGAAAACAACGCCTGAACCGTCGTTTCTTAGAGGATGATTGACACATTAATCATGTCAAAAATCAGACTCTCTCTGAGAAACGGACTAAATCCAACCACCGACATATGGCAAAGAAAAGTTCATTGAGATGCAATATGTGTGGCGCGACCGATTCGAAATCCACCCCGGTGGTGGAGATCTTCGACGGGCTCGCACTCTGCACCGACTGCATCGGCTTTATCGACCGTGCGCGCGACGCGGCCGTAGGTCATCAACAAAATGAAGAAAAGCCGTCGGGAGTGCATGAATTGAAAGAGATCCCCACTCCCCACGAAATCAAAGACTATCTCGACCAATACGTGATCGGTCAGGAAGAGGCCAAGAAATATCTGAGTGTAGCGGTCTATAACCACTATAAGCGTATCGCCCGCGAAGCCGCCAAAGACAAGACGGCCGATAAGAAAGCGCTCAAGCATGCCATCGCCGAGGGCAACACCGATGATGTGGAGATCGAAAAATCCAATATCATCATGGTCGGCCCGACCGGCACCGGCAAGACCCTGCTCGCCAAGAGCATCGCGAGGTTGCTGGATGTGCCTTTCGCCATCGTCGACGCGACTGTGCTGACCGAAGCCGGATATGTCGGCGAGGATATCGAGTCGCTGCTGACTCGCCTGCTTCAGAATTGCGACTACGATGTGGAACGCGCCGAAAAAGGGATCGTCTTCATCGACGAGATCGATAAGATCGCGCGCAAGAGCGACAACCCGTCGATCACACGCGACGTCTCGGGCGAGGGTGTGCAGCAAGGTCTGCTCAAGCTGCTCGAAGGCTCGACTGTGCTCGTGCCCCCCAACGGCGGCCGCAAACATCCCGATCAGAAAATGATCGCCGTCGACACGAAGAACATCCTCTTCATCTGCGGCGGTGCGTTCGACGGCATCGAACGCAAGATCGCTTCCCGCCTCAACACGCATGTCGTAGGCTATGGCAAGGATGAGTCGATGAAGAAGAAACAGCGCGCCAACATGATGCGCTATGTGCTTCCGCAAGACCTCAAGAGCTTCGGCCTGATCCCGGAAATCATCGGTCGACTCCCGGTGCTGACAGCCCTCGATCCCCTCGATCGCGAAGCGCTGCTCCGCATTCTGACCGAGCCTAAAAACGCGCTGACCCGCCAATATCACAAACTCTTCGAAATCGACGGCGTGGAACTCGAATTCACCCAAGACGCGCTCGAAGCTATCGTTGACAAAGCGATCGAGTATAAACTCGGTGCGCGCGGACTGCGCTCGATCGTCGAGACTGTGATGGTCGACGCCATGTATGACGTGCCGTCGCTCAAGGTCGATAAATTCACGGTCGACGCCGACTATGTCAGAGAAAAGCTCGACAAAGCGAACTTCGACAAGGTCAAACTCGCCGACAACGCCTGATCCGATCCGGCATCGGCCGCGATCGCACATATTCGCAGAGGCATCCCCTGACGTCATCTTCAAGACGACGCGGGGATGCCTCTGCCGCTTTATGCCGGTCCACGTCTGCTTCACCGGCAGCCTCTGAAAAGCCACATTCGGAGCATTCAACCCGATAAAAAACTGTCGGAAATTATGAAATCTCAAATATTTTGTTTAATTTTGAATACGTAAGCCTCCCGACATCCCCCCGCAAGCCCCGTAGCAGCGTCGGATTTCGGGTAAGATTAACCAAAAAATCTCACTATCATGGCAGATGGCACATCGATCCGAAAAGCCCTTAAAGACTTCTTCGGATTCGAATCTTTCAAAGGAAATCAAGAGCAGATCATAGGGTCGCTCCTGGATGGCAACGACGTGTTTGTGTTGATGCCCACAGGAGGTGGCAAGTCGCTCTGCTATCAGCTCCCCGCGCTGATGTCGGAGGGCACAGCCATAGTCATCTCCCCGCTGATAGCGCTGATGAAAAACCAGGTCGACGCGATCCGCAATCTCGGCGATGAAGAGGGGGTGGCCCATTTCCTCAACTCATCGCTCGGCAAAAGCGCGGCCGAGAAGGTAAAGGCCGACGTCGTGGCCGGAAAGACGAAGCTGCTCTATGTCGCTCCCGAATCGCTGACCAAAGAATCGAATGTGGCATTCCTGAAGACAATCAACATCAGCTTCTATGCCATCGACGAAGCCCACTGCATCTCGGAATGGGGCCACGATTTCCGTCCGGAATACCGACGCATTCGCCAGATCGTGGAGAAAGTGCAGCGCCGCCCGATGATCGCGCTGACGGCGACGGCCACGCCGAAAGTGCAACACGATATCCAGAAAAACCTCGGCATGAGCGACGCCGTGGTGTATAAATCCAGCTTCAACCGTCCGAACCTGTATTATGAGGTGCGCCCGAAGACGAAGGATATCGACCGCGACATCATCCGCTATATAAAAAGCAATCCCGGAAAGTCGGGAATAATCTATTGCCTTTCGAGAAAAAAAGTGGAGGAACTGACCGAGATCCTCCGCATCAACGATATCTCCGCCCATGCCTATCACGCCGGTATGGACGCCGCGACCCGCGCCAAAAACCAGGATGATTTCCTGATGGAAAAGGTGGATGTCATTGTGGCCACAATCGCATTCGGCATGGGCATCGACAAGCCCGACGTCAGATATGTGATCCATTACGATATTCCCAAGAGTCTTGAAGGCTATTATCAGGAGACCGGCCGCGGAGGACGCGACGGGGGAGAGGGGGTCTGCATCGCCTTCTATTCGCATAAAGACCTTCAGAAACTCGACAAACTGATGCAGGGAAAGACGCCCGCCGAGCAGGAGATCGGCAGGCAGCTCCTGGCCGAGACGGCCCGCTATGCGGAGTCGTCGGTCTGTCGCCGCAAGATATTGCTCAACTATTTCGGCGAGCCGTATGAGCCCGAGAACTGCGGCAGCTGCGACAACTGCCGCAATCCGAAGGTCAAGGTCGAGGCCGGACGCGAGCTCGTCGAGCTCCTCAAGGGGATCCGCCAGCTCGGCGAAAACTATAAGTCGGAATATATAGTGGCGTTCCTGACCGGCTGCGCCTCCGACAGCGTGCGTGGCAACGGCCACGACGAACTCTCGATGTTTGGCGCCCTCAGCGATGTCGAAGACCGCTTCCTCAACGCTCTGACCCAGCAGGCCGTCATCTCCGGATTCCTGCGCCACGACATGGACAACTACGGCATACTGCGACTGACCGATGCCGGGCAGCGATTCATCACACGCCCCGGATCGTTCAAGATGGTCGAGTCGACCGACTTCGATGATTCCGATATCCAGCCGCAGATGCAGGGGAGTGTGGCCGACACGGTGCTCTTCGCCATTCTGAAGGATGTGCGCAAGTCGATCGCACGGCGCCTCGATGTGCCCCCCTACGTCATTGTGCAGGACCCGGTGCTCGAAGCTATGACCATGACCTATCCCGTCAGCCAGGAAGAGATATGCAATATCCCCGGCATCGGCGCCGGAAAAGGGAAAAAATTCGGTAAGGAATTCACCGACGTCATCGCCCGCTATGTCGAGGAAAACGGCATCGAACGCCCCTCTGACATCAAGGTCAGATTCGTGGCCGACCGCAATAAGACCAAGATCTACATCATTCAGGGAATCGACCGCAAGATCGACCTCGAAGAGCTCGCCGACGGCAAGGGTCTTGAATTCGACGAACTCCTGACCGAAATCGAGACAATCGTAGAAGAGGGTACTCGCATCAACATCGACTATTATATCGACGAGATCCTCGAAGAGGATTGCCAGGAGGATATACTCGACTACTTCCGCTCATGCGAAGAAGACGACCTCGAAGAGGCCATCCAGGAGCTCGGCGAGGAATACACCGAAGAGGAGATCCGCCTCATGCGCATCAAATTCCTCTCGGCATGGGGTTGACCGCTTACGGCCTATCCCCGCAAATGCGAGGGAAGAAACGGCGCTCGTCAGTGATTCAGAGTTAATCCTGTTAAATCCCGACAGGGTATTATAATTTTTATCATTCTTTCACGTTAATAAAGTCAGAGCGCCCTCCTCCGAAGGGGGCGTAGAGTGACTGACACTCCTTGATAACCACATCATCGCACTCTCTCCTCTGATAAATAAAATCATACCGCAACATCACCAAATGAAAACTAAACTTCTCCTTGGTGCAGGGCTTGGAATGTGTGCCCTCGCCTGGGCTGCAAAGGATCCCGTCATCATGACGGTCAACGGTGTCGACGTTCCTAAATCGGAATTTGAATACCTCTATCACAAGAATTCGCAGCAACAGCTGACAGCCCAGCCCCTCGACGATTATGTAGAAATGTTTGTCAACTATCGTCTGAAGGTGGCCGACGCGATTGCCGACGGCGTCGACACTACGGCTTCGTTCCGCCAGGAAATGGCCCAGTATCGCCATGAGCTCGCCGCTCCCTATATGGCCGACTCCGTGTTGCTCAACAACCTCGTCAAGGAAGCATGGCAACGCAGCGCCGATGAGCTGCAGGTCAGCCATATCATGCTCTTCAAGCGCAATTCCAACGCCGAGAATGAGCAGTCGCGCCATACTCTCGACTCTCTGCGCACGGCATTGAAGGATGGTGCGGATTTCGCCGATCTCGCCGCGCGCTATTCGCAAGACCGCGGCACCAACCAGCGCGGCGGCGACCTCGGCTATATCACGGCCGGCCGCTATCCCTATTCATTCGAAAAGGCGGCTTACGCCATGAAATCCGGTGATGTGTCTGACGTGGTTGAATCCCCCGTCGGCTATCATCTCATCAAAGCCGGCGCCCGTCGGCCGGCCCGCGGCACAGTGCATGTGGCCCACATCCTGCTGATGGATCCCCAGGGATCGACTCCCGAGGAGCAACAGGCTGTCAAGACCCGCATCGACAGCATCTATGAGGTGGCAAAGGCCGATCCCTCGAAGTTTGACGATCTCGCCCGTCGCCTCTCCGACGATAAGGGCACAGCCCAGCAGGGAGGTATGCTCCCCTGGTTCGGATCTGGCCAGATGGTGCAGGAATTCGAAGACCAGGCTTTCAATCTCCCCGTAGAATCGCTCAGCGAACCCTTCCGCACCCGCTTCGGATGGCATATCATCTACAAATACGGTCAGCGCGGCGTCCCCTCGCTTGAGGAAATGAAGCCGGGTGAGCTCGCGCGTATCCAGAGCCCTCAGGACGAACGCTACGGAATTGTGCGCGATGCGCAGCGCGAGCGTCTCGCCAAAAAGCATAAGGCTGCCTTCAACGAAAAGACTGCCTCCAAACTTCGCGAATATGTAGCCGCCAACGGTCTCGACTCCATTTTCTATCAGACTCCCGCGCTCGATCGCGAGCAGCTGCTCTCGGTCGGCAAGTCGACCTACAGTGTCGGCGATTTCAAATCGTCGCTCCATGGCTCGCTGCAGCCCGATCCGCATGTGGCCGCTACGATCCTCAACGACGCACTCAACAACTACATGAGCCGTCAGCTCGTCGAAGCCGAGGAGGAATGGCTGGAGGAGAATCAGCCGGACTATCGCAATCTGCTCCATGAATATCGCAACGGCTCGTTGCTTTACGAATCGAGCGTGAAAAACGTATGGAATCGCGCGTCGCAGGATAAGAAAGGTCTCGAAGACTATTTCGAAGCACATCGCGCCGACTATAAATGGATCGACCCCCGCGCCAAGGGTATCCTCGTGCAGGCCAAGAACGATTCGATCGCGGCCGACATAGCCCGTCGCTATGCCGAGCTCCCCAAAGACGAAGCGCTCAACCGCCTCAAGAAGGAATACAAAGGTGAGGCACAGATCGACCGCATCCTGATGGCCAAAGGGCAGAACGCGCTTGTCGACGCCCTCATGTTTGGCGAAGGCGAGCCCACACCGCTCAACGCGGCCTACACTGTCTGCCTCATGCTCGACGGACGCCTGATCAACGCTCCCGAAAATGTCGACGACGTCAAGGGACAGGTCACAAGCGACTACCAGGAATCGCTCGAAGAAGCGTGGGTAGCCTCGCTCCGCGAGAAATACCCCGTCGTCATCGACCGCAAAGTCCTCAAGAAGGTAAAGTGACGTCGGCGCCCGGTACCGTCGGTCGCTCCGCCCGCCGCGGTTGACTCTCACGGCCGCTCCGACCGACTGTCACCGACCGACGACTCTACAAAAGACATCAACGTTTAACATCCCAATAAGCATCCCAACGTGCAGGCCGAATCGTGAGATTCGGCCTGCACTATTTTCAACCGCGAAGCGGTGCGCCCCGCTCCTTGGCATGCAGCGCAAACTCGGCAGCAACGCGTAGAGTCTAACCGACTCTGCCTTAACCTGGAATATGAGCGACGCGCCCCTTGGCATGCCGCGTCCAGCCGTCAGCAACGCGTAGAGCCTAACCGACGCCGTAGGCCCGGAATAAAACAAGCTATACCAACAAAATAAAAATCGAAATTGGTGGAGCGATCTATACTGACCCCGCCATAGTGCACACTACGTGCCAATCCCATTTCATCCCCACACGCCCCCGCATAAACAAACTAAACTTACGCTTTCCTACGATCTCCCTACGCTCTCCCTTCCTCTCCTGATCCCTATCGCCTACATGAAACTAAAAATGTAGCGCCTTGCGCCATATCCCCCATGCCTCCAACAATCTCAACCCTCGAACCACCCCTCTTTATGCCCCTGAGCTTTCGGAACCCCCTCTCTTTATACCCCCTCAGCTTTCGAAACTCACATAACTTACTGATATCCCTCACCATCTGCTTGCCGTTCATCCAAATCTCTTTTCAAGAGATACTTAATAGGATGCAAATATAATAAATAATTCTGAAATAGAGATGGTTGAATTGCTGAAAAAATTGGTAGAAACCCGCATTTTTGTGTGCTTGTTTGGCATTTGTTTTGCATTTGATTAGTTTTCGGGTTGTAATTCATTGAAAATCAGCCAGGCTGCAAGCATCCGTATCTCTTGAAAAGAGATAATGTCGCCAATAGCTTTATCAACAAAATAATGTTGGTCATGCTTTGGGTGCAAAATCCCAGTGGCAGCTCGCTGCATATTTGTGCTGTTGAATAAATATGACAGTATATCGAACTAATCAGTAATATCCCATGAGTAAACGAATTTTTTTAATGGTCAGTGCCATTTTAATAATATGCATTTTTATCGCACTCGCAAATTGCGGACGTGATGTAAATTCTATTCAAGATCCCCATTTTGATAATGATGGAGCTCCGCTTGATACAACAATAACTTTATTCACTCCTAAACTTCCTGAATCTGCTAAGCTTTATGTCGAAACATCCGGCAGTATGAACGGCTTTTTCCGAGCCAATCAGGCTAATAATTTTAAGAAAACAGTGTGGTCTGTTTTCTCCGGTTTGGCTCGATTTACCGATGGAAATGTATACACAATGTCTAATGGAGGTGATATTGATCGACCGTTGTCTCTTGGTGATTTCCGCAATAATATGAATGCCGGAAGTTTTGTGTCTAATTCGTCTACTCACATTCCGGCTATGCTTCATAATATCATAGCTAATATTGACACTTCCAAAAACGAGGTGGCTATTCTTGTTTCGGATATGAAGTATAGTCCTATGGGTAAGACTGCGGCACCGGAACTTCTCCAATATCAGGAGCAGATCAGAAATGTAATCGGCGCTCATCCTAACGTTTCGCTCGCTTTTGTATGTGCAAACTCAGAGTTCTTAAATCAGAATGGTACTATTGCCGAAGAATTCTCTCCCTACTATTATGTTATTCTCGGCAAGTCGGAAAATGTCGCAGCTATACGCAATGACATTTCTCGATGGTGTGAAGCTACCAACTCTTATGTAGAATCGGGAGACATGGCAATGAATTACCATACGCCAAACTACTCGATTAAGAACGTGAAGAACGGTATGCTAAGTGCCCAATATCCCAAAAATCTCATTACGGTTTTTGACCGCGAAGTTTCCGATACTTGCTCTTTCATTGTCAGAGTTGACATGACAGGTTATCCTTGGAGCGCGGTCGATGGCGATATTCTTAAAGACTGTTTCAAGGCTAAAGTCGTTTATGGCTCGTCTGTCGATGTTGAACTTCTTTCAGACGAAGACCACCTCGTCGATGACCACGCCTACAAGGGTGAGTTCAAACGTCGCTCTTACGCTGACTATCTCGTGAAACTGTACAACGTCGCTCTCGATGACGAAGTAATCGAGTGGACGTTTACCAATAAGCCATTTGACGGTCGATACTTGATGAACTTTAACACGATCATCAACGCCGACCAAGAAAATGACCTCTCCGGCTCCTTCTCATTTAACAAGTTTATTGAGGGATGCTTCAACGCTCGCCTTAATACTTTTGACGAAAATCCGGTTCGCATCCTTGTATCGTCCGATCAATGATATAAAAATAACTCAACATGGGTATCATAAAAATATTCTTCCTCCTACCGTCAAAACGCAAGTTCTTACAGAACTTCGCCAACAACGACCAGTTGAAGGCTCAGGCGGAGCAGGTATGGCGACAGCTCGATGCGCTTTCGCTAATTCAGCTTATATTAACCGCTGTCCTTGGCATCGGTCTCGCGATTTATTATTATACCAGGTATAACGAAATGCCTGGTCGTCATTACAAGATTAAGCATTGGTGCTTATGGGCGGCCATGGCTTTTGTCCTCTCGCTTATTGGTACTGCCATCATTGAATATGTCCTCATTACAACCCATATCAAGTCAGGTCTTGCATCCCTCTATTGGCTGTGCGCCCTTAACAATGCCATTTACTGCCTAATCCTCTATTTCTTAACCTCATTAGTATGGTGCAATTTTGGTCGTACCAACGCTTATAAATTCCTCAAATTCTGACCATGAAAAGGGTATTTGTATTCTGTATCGGCGGCACTGGCCTCCGAGTAATGAAATCCATTACTATGTTGCTCGCAGCAGGAATGGACGCTAAAGGCTATACGGTTGTTCCTGTCCTTATCGACCCTCACATGGACTTGGAAGAAAAACGCAATCTACAAACCCTTATTGGCGAGTATGAAACTGTTTACAACAATGTAATTCTCAGCGATGGCAAACGCCTTAATCCAATTCACGGATTCTTTGGCACTGATATTACAGACCTTGCTAAACTTAACGGCCAGCAAAACAACGTCTCGGCGCCTATTGCTGAAAAACGCTCCTTTGGTCAGTATCTCAATGTAGGCAACCTTAATTCTGAGGATGTGAACCAGTATCTCGTACAGACCATGTTCTCGCAAGCAAACCTTGATAATGATTTGTCTGTAGGCTTCAAAGGTAGCCCTAATGTTGGTACGATTGTCCTCGGTGATATGATAAAGGGCGCAGATTGGTTCCAAGCATTCTGCAACGCTTGTCAGAAAGATGACCGCATATTTATTATTAGCTCAATTTTCGGTGGCACCGGAGCTTCAGGCTATCCGCTCCTCGAAAAGAAAGTACGCAATTCTACTGACCACCCTAATGTCAAAGACGCTATAATGGGTGCCGTTTCGGTTCTTCCGTACTTTTCGCTCGAGGATCCCTCGACAACAGATAGCGACATTGATTCGGCAAACTTCCTTACCAAGACAAAATCCGCCCTTGCTTATTATGAGCAAAGTGTTTTGTCAGACTATCTCTATTACGTTGGTGAGCAGGGGATGAAAACCACATACGCCAACGATGAGAAGAAGCAGGAAGATAAGGCGCATTTCGTCGAACTCGTCGCTGCGACCGCTCTTTTTGATTTCCTTTCAAAAACTGACAAGCCCGATAAGACTCAGGCTCTATCACGCGCCATTAAGGAGGATGTCGAATCTCTTTCAATTTCTTCTCTCGGTGATGCCTACAATGATGTTGTTAAGGCAGTCGCCGACATGATGTTGCTTTCTCGGTTGGTTTACTTTTTGCCTAACGAGGGCCATTTTCCCCTGTCGAAAAACCGTGGCTTCGATTCTGATTTCTATGCTGACAAATCTTTTGTTGGCCTCTGCAAATTCCTTTCCCGGTTCTCGCAGTGGTATCAGGAACTTGCAGAGAATAAGCGTGGTTTCGCTCCACTCACCATCGCTAACCGCGACAATCGTTCGGCTAAACTCTCCAACTGGATTCAAGACTTCTCGCTTGATGCCAGAGATGAATCATATTACTTGTTGGAGATGATATGCGCAAGCAATAAGGATAAAGACGCTACTCACACTTTAAAGTTCCGCCGCTTCCTTGATTATGCTTACCAAGCTATTGATAAATATACTTCTAAAATAATGTAATGCTATGAGTAGTGTTGACCTCAATATAATCGAACGCGGTCTTAAAGGTCAGGAATGGACGGCTGAAAAAGGCCCTATAACAGGCGGAGATCTCGATAAGATATCAGAGCAACGCACTAATAATAGTAGCGCGTTAAATGCTCTGCCGACTCCTTTTGCTCGTTTCTTCGTTGTCAAGGAGGCTTTTCGCCGTGCACTCGAAGAAATAAAAGACCCGAAGAAGAGCGCCGGAGACGCTTACAACCGTCTTGTGTCTGACACTCTCGACGTTTTTGAACTTCTTTATAACCTGACCTTCCACGAAGGTCGTTGGGATGATACTCGTAAAATTGTTATTCGTGAATGGGAGCTTGCCTCTGACCTGAAGAACTTGAAAGCACAAGTTCCTATTCTCGGAAGCGCCGTGGAGAATTACATTGCCTCTGACCTCAAAGCATCCGGCAACCGTCTATTCTTTGTGGTGCTTATTGATGGTGGCCGCGATTATCTTCTCGGTACATCTTCGCCGTTTACAGGCTTCGTAACTCCTCCCGACCTTGATAAGAAAGTAGATCACCGTGGAAACGGCACTACTTCCTTCATGGGCAAACGCTATCATCAAATGCCTTCGTTGGTTCGCAAGTCCGGAGGTACTTACTTCCGTGATATTCGTTTATTCGGTGCTCGCGACAAGGACTTCAAAAACTATATGTTTCATCTCGTCGATAAATGCCCTTTGGGAAACGAGATGAAAGAACTCCGTGACTACATCAAGCAAATACAGATTACTGACCCGGACATCAACAAGAACTGGCAACCGCAGTTAAAACCTATCCTTTCCGAGAACTCTAGCGAGCTTGTCGTAAATGGTCTTTCTGTCGGCAAAGATTCCGGTATAAGCACTGTAAACTTCTTCAATGATACTCTTATCAAACTGCCGTTCCGTATGTCAAAGGATTATTATCAGCCCATGACATATGTCGGTGTGGATGATAACAGAGATTATGACTTCATGTTGCCTATCAGCCATGAAGCCCTATCGCTTATAGATGGAAACTTCCAATGTATCTGCAAAGTAACCAATTCCAAAGTTGTCGTTACCCTTAAATATAAGGGTCAGGAATACACCAAAGACTACTATGTCGATTCCGATAACTTCGGATCTCGTGGTCGAATTGTGAATCTTGAGCGTGAGAACATCAGTTTTAATCTTGCTGTGTTCCCGAACATCCTCTCGCCGAATAGAAACGAAAACAATTACTTCAAAGTAATGGCGGTTGTCAACGATGCGACAACCGATTACCGCCCGGTGTCTATCAACAATCTGGAGATGTCTTTCTTCTTCCGAAACGATGATAACTGTTTCGAGGAAATTGAGACAATCGACAAGGATAACACTTACGCCAAGTTCGGCGTTCGCCCTGCTGTTGTTCGCTCCGAGCAAAATGATGAGAGAGAGGTTGACGCAGGTTCCAAGTTCTACGAAATATTTAATTCTCAATTCGACGCAATCAGCTTGCACTTTACCCTCGACAGCGGTACTTGCAAGGGGGTGCTACTCCCGAATTGGAAACGTGCTCAACGCACGCAGGATTCCTACACCTATGCCGTTGACCTCGGAACAACCAACACATATATCTCGTGCTGCAAGTTCGGTCGCGACAATGAGCCTGAACAGCTCAATATGGACGAGCCGATGGTGGCGTTCCTCCACGATTTCAAGCGTTCGTCTCAGCACTCGCTTGTCTCGGTAATTGAAAATGCCATTGCTCCAAAATGTCGCAAGAACTTCAATACCGAGTTCGTTCCGGCACTTATTGACGGCTCGATTTATCGCTTCCCGATTCGCACCGCTCTATGTGTGCAGAAAGGCGACAGAAGCAAGCCTTCGTTGTTCGACAACTGCAACATCGCTTTCTTCTACGAGAAATCAATGGGGCTTGGCAACCAGTCTATCCTCACTGATATTAAGTGGGAGGATAGCCACGAGAAGGAACTTCGCCTGTTTATCCGCGAATTGCTCCTTATCATCAAGACCGACGTCCTCCAAAAGAACGGTCTGCTTGCTAATACGAAACTGATATGGTTCCGCCCGCTTAGCTTCAAGGCGACAAATAGAGATCGCTATACTACAATTTGGCAAGAAGAAGCTAAGAATATACTTAATATCGGATCTTCGCAAGTCGACTGCATTTCTGAGTCTGAAGCTCCATACTACTATTTCAGTAAAAAGAATTCTTTCAACAGTGTAGATGCCGTGTCAATCGTCGATATTGGTGGCGGTTCGAGCGACTTTATCTATTTTGCAGATGGCAAACCTCAGATCGCGAATTCTGTACACTTCGGGTGTGATGTGTTATGGGGTAACGGCTTTAGCGGATTCGATAATGACCGTGTCAACGGCATATACGAGCGATTCGTTGATACCGTTCACCTTGGCGATCATACCGATGAATTGGAACAACTCAATATAAAGATGCGCTCTGATCGCGAGGTTTCGACCAAAGATATAATCAACTTCTGGCTTAGCAATGATAAACGATGCGAAATAAGTCGTAAGTTGAAAGAGGTTTATAAGCCACTCTTTCTTTATCACTTTGCCTCTATAGTATATTTTATGGCGAAGATGTATAAAGCAAAGAATCTCGCTTGTCCGCGTTCTGTTCTTTTCTGTGGCAATGGTAGTCGTTACATCGATGGTCTGCTTTCTTCCGACAAAGCGACTATCAAGGAACTTGTCGCCACCGTATTCAAGGCTGTTTATGGTGAAATTAAGGGTATTCAAGTCATACTCCCCGATAGTAGAAAGGAATGCACCTGCTATGGGGGACTTTATCGTAACACAGACGTTGAAGTGCCTGTTGAATTCAATTTCCAGGGTGTTTCAGATAAAGTCTATGAGAATGTAGAGCAACTCAAAGCAGATTTCGATGCTATTCGTCGCGATCTTCTCAACGACTTCGCTACATTCAACAAGCTATATGCGAATCTTCTCCGCATCCTTATCGCGAGGGGAGAAATTGATCAGCTGGTTGATGAATCCGCAATTTTCAATCTCATATCATCCGGCTTGCAAGATTCGCTGGAGAAGAACTTCAAGACTCAAGTTATTCAGAAACTCAGAGACAGCGAGTGTTATCACGATTCGGTATTCTTCTTGCCGATAATTGATAATATTCTAAAACTCACCAAGATATAATTATGTTTCAATCAGGCATCTCTATAGCGTCGCTGATTATATCTATCGCGACTTTTATAATCGCGTTAGGCATTCAACTCTATTACTTTTTCGGAAACCGAAAGAAGTTAGATACAGTCCGCAATTTCTTCGATAAGAAACGCGAATATGAAGTATATGGTGAGGCAGAAGACTCTCAGCTCAATCCTGACGTAGCGGCAGAAGACTCTAGCCTATACACTCTTATCAAGGAGTTGAATGAGTACACAAAAAAGAACCACGGCACCACGGATTTTTCAGTCATTCAGAATAAGACTGAGCGAAAAATCAATGTTTTGTACGATAATGCAACTTCAAGAATTGCATTCCCTACCTATGTGGGCCTTATGGGTACTTTTATCGGTGTATTCCTTGGCCTCTTGTTCTTTACAATCGGTCTTGGCTCATCCCCGAATGGTGATGGCATCACCGACGAGACCATCGGTAATCTTATTTCCGGTGTCCTCGTCTCGATGTCAACCAGTTTCATCGGACTGCTCCTTACAACAATAACCCATCATCTCGCAGCCGAAACACAAAAGGTTGTTCGTGAAGATAAAAATGACTTCTTCGAGTTTATTCAGAATGAACTTATGCCGACTCTCGGTGTCAGCATGGTAGCCGCCCTGAATAAGCTGCATCATACCATCAATCTCTTTGAGCCGTCGTTCAACAATGTAATTGACCGCTTTCAGACGACGTTTGACTCTTGCACTCAACGTTTCGGCTCTGCTTTTGAGCAGAACGTAACCATCGTTTCCGAAGCTGTGCGCGTTATGGGAGAGAATATGGACAAAATCAATGAAAATGTTGACCTGCAAGCTCAGCTTCTCAAGACTCTCCGCTCTCGCGGTGTCGTTGAATCCCTCGATGCTTTTGTCCGTGCTTCGCAGAACTTTGACCTCGTTACAACGGCTCTTAATCGCTTTGAAGTTACTCGTAACGCTATCAAGGACGTTACCTTTGAACTTGTCAACACGCAACGCCGTTATAACGAATCTCTTGAAATTCCGCTTAATGTTGCCAATAAACTGAGTCAGATACTAAACCGTGTTACTGAATTCGAGAAAAGCATCAACGCTCTTGGCCGCAGTATAAAGAATACTGACCTTCTTGGCAACATTGAAATCGAAACACTCAAACAGGCGATTACTGCTATTAAGAAAAAGCAGAAAGTCGCTGTCGAGGCTATGGAAGTTTCCGACGGACATCTTGAAAATATTTTCAAGATGCAAGCTGAATCCATCGTTAAACTTGGCCGTACTTACGAGGAAAGTTTCGCTTCATATGCAGAGAAATTCCAGAACATTCTCGATGGTCTCGAAAAGGAAATGCTCGAACGCCGCCGCGAAATCGTGGCTGCGATCGAGGAAAAATTCTCTCTCGACCAAATTCAGCAAGAGTTCTCTCAGCTTAGCAAGCTGAAAAAGATTGAGGAACTTCTTACCTCTATCAATACTAAGAGTTCTCGCGAAGAAGTTGACAAAACCATCGAAACCACTCGCCGCGAAGTTGAGTCTATCCGCAAGCTTCTCGATAAGGCTATCGAAGAAGCTAAGAAGAATCCGGAGATTCCGAACACTTCAGGTGGCGGTGGATTCCTGGGTGGTCTCTTTGGCGGTCGTAAACAATAATTGTAATGGATAGTCGCAATACTAAAAGTGCTTTCTGGCCGAGCTATGTGGATATTATGACCACATTGTTCGCTATTATGCTTGTGCTTTTTGCAGTATCTTACAGCCGCTTCAAAATCAAGCAGCGCGAACTGGAGGAGTTCAAAGATAAGTATGAGGAAATCATGTCTATCTACAAAGCCGTAGATAATATTGACCCCGAATACTTCGAGTTCAATAAAGATTACCTCAAACATATCTTCAAGATACAGGTTAACTATCAGAAAGGTAAATTTTCTCTTGATAACCTACTTCAAGATGATCCTAAATCTTCCGAATATAGTCTGATAGAGGCAAATGCTATTCGTCAACGGATTCGTGATGCAGGTGTGGAAATCAAGCGTACTATACTTAATTTACAGCAGAATGATTCTCTGCGTACAGATATTAAGTATTTGGTTGTTATCGAGGGTCAAGCTTCTGCTGACGGCTATTATGTTGACGATTACTTCAATAATGATGTCCTAAGCTATCAACGCGCTCTAAAACTACACGAATTTTGGCGCGACAACGCAGGTATAGATTTTACCAATATGGAAAAGTGTGAGCTCGTAATTGCCGGTAGCGGTGAGGGTGGCGTGCCTCGCGCATCACGGGTTAGCGACGTAGATGATTCTCACAACCAGCGCTTCCTTATCCATATAGTTCCCGTAATCGGAGATATCCATCTTGATCAGAAGTTCCTAAAATCTAAGAAGCAATAAAGCTTGATCGGCATCTGATGCGGAGACACTACGTCGATACCTGATAATTAATGAATCGAATGAAAAAAGTAAAATTATGGTATGTAATGAGATAAGGGTTTCAACCTGGATAAAGCTCGCACTGGCAGCCTTGATGGTGTTGTGTCTTCTCCCGATGCCATACGGTTTTTATAATCTTGTGAGATTCTTATCCATGATTGGATTTGGGATATTGGCTATGGACGCTTATAAGAACGGCCGGAATACGCTCGCTGTGATATACGGTTCACTTGTACTACTGTTTCAACCATTCCTCAAACTGCTGTTGGGCCGTAGTGTTTGGAGTGTCGTTGACATTGCAGTCGCGTTGCTTCTTATAGTGGTTATCGTCAGAAATAAGGAGATTCGATGTAAGCACTAACCGATCACCAGCATACATTGAATTTCAGCGATCCCATGGTGATCTGATAAGCGTGCTGAATTGCAAACAGCATCGGTTGCTTACCTAAAAGATGTTGCGGGTGCGTTCGAAGCATTGCAATGTTGCAGATGTCGGAGCTTGCTTGGAATATGAAGTGTTTGCAATGTTGCGGAGATTTGGAGATCCGGATTTCGAGATGTAATTTTGCATCGTCAAACGGAGGGACGGACGTGATTTGAGCAAAAGTAGATTTTCATTAGATTAACTCCAATTTCTGTGAATGCAGATACCTTCAAAACATACGAGTTGTTTGCGAACATTGGGTTCGCGAGTGAATCGTAATTTTGCATCGTAGACATATAACGAGCGTATGAATACCAATTATAGTATAAAAAATTTCAGAATATTTGGGTCTGAAGGTGCTGAAGTCAGAATCGCACCCCTTACGATTCTAACGGGTTGCAATAGTTCCGGTAAAAGCAGTATCGCTAAGTCTATATTGCTTTTGGATACTTATATGCAGAAAGTTAAGGAAGCCTCAATGTCGGAGGGAGCTACTCTTGCTTTAGGGGAATACACCATGGACTTTAACTCCTATCCATTAAATCTCCTTGGTCGCTTTGACAAGATCGTAAATTCGAGGTCTGCCAAAAATGAACTTGAATATAGGTTTACTGCCGACAATGGGTTAGAAGTCGTTATGGTTTTCAATAGCAATCAAGCAGATGTTTTAAACAGAGGCTATCTGAAGAGTATAACTATAGAGAAGGGTGAGATCATAGTATTTCTCTCACAAAAGGAAGATTGCTATCTTAATAGCATGCCATTCCTTGGTGATTATCTGAAGAATACCAAGAGTATTCTGACTCCGGATAATACTTTGTTTCCAGATGTCGATGCCTATGAGTATAAGCACAGCCGTAAGGTCACGAGTGAGACGCTTGATTGGGTTATGAAGAATGACTGTTTATTCAAGGTTCCGTTACTTGATAAAATTGGTCGACTCAATAAGTCAAACTTCAATATAGAAGTTAGAAAGATTTTTTCTAATGTCTTTGAGCAGAATATAGGACTTCAAAAACTCTTTAGTCGTCTTATTGAATTGTTCCTTGTTTCCGAATGTGAGACATTTTGGGATTTCTTCAAAATGCGTCAAACGGAATGGATGTCGCGATTCTCAAATGAGTCAAAAATTAATTTTGACGAACGTTCTGAAGAGCTTCATGACTGGTCTAATTTGGATTTGAACTCTTCAGTAAATGATGAAGCATGGCTGATGCTATTATCTAAATTTGCTGCAGGCGATAAGAAGTGGCTTGACAGATTGGAAAAGACTACTATTAGCTTTCCGTGGCTTCTTACGACTCTCATTAATGCGGGAGAGTGTATCGATCTTATTCCAGATGCTTCTTTTTCAGAAAAAATTTCATATACTAATGGAGAAGAATGGCTTAATGAGAAAAGTCACGTGACAATCCATTATATCTGGGAGGATTTCAAAAAGTATGTCGATGAGCAGCTACAAAAGGCTTTGGCTCCAACTTGGTGTGGTTCATTGGTATACGTCGGGTCATCTCGCGTAGATGTGAAACGTTTATATACGTTGGATTCCAAATCTGATTTTGCGGGTCTTCTTAATCGATACTTTAATGCTCGTCGCGATTTCGTAGGTCTTAAAAAGTATAAGAATGAGAAAGGCTATGAACCGGATGCTTTTATGAATGGGTGGCTTAAAAAGTTCGGGGTTTGCGACTATGCAACACTGGACATGGACACTGAAGGATTAGGGGTAGCTATCAGGCTTCATAAAGGAGAGAATACGAGTCTTTTGGCAGACGAGGGATATGGTATAACGCAGTTGTTCTCAATTCTTTTAGAGATTGAGACAGGAATCCAGCGTGCATTCCAGCACTTCCTTGTCAAGGGATGGTTTGGGCAGAACTATTTGTATGTTACGGACATGCACACTGACAAAGTGCTTTTCCCTGAAATGACCATCATCATTGAGGAACCCGAGATTCATCTTCACCCAAAGTTTCAATCATTGTTGGTTGATATGTTTGCGGAGGCGCGGGAAAAATTCAATATCCATTTTATCATTGAAACCCACAGTGAGTACCTGATTCGTCGCTTGCAGGTTCGTATGGCAGAAAAGAAGATGTCTCCGGAGGATGTCTCAGTAATATATGTTGATGAGAATAGTCATCCGTATAATATGGGACTGAAGGGAAATGGTAAGTTCGAACAAGATTTTGGTCCCGGATTCCTTGATGAAGCAGATAATGCTGCTATTAGACTGTTTGACTTAACGAGTAATTAAGGATGGCAGGACACAGAATATTCTGTAATAAATATACTCTTTCCGAAGTCATTAGACTTCGGAAAGAACGCCCATATAGTACGGTTTTATCGACAATTGAAAAACTTGGAGATTTGCATCTTGAGATTGGTAGTAAGGAAGAGTTATTAAGTCTTGCTACTGTAAATCCAATTGTCAATAAACTTCTGAAAAGGGCATGTCGAAGTGTGACATGTATTAAGTCTGCACTGCAAGATGTGAAGAACCCAATGGCGGATGACATATTCCTATTATTACCTCCGGAATCAAAGCCATATACGGGTTATCGAGAAAAGATGGGAATCTTATTAACAACGTCGCTGACTGATATGCAAGTAATCGATGATATGGCGACAACTCATTATCGCCCATATCATTTGTTGA
Source organism: uncultured Porphyromonadaceae bacterium (assembly GCA_947175695.1). Taxonomy (GTDB): domain Bacteria; phylum Bacteroidota; class Bacteroidia; order Bacteroidales; family Muribaculaceae; genus Lepagella. The sequence continues at coordinate 25,988 of CAMWNT010000014.1, forward strand.
CTGCAAGTCAAAAAATGAAACTTAAAGAACACGGAGAGGAATATGAGGATATCTCATCGTGGAAGGATGTGTTAGCTACAATTGGTATGACTCCGATTAATGCAGCTGTAATTATAGATAATTACTTGTTAAGTAGTAATTTCGATCGCCGACTCCCATCGTTGTATAGCTTAATACAGGCAATTGTTCCAAAAGGATTGGTTGTTCCGTTTCATCTAACGATATTTCTTTACAATAAGGGTGGAGAGTTGAAAAAAGAAAATATGGAGCAGGTTGTTGCTGAAATTCATCAGTTAAAGCTTGATTCCAAAATAAAAGTCTCAATTGTCGTTCATACGTCCGGTGACGTCACTCATGACCGAAGCATTTTAACTAATTACCATCTCATTACATCAGGTCGAGGATTTGGGGTAATAGACTCCAAAGGAGTTAGGCAAGAGGCGCGTGGTGATGTTAAATCAACATTTCATAGTATAAGTTTTCTCCAATCGTTCACTAGCATAAAGCATCAGCATTCCAATATATTGGATTGGATGAAGGATATTTATATTGATGGAAGAGGAATGGAGTCTTTATATGCTTTTGAAGTTGGTGATAATTTTAATAATCGCCTTTTATCAGAATAATTATGGCGCAGTTTATACCGTCAATTGAAAAAATTCAGCAATTTCGTGTTCAGCCAACAGAGGGCGAATGGGTATTGTTGCGTTTCCTCGAATCAACACTTGATGACAGTTTTGAGGTATATTTCAATCCTTTTCTTAACGGAGACCGTCCCGATGTCGTCATAATGCGTAAGGGGGCCGGAGTTATGATTATTGAAGTCAAAGATTGGGATTTGAGTCTATACACAGTAGATGACCGCAAACACTGGCATTTGAAGTTTCCACAGAATCAAGGTGAAGCAAATGCTTATATCAAATCTCCGGTTGATCAGGCATATAAATATAAAGAGAACATATTTGATTTCCATATTCCGGGGTTGCTGGAGCTGAAGATAAATGACATCCGGAATTTTAATTTTGTCACATGTGCCGTATATTTTCATAACGCGTCAAAGAAACAGATTGATGATTTACTGGTGACTCCTTTTGCAACGGAACGGGGGTATCAGAATTTCTTAAAATGGAATGTTGACCTTATCGGACGTGATACGCTTAATGCAAAGGATTTCAATGAGATACTTTACAAGCGGTATTTATTGATGAAAAAACCAAGTCTGTATTTTACCGATGAATTGTATCAAAGTTTTTATCAACATCTTGCCCCAACAAAACATCTTTTGACCGATGGAGAAGAAATAACATATTCTCCTGATCAAGAGAAGCTTATTTATGATGATAAGGCAACAACATGGAGAGTTAAGGGGGTTGTTGGATCAGGTAAAACGACGGTACTCGCAGCAAAAGCGGTTGAGTCATGTAAGAGAGTATTGGCTGACGGTCGAGAACCTAACATTCTAATACTCACATATAACATAACTCTTAAAAATTTCATCAAGGATAAACTGAGTCGTGTCAGAGGAGACTTTGAATGGAGATATTTTACCATACTGAATTATCATTCTTTCATAGGCACAATGATGAATGAGCTTGGTATAAGTTTTGTTCTGCCTGATAAAATGCTGGATGAAACTGACCGTGCATACATGAAGCGTATCTCCGAATATCTTGATAAAAACTACTATTCAAACAGGGACCTATTCAAAGGTTATGAATCACAAATAGAAAAATACGACGCTATCTACATTGATGAGATACAAGACTATATTCGTCCTTGGATGGATATAGTCAGAGATAATTTCCTTCGCTCTGACGGGGAATATTATCTTTTTGGAGATGTCAAGCAAAATATATATAGTCGTCAAGTCAGTCAGAAGGATATTTCTACGAACATAATTGGTGCGCCAAGAAAACTTTCCACAAGTTTTCGTATGAATATGAAAGTTAGAGACCTTGCGGTCGGATTTCAAAATGTCTATTTCTCAAACAAATATGACATAGACACTTTGGTTTCACCTGAGGATCAAGGCTCCTTATTCTCACGTGATGAGTTGCAGAAAGGTACGATTCGATATATCAATCTATCCCTGCCTGATCCCGTAATAGCTTTAAATACAATTATTTCTGGGAATATAGCAAATGAAGAGAATAAGAATATAAATCCAAATGATATTACAATTCTCGGAAGTTCCATTGAACTGCTAAAGAAATTTGACGCTTACTACCGTTATAAGGGAAATCTCAAAACTGCGTCGATGTTTGAGACGTATGATTTGATGTTTGTCCGTCATCTTAACTACTTCTCGGAAGGCACTGCTCCTATCTGGGTCAAAGAGCTCTCGACAGTAATCAAAGTAGATGTTAATGATAAGAAGCGACGAGCAAGAGCAAACCAAATCATAGGAGGCTTCTTGGCCCGGTATGAGCTTTATAGAGAGTATGCCGGTACATTTGGACCCATACTTGAAGCATTGGCAAAGCGATATAAATTCAATTTCGCAGACTTTCTGAAGGTGTTGGCTCAACACGAAGAAGAATATGTACAATTTCGAGATAAGGTTTTTGATAAGGAGGCAGATTACTCCGATATTCGAGATAACAAGAAACTGAATTTCTATATGAATACAGGAACCATTAAAATTTCCACTATTCACAGTTTTAAGGGATGGGAAAGTGAAGTGGTGTTCCTTCTATTAGAAAAGAAAAACGAGGGAGAGAAAGCCTTTGATGAACTACTATATACGGGCTTGACTCGTACAAGGTCTAACCTTGTGGTTATCAATCTCGGAAATCAAGAATATCATGAACGAATGAAAAAACTTATTGAAACTTACAAATGAGAGCCTGACAGATTCGGAATGCTGGGTTCGGGAGGAATTGTTCGGATTCATAAAGCATTTCAGCTATTGTAGGCATCAACGAGGTATTGATTGATGTGGGCCGTAGCGGATTCCTCTTACGATAAAGCCCGGGGGATGAATTTGCAGATATGGCGGAGAATTACTAAATTTGTAGAGTTCCGGGAGATGAGCGGGTTTTAAACTGCTTCTCTACTTGTAAAGGGATCCACGGGACTCCATGCTCCAAGTCCTTTATCCCAAGAAGAATCAGGCTCTTTGCATGCTTATCGCGGACTTCAAACCGTGCTTCGCAGGTTTGAAAAGCGGAGATTTTATAATGTGTTTATTTTCAGAGAATTGTTTAAAATGTTGTTTTGACTATGCCTGCGAATAAGAATGCATTAACGAGGATTGTGTTGCTCGACAAGCTTCTGTCGGACCGGTATCATGCGTATTCAATACAGGATATGACTGACTATCTTGATCGGGAGTTGCCCGAGTATGGGCATGACGGAGGTGTGACGAAGCGATGCGTGGAAAAGGATATCAAGTATTTGGAAAATCATTTTCCTATTCTGATAGAATTGGAGCGTTATACGGTCGACGCCCATTCGGTAGCTTCCGATAAAGTCTATAAGAAAAGGTGTATCCGGTATTTGGATCCGACGTTCTCCATTTTTAAAGGTAAACTCTCAGATGAAGAGAAGGGGGTCTTAATGACTGCTCTTTCTACTATTGGGTCGTTTGATGGCCTTGATGGGTTCGGTTGGCTTGATGATTTGCACAAACGTCTCGGTCTGGTAGAAAACAAGCCTGTCATACTGATGTCGAAAAATCTTCTTGAAAACAAGACTTTGATGGCGCAGGCTTTTTCGGTAATCAAAGCAAGATCGGTGGTCGTGCTTAAATATAGGAGGTTTAATACCTCAGATTTGCGGGATGTGATCATATCGCCATATTTATTAAAAGAATTTAATAGGCGATGGTATCTCATTGGAGCTGCCGACGACACCGGTTGCATTCTGACCTTCGCTCTTGACAGAATCGTAGCCATCTCTGTTCTCCCCGGTTATGAATATCGAGAGCCGCCGGAAGATTTGACTGAACGATATGAGGATATAATAGGGGTGAGCTACTATGAAGGTGCTGAAATTCACAAGATCATTTTTTGGGTCTCTGATAAGTCTGCACCATATGTCGACACCAAGCCCTTGCATGGCTCGCAAATCCATATTAGAGGAGAGAAAGAAGAGTCTTTGCGAAAGAAGTATGCAATTCCATCAGGGGGATGGCTTTTCTCGATCGATTGCATGGAGAACTACGAGCTTATACGCGAACTCTGTTCCTATGGGGAGGATTTGAAAGTGCTTTCGCCGGAGCCGATCGTTAACGCAATAGCGAATAGAATTGATTCGATGAGAAGACTCTATGGTTTGTGAGCGAACAAAGAGTTCGCATTTGGAATCTAACTTTGCATCGAAATCAAAAAAGAATGATCAAGATGGATGACAAACAATACCGACAGGTGAAACACCCAATCAATTCCTGCATTACAGTTGTGCAGAACAATGAATACAAATGGGGTGCGATAGATGAGAAAGGCGAAATCGTCATTCCGTTCGGCAAATACGCATGGATAGATGGCTTTCAGAATGGTTTGGCCAAAGTAATCGGGCATAATGATACAGTGTCAGGGTCATGGAATATCGTTGCTGTCTTCGGCAGTGAATTGATAAATCAGGATGGTGGTGAGGATGAAAATGATCGTGTCGCAGAGCAGGGCATTGTCAATGAAAAGGGTGAAGAGGTGCTTCCTTTGGAATACAACGTTTGGAAGTTCTATGGAAAGGATTTCCCGACTATTAAATATTTTAAGGGGGAAGAGGAGCATCTTGTCAGTTTCGGTACGCTTAATCCTTCATTCAATGATGAAGACGACGAGGAGGAATTTGATGATTACTTCGGAAGCGATGGTGGCGGCTACAGCTACTGTGACGATAACGATTATATGAGAGATACGTGGGACGCTATGACTGACGGAATGTATGGTGATATGCCCGAAGGATTCGATGGCGATTTTGATTTCTTGGGGTATTAGTGTTTGGATAAGTAAGTGTTCAAATTTAAACGATAGAAAGTGAGAGAAAATCTTTTATACAATCTGCGGCTTCTTTTTTGCCGCTTCCGGATTGTCGCTCAGTCGAATATTTTTATATTCTCCTAAGCTTCGCACAGGAATCGCCTAAAAAATAAGCCCGCATATTGTATAAATTAGATTCGAACACTTGCTTACGAACAAAGAGTTCGCGTTTATTTTGTAACTTTGCAAAGTAATCGAAAGAGAACAATGAAGTATTGAGTCAAGGTGACATTTTGAACATGCCCGACGATTTGCCGGGTACTTTCCCTACGGGGAATTTCCAACGTTTTGTTGGCTCCTCGCACTTATCTCATCTCCTTGCGGTGCAGTGGCTCCTCATCCGATTTGCTAAGTGTTGATGAATCTGTAAGATTAATAAACTCATATCTTATGGCTAATTACTCAGTTGGTATGACATAAAGAAAATATCCTTGACTCAATACTTTTTTTATTTTCCCAGATAAGAATGGATAAGGAGTTGATTATAACGAAAATGCGGAATGCTGTCGATCGGAGTGATCTGTTGAATCTGCTGAACGAAATCAAGGCGGATTTGACGGGCTCAGACAGTTATCCATTCACGATGCATAAGATGATGATCCTATGCAATCCCAAATTAGGCGCTAATCGTTACCGCAAATTTGAGATCCCTAAGAAGTCAGGAGGGAGCCGAACAATTTATGCTCCGAATGGCAATCTAAAATGGATGCAGCGATGCCTAAATGAGATTTTCAAGGCGTTGTACACTCCTTCTCCCTATGCAATGGGATTTGTGGAGGAGCGCTCGATCGTTAATAATGCCGAGAAGCATCTGAATCAGAACTATGTGTTCAACATCGATTTGTCCGACTTTTTCCCGAGTATCGATCAAGCAAGAGTGTGGCGACGTCTTCAATTGCCTCCGTTTAGCTTTTCAAAGGAGATCGCCAATATAGTCGCGGGGCTCTGCGCGATTGAAATGACAGATTATGAGGAAGGGGATGAAGCGACCCCGATCAAATCATATAAGTTGCCTCAGGGTGCACCGACGTCGCCATTGCTGACTAATGCAATATGTGACACTTTGGATCGCCGGTTGGCAGGTGTTGCCAAGCGTTTTGGCCTTCGTTACACTCGTTATGCCGATGATATTACATTCAGTTCAATGCACAATGTCTATCAGCCGGATAGCGCATTCCGAAAAGAATTGGAGAGAATAATATCGGGCCAAAACTTCAAGATTAACCCTAAGAAGACACGTCTTCACCATCGAGGTCAACGTCAGGAAGTGACCGGACTGACCGTCGGTGAGAAGATTAATGTGACGCGTCGTTATGTGAAGGATGTGAGAGCTATTCTTCATATCTGGGAGAAGTATGGCATCAATGCCGCTATCGCCAAGTTTTATCCTCGTTACAAATCTGAGAAGGGTTATCTCCATAAGGGGGAGCCAAATATCGAGAATGTGATCTCCGGGAAACTGTGTTATCTGAAAATGGTGAAAGGCGAATTGGATCCTGTATATTCAAAGTTGCAAATACAGTTCAATCGTCTTATATGCGCAAAGCCCAAAACGCCGGGATCTGAGATTAGCTGGGAATATCTTCAGACATTATCGACGGATGATTTTGAGAAGGAGCTCGGCGTGAAGATTGAATTCGCCGTTTCAAAACAAGGCCATCCATATGCTTACTTTATCCTTAAAGATGAGAAAATAATGGTAGCCGTCAGTCAGAATATCTCAATTGCCCATCTCCCCAAGGAGTTGTATATTTCTCTTTGTCGTCAGGTAGATTACAAACTGAAATACGATAGAACTCAGTGTAAGCGGCCGGATGTAATCGACAACTCAACGGCGTATGGCCGAATGATGTTAGGTTGTCCTAACCCGGAAGATTTGGCCGAAAGATACATGTATGTCGTCCATAGAGCTATCGCAAAGGATCGACCGACCAAGTACATTCGTACTCCAGAGGTAGCGCCCGAGTATAAAAACATATTAAATCAAATTAATGAATTTATGCCGGGAGTATTTACCTTCGGTGGCGTTGAATCGACCGGTGTCAAACCTAAAGATACCTTGGCACGACTTGTCGAGTCAGGTTTCGACCTCTCAATTCTTCCATGATATGTCAGAGCATAATAAAGAGAATCTGAGGAAGCTATTGAACTTTCTCAATGCAGAAATTATCCACAAGCCGGAGAATCGCTGGTTTGTGGATGAACTTCGTAGATCATTGCCCCCGACTCGTTCTGATGAAAACAGAACAGATAATTCCATCATTGCAAAAATCGAGAAGTATCTGGCTCTTGATTATAAACTTGATGATGCGAAGACGGTGCTCGACTATTCTTCGATTAAGGATGAGTATCTTCGGGAATGTTTTGAAGCTGATTGCCGCGAAATGCTTCGGTTTAGATATGGGCTTAGGGGACATCGTATAGATTTCGGTGAGTTTTGCCGCTACGCTCAAATGCAGGCAGAGAGACTATTAAATGTATATTACCGGACAAAGGGCTCACTTCCGCAGATATGTGCTGATATCAAGAAGTACAATCCGGATGCCAAAGGACTCGATAATTGTAAAAGCTTAGGAAGTATCAGCTATTCAGTCAAGCTCTGGGCTTATAAAAATGAGTACTCGCTGGAATCAATAGCAAAAATTTTTGACAATGTGAGGAAAGTTAGAAATGCCCGAAGCCATGGCTCTTCACATACAGTGGATGAAAAATTCTTTGATACTCACCGCGCGATGCTTTTAAAAGAAGGATATCCTCTCCGCTCTGATTGTACAGTTGACTGGTACGCTTTAAGTAAGGATGAATCGAAGAATAAAATTTACATCAGTACAATAAAAGATACACCTAAACATAAGCGTTACATAGATTTATGTTGGCAGCGTAGGCAACCATTCGATGAGGTGATTATGGCTTTGGAAGAACTGATTGTACACGTTAGTCACCACATTAATGGTTGATCCTTCAGCTAATTAACCAGAGATAGATTGAAGGCGCGTGTGTGAATATCTGATGTGTCGGAAGACGGCTGGCAGAACGAAGCGGATTCACGATTTTTGGCGAATTCGGTTAACTTTTTAGGAATCGAGTATGGTGAAGTTGTGTGAGGGGTCGCCGGGGGTGTATCTGGAGGCGGCCCGGGAGTGTGTGGGGAGGAAGGCGTATGCGGAGGGGGCGGTCAATGCGTGGTGGTGCGTCAAGTATTGCGAGGAGGGGGAGCCGTATGGGATGTCGGTGGAGGGGATGCAGTCGATGATCAGGGAGTCGCAGGCTGTTTTGCGGAAGTGTAAGAAGCATTTCGAGAGTAATCGGTTGTCGAAGACGACGTTTGTCTATGGGTGTATCTGTCGGCGATTGCTTTGGCTGTATAAGAATAGGAATGCGATGCGGAGAATCTCAGAGGCGACGAGGAAGAAGTTTGACGCGGGGCATGTGATCGGGGAGTTGGCACAGCGGTTGTTTCCCGACGGGGTCGATGCTTCGGCGATTGATGCCGATCGCGTGATCGACATGACGCGCGTCAGTCTGCCGTTCAATATCCGGCAACAGCTTTGGCTGGAGCAGACGGATGCGTGGTTTCGCACGCGGACGGTGTATGAGGCGGCATTCGTCTATGACGACGTTTTTGCCGCCGTCGATATCCTTGTCAATGCCGACGGTCGCCATATCGCGTATGAGGTGAAAAGCCATCGGAGCGTGACTGATACAATTCTTCGTGATTGCGCGTTGCAGTATTATGTCATCAGCCGGAGTTGTCGGCTCGATGATTTCTTCATCGTGTATGTCGACGAGAATTATCTCGACGAACTTGGTCTGACGGTAGAGGAGGTGGCGGATGCGAATGTGGATATAGAGCGTCTGTTTGTCGTAGAGTCCGTCATGTCACGTATATTGCCGATGCAGGATGAGATCCGCGCGAAGGTCAGGGAGTGTAAGGATGTGCTGGCGCATGGGGAGCCGGCCGTAAAGCCGGGCGAGCAGTGCTCGACCCCTTATGAGTGTATGTTTGCCCATTATTGTCGGCGAGGAGCGGATTATTCCGATGGCTACTATTGAGCATGGCTGTCGGGGTACGGTCGGCGGGGGATTGCGTGAGTTTTTTTTGTTGAGTCTGTCACCTTTTCGCGATGAGGTGTGTCTTATATGCGAGATGTCTCAA
>CAMWNT010000015.1 GCA_947175695.1 uncultured Porphyromonadaceae bacterium
TGAATACAGAGTTTAACAATTTCTTATTAACAGTTTTTAAGAGACACCAGTGTTTTGTTAGCAAGAATATTTGTAGCTCGGATCCACAAATTTAGGAAATACTTCGTGAATATGCAAGCAAATAGCCGAAGTTATAATAAAACCCCGATCATTGACGTTAACTTAAGGAGCTATATATATGTAATGAACTATATAAGTAAAATTATTTAAGAAACGGTTTAAATTTAACACGATTAAATAGAAGTCGTTCTTGAGAGAGGATCTTCCATCCACTCAAAGAGGATTCCCCGAGGGATTTGGTCGAGTGTGTTTCTTCTATCCGGCCATAAGCTGACAGTATTGAGGTGTCTCGCTGCATATCGCGGATATCCGGCAGAAACTTATATAGGCTATATCTAAACCGAATATTATCTGAATGAAAACCCTACTCGGTATAATAGCGGCGACTGTCGCATTTTCCACATCCCTCAGCGCCACGGCTGAAGAGATGTCGACTGACTCCATACCCTCCTACAATCTTGATGAGATCGTCATTCAGGCACCCAAAGTGATCCGCAAGCCGGATATGGATGTATATCATCCCTCTGAAAGTGCGGTCGAGCATTCACGCAACGGGCTCCAACTGATCAACAATCTAATGATACCGACACTCAGTGTCAACGATCCGCTCGGTTCGATCAAGGCGGCCGGCGAATCGGTGCAGATCCGCATCAACGGTCGGGAAGCGACAATCGATCAGGTCCGTTCGTTACTCCCGGAGAGTATCAAGCGAGTGGAATGGATCGACAATCCCGGGCTTCGTTACGGTGGCGCCAATTATGTGCTCAATATCATTGTGGCCAATCCTGACGCAGGTGGTTCGCTGATGACTATGGCGCAGCCTGCGCTCAATGTGGCATTCGGATTCTACATGGCCGATCTTAAGCTTAACGTCGGCAAGTCGCAATGGGAGGTCGGCGGCAATTTCAAATTGACCAACAAAATTAAGGCCCACCGCCAATATTCCGAGACATTCACATATGCCGACGGCTCCACACTGACCCGCGACGAAACTCCCCTCGGCGGCTCAATGGACAACACTCAATCGCGCGCATGGGCCTCCTACAGCTATATCAAACCCGACACGACTGTGTTTGTGGCCGAATTCATGCTTCAGCAGAGCATCACCGACAAATTCCTTTACAACGGAAGGCTATCGCTCAGCGACGGCTCCGACGACATACTGCTGACTGAATCCCACGGCACGCCGGGCACGACGCCGACGCTTTCCCTCTACTGGCAGCAGGAATTTGCGCGCCGACAGACACTTGCCGTCAGTCTCAACGGATCCTACACCGCCGGAAGTTCATATTCCGACTATATCGAACAATCATCCGGTATCCCGGGATTGCTCCTGACAAATATCCACACCGACATCCACGACCGCAACCAGGCATATGCCGTCGAGGCCGATTACATAAAAAACTGGAGCGGGAGCCGCCTGACCGCCGGAGTGTCATATTCGACCAACCGCAACCGCTCGAGCTACGACAACCTCGCCGGAGCTGTGTTTCATCAGCGCCAAGACAAATTCTATCTATTCGCCGAATATTTTCGTCGATTCGGCAAATGGACCGCGACCGCCGGAATGGGCGTGCAATACACCGACTTCCTCTTCCGCGAGACCAATCAAGGCAACCACTCCTGGAGTCCGCGCCCGCAGGCAACGATCACATACTCGCTCAATTCCAACCACAACTTCAGGCTCAACTTCACATCATGGCAATCCACTCCATCGCTGGCCGAAACCAACATCGTGCCCCAGCAGATCGACGGATTCCAATGGCGTGTCGGCAATCAGAATCTAAAGACAGCCGATTCATATATGCTGACCTTCCGCTATGGCTTCAATCTCCCGAGAGTCAGCGGCTCGTTCGGAATCAGGGCCTTCACATCGCCCAACGCCATAACCCCGGTGATTTACTGGGACTCCGACCGCCTGATCAGCGGTTATGAAAACAGTCAGGGACTGCAAAATATCTCCTTCTTTCTCGCTCCGCAGATAGAGATCATCCCCGATTGGCTCATCGCCTCCGGCTACATTCAATTCCGACGCGAGCGAATGCGCGGAAGCGGCTACAAACTCTTCAACAGCGACTGGAGCGGCAACGCCGAGATCAAACTGTCGCACTGGGGATTCGTGCTCAGCGCACAATATAATCGGGCCGAGCGCGATCTCTGGGGTGAAAAAATCAGCTGGGGAGAGGATATCAATATCATCGACTTGAGCTATTACTGGAAAACGTGGCAATTCGGAGCCGGAGTCATAATGCCCTTCGGCAACTACGACCAGGGAAGTAAATCGCTAAGCAAATACAACCGCAACGAGCAGCACATGCGCATCTCGATGCGCATGCCCTACATCTGCATAGCCTATAATCTGCAATGGGGACGCCAGAAACGCGGCGCTGTCAAACTCGTCGACATTGATGCCTCCACCGACCGATCGACAGCCGGCGGGCGCTAATATCCTCGCCCCCTGCAACAATATTTTTTTGAAGAAAGGGGGATAACTCCGATTTTGCCATAAGAGATAAATTTCGTAATTTTGTAGAATGTATGGCCCAAGCGGGCGGCCGCCGGCGCCGGCAACTGCCGTTGCCGCTCTGTCAAGTCGCGACGCTTGCGCCTCTCACTTGCATTATCGGCAGGATATGAATATATTGACAAAGACATTTATCTCAATTGCGGCAGTCGCCGGATTGGGCGGACTCGCAATAGCTCAGACGCAACTTCCCAAGGTCAAAATCATGGGGAAGAGCTTCTATTACTATGAATCAAAAAAAGGGGAATCGCTTTCCGACATTGCCGACAAATTCGGATGGGATCCCGCTTTGCTTGAAGCCACCAACCGCGATGTGACTTCCCGACTCGATCCCGGCACTCTTCTCTACTATCCGGTAGGGAAGGAAAGCCGCACGGCGCAGAACTCGAATTCCGACGGGAGTGTGGCGGTCGCTTCATCGCGCATAACCCACATAGTCAAGTCGGGCGAAACGGCTTATGGAATTGCCAAACTCTACAACGTGCCCCTCGAATCGCTCTACGTCCTCAACCCGGGCATCGAGACGTCGGGCATAAAAAAGGGAATGACTCTGGCGATCGATACATCCGAACGCGGTGTGGTGTCGGATTCGCAAGCCGCCGACGAGACAGCCGCCGACGCATCGGCCGACGACACGCCGACGGTAGATTATGTCTATCACACTGTCGGCGACGGCGAGAGCCTCTACGGCATTTCCAAGGCCTACAACACAACTGTAGAAGATCTCTTCAAGCTTAATCCCGGTCTGCGTTCCGGTGCTCCGGCCGAAGGAGAAGTGATCCGTGTGCTCGCCGACACCGATAAATCCGAGCGTCGCAAAGAGACTGTCGAAGTAAGTCATGTCGAATCCCTGTCGGCCTACAAAGTCAAGCGCGGCGACTCCTGGGAATCGATAGCCTTGACATATGCCGTGCCGGTCGAAGCTCTCCGCGATGCCAATCCCGGAATCGACCGCATAAGGAAAGGTGATGTGTTGCGTATCCCGGTGATCACGACCATCAACGTCGAGCAGGAATACACAACCGAAGATCCGCGTCAGCGCCATGAAGAGGGTATCGGCGAGATCTACAATGAAGTGCATTCGCTCGGTGCGACCGCCACGGCCGATTCCCTCGGTAGTGAAAAATCCCAACGCGTTGATATCGGTGTCGCCGTAGTGTTGACCGACATCGGCAACACCGTCGACGAAAAACGTAATAAGACCAACAAAGAGATGGAATTCTCACGCGGAGCACTGACGGCTGTCGACGCGTTGAAATCGCATGCCTGCCATACACGCCTGACAATCATCGACGGCTCGATCAGTCAGGACAGTGTGACAATGGCTCTCGACGCGTTCCGTCCGCAGATGATCGTGACGACCTCCGACCGATCTATCCCCGCCTATCTCGTTGACTATGCCGCCGACAACAAATCGATGGTCATCAACTCCTTCGATGCCAAAGACGAGACGTATATCGACAATCCGCACGTGCTCCAATATCTCGTGCCGACCTCATACATGAACTCCGAAGTGACCGATTATATGAAATCGGCCTTTGACGGCTACAAGCTCATTATCGCCGGTTCGCCCGAATCGTCTGACGCTCTCGGTGCGAGTGTGATTCAGGCGTTCGCCGGCAGTGGCGACGGGGTAGAGGAGGTTGAGATCACCGGACTGGCCGATCTTGAACTCAACGCCGAACATGGCAAATATCTAATCTACGGCACCCCGACCAATCAGAAAGATGTAAAGAATCTTCTTGAGCAGGTGTCGGCTCTCCGTCAGCGCAACATGATGAGCGACATCCGCGTCATGGGTCGTCCGAACTGGATCCCCTACGCAACGGCACTCAAGGATCTCTTCGGCGAGAACTACGTCTACATCCCCTCGCGCTTCTACTTTGATCCCGACGATCCGTCGACCAAAGAGTTTATCAGCCACTACGAGTCGCTGTTCAACGTTCGCCCGATGAAAGCCTCGCCCGTCTACTGCGCCACATCGTATGATATCATCACCTACTTTGTGCCCAATCTGGCTGCGAACGCCGGCGATTTCAACGGCTCCTTCACGTCATGGCCGACAATACAGTCGCCGATCGATCTGACGCGCGTCAGCAACTGGGGTGGCATCGTCAACCGCGGAGTCTATATCATCACCTTCTCACCCTCCGGCATCTCCGACCGCATCAGTCTGCCGCAAGAATGAGACGCCGATGGCGTTAAAGACTTAAAGGCCGCGCTTCCTCGAAATGAAGAAGCGCGGCCTTTTTTAGGTTTTAGGTTTTAGGCTTTAGTATTTGGGGTTATTTTACTCGGAGCCAATAGCCGAGAGTGAATTCAAGATTCATCGAATTTGATGCGTTGAAGTAGTCTTTGCGGGCCGAGGAGAAAAGATTGCCAAGGCCGTAATAGAATCTGACTTCGAGCGAGAGCGAATTGCGACGGTTGATGTTGAATTCCCCGCCGAGTCCGGCGCATATGCCGTAATCGACGCGCTGCTTAACGGGCTCGGTGTATTGCGCCGTCGTGTGATATTGGTCGAAGCCGGGGATAGAGCCGGTGTTGAGTATGTCGAAATTGGATTTGTAGGAATCCGATATCCGCAACCCGATTTCCGGGCCGGCGTTGACAAAAAACTTGCCGCGTCGACCGAAATATATATGTGCCATCACCGGCAGCATGATATAATCCATCCTTCGGGAATAAGAGAACGGCGTATCCTCGAAATTCTCTTTCCAGCCACGCTGCACATAGTTGAGCTCAGTGATCAATCCGAAATGATTCTCTTCAATATATCTGAATGTCACGCCGGCGATCGCCCCCGGCTGAAACGACTGCTTGACCGAGGGATTAAAGAACATTCTCGACAAATCGGCGCCCCCCTTGACGCCGATTGCTACATTCGACTCATAGTGGGTCTGGCAATTAGCCTTAAGAGGCATGACGACGGCAAGTAACGCCGCCGCGAGCGAAAGATAAAACTTCACCGGATTAGGATTTTTGAAATTGATTCAATCAGATTGCGATATCGGTCAAACCATACGCGTTGAGCACTTCAACCACCACCATCGCATAGAAAGCCAGATAGACGGCTACAGCGGGTATCGCCATCAGCAAGCTGTCGATGCGGTCGAGGATGCCGCCGTGGCCCGGGATGAGATTGCCCGAATCTTTGATCTGCAGATTGCGCTTGATTACTGATTCAAAGAGGTCGCCAAAAGTCGAAGCCACACTGATGATCACTCCGGCGATGGTCCAGAATATAAGTTTATTGCCGATATACTCCGCCGAAAGCGGCGAGTCAAGCCAGCCGATAAGAGCGCCGGTGGCGGCTGAGCATATCAGACCTCCCCAGAAGCCCTCCCACGACTTCTTGGGAGATACTCTCGGAAAGAGCTTATGCTTGCCAAGAGTCGAGCCGAAGATAAAGGCTCCCGTATCGTTGACCCATATGATAATGAATATCGAAAGTATGGGCATACAAGTCGCCGCGATGTCCTGTGCAAAATACGCGAACGCTGTCATCAGTGCCATCGGAACGCCTATATACACCTGCGCAGCCATATCGACTGCAAACCGTTTCTCGGGATGTTCATGATGGTCGTAGATCGCAATGATCATGCGGAGCATAAGCCAGAGAATCCAGAAGAAGATAGGGTAGACGTAGACACTAAGCGACAGCAGTGCCCCGCCAAGCGCATTGAAAGCCGACATGGCGGTGTCGTCGCTTTGGCGCCCGAAGCGCATCTTGCGAAACTCCGCGATGCCGAGTGTGGCGAAAAGGATCGCCAGCAACGACACTCCGAGTTCGCCCGCCCAGCAGGCTAAGACGATTATCAATATATATACGCAACCCGAGGCTGCGCGAATGGAGGTAGATTTGAAATCCATTATCTTCGAAATGGTTTAATGTAATGTTCGGGGAATGGCGGGAGTTGGAGAATCGCTCCCGTCATTCCCCGGCATATTTGTAATAAATTGTCGGGCCTTGGCCGGGCGGCTTCGGCCGGAGGGTGTGGGATCAGTCTTCGAGTCCTTTCGGGAGAGCTGCGAGATTCAGCTTATGATCTTGCATAAACTTGATGATCTCGCTCTTCTCCGGGCTGTCGGGCACATCGGCCTTGATTCTGCGCAGAGCGTTGAAAGCCGAAGTATTTGAGTGATACACGTGGCGATAGGCACTCGCGATATCATCAATAGTCTGTTCGCTTTTATTGCATTTGCGCAACACAAAAGAATTGACTCCTTTATATTCGATCGGGTTGTGGGCCATGATTGTGAAGGGGGGCACATGATTGTTGACGCGGCATCCGCCCTTGATCAGGCAATAGTCGGCCACATCGCAGCCCTCATGCACAAGCGCGTTGCTGCTCAGGATCGTATAGTTGCCGATGTGGATATCGCCGGCGATCTTCACAGCATTGCCGAGCACACAATAGTCGCCGATCGAAGAGTCATGGCCGATATGAGTCTGGGCCATGATGAAAGAGTTGTTGCCGATTCTGGTGGCGCCACCCTTCCGGATCGAGCGATTGATGATGACATGTTCGCGGACGACATTCTTATTGCCGATCACTACGAGACCCTCTTCGCCGTTCCAGCGGAAATCCTGAGGCTCGGCGGCGATGATTGCTCCCTCATAGATATGGCAGTCGCTGCCGATCCGGGCGCCGGAATGAATGACGGCGTTGGGGCGGATATGGCAGTTGTCGCCGATTTCGACATTCCCCTCGATGAATACGAAAGGATCAATTGTGATGTTGTCGCCGAGTTTCGCCTCGGGATCCACATAAGCGAGCTTACTGATTTTGTTCATGGCAAAATGGATTTGGTAGATGGCCGGAATCACGCCCGGGGGGTGATCCCGGCTATCTAAAGGTTATGAGTAATTATCGACCGCCGCCGACAGCTTGATACATGTCGATGACTGCAGTCACCCGATTGTGCCAGCAACCGAGGCTCGTCAGTTGCGCCTGGAGGAGCGCCGAGCGAGCGGTCAGCACTTCGAGATATGTTGTCGACTGATTGAATGTGAGGAGCTCCTGAGTGTATTCCACCGACTTCTCGAGGCTCTGCACCTGCAGCTCGACCATCTTCTGCTTCTCCGCATTCTTCGCATAGGATGTCATCGCATCGCTGACTTCGGCGGCTGCATTGAGCACACTATACTGGAAATTGTTGAGAGCGATCTGCTGATTGGCTTTCGCCGCTTCGAGAGTCGCGATATTCTGGCCGCGCGAGAAGATCGGAGCCACGAGCGAGCCCGCCAACTGCACAAACCACTTCGCGGGGTTCGACACCACGCTTCCGAGAAGATTCGTCAGTCCTCCCTGAGCCGAGATTGTCAGCGACGGATAGAAGTTGGCGCGTGCGGAATTGGTAGCATAATATGCCACTGCGAAATTGCGTTCGGCGGCCGCCACATCCGGACGTGCCGCGAGATAGCTCAGAGGCACACCCTCGACGAGCGCCTGCGGGATGTCGAAATCAAGATTCGATGTCACTTCCCAATGCTGAGGATATGTGTTGAGAAGGAGCGAGAGAGTGTTCTGAGCCACATCGATCTGCTCCTCGATGTCGGGAATGGAAGCCTGGATGCTATAATAGTTGGCTTCGCTCTGCACGACTGCGGCCGCATTGACCATGCCTGCCTCCTTCATAAGCTTCATCGACTCCACCTGATCCTTCCAGATTTCGGCTGTGCGGCGGGTGAGGTCGAGTTGCTGATTGAGCAGAACGAGAGTGTAATAGTTCGATGCGACGCCGCATACAATCTGCGACCGTGCGGCAGCGGCATAGTCATTGGCCATATCCACACCGGCCTGTGCGCCACGTTTGGCGTTGAGGAGTTTGCCGAATGCGTCGATCTCCCAAGATAAAGCGGCCGGGATAGTATAGCTCCAGTTCATATGGCTTCCGCCATACGAACTGGTTCCGCCGTTGGGCGAAATAGTCAGCGAGGGGAAATAGCTGAGCTTCGCGCCCTTCAGTTTTGCCTTTGCCACATCGATGTTGAGCACCGCGTTTTTCAGATCGGTGTTGTTGTCGAGGGCAGTCTGAATCAGAGCCTGCAGTTCCGGATCGCGAAACACATCCTTCCATCCCAGATAGGGGAGCGACGTGGAATCCACGGGAGCTTCGAGCGCCTTCCGATAGTCGTTGATGACGGCGTTGTCGTCAGGCATCTCATATTTTTTATATATGTTGCAGCTTGAAAGTCCGGCGACCATAAAGAGCAGGACGGCTGCTGAAAAAAGATTCGTCTTATTCATCTTTGAAGTCTGGATGAGGGTCATTTCTTGATGGCATACTGTTCGATCTCGGATGAGAGCTCCTGCACATCGATATCTTTCCACTTATAGGGTGAGAGTTTCTCCTGGATCTTCTGGAAGATCACGAAGAGCGCGGGCACGAGCAACACCTGAAAGATCATGCCGATAAGCATGCCGCCGATCGCACCGGTGCCGAGCGCGCGGTTGCCGTTGGCGCCGGCGCCTGTGGCCACCATCAGCGGGACAAGACCGATGATCATGGCGAGCGACGTCATCAGGATCGGGCGCAGACGGGCCACGGCACCCTGGATGGCGGCGTTGACGATGCTCATGCCTGTGCGGCGGCGTTCAAGCGCGAACTCTACGATAAGGATCGCATTCTTCGCGAGCAGGCCGATAAGCATGATAAGCGCGATCTGAAGATATATATTGTTGGCGATACCCTCCATCTGAGCGAAGATGAATGTGCCCATCAAGCCGAACGGCACAGACAGAATCACGGCAAACGGCAGCAGATATGATTCATACTGAGCCGAGAGAAGCAGATAGACGAAGAGAAGCACAAGGCCGAACACATAGGCTGTCTGGCCCGAGTTCTGAGTGGCCTCCTCGCGAGTCATGCCGGCATATTCATAGCCGAATCCGGCGGGAAGCACCTGAGCGGCCACTTCCTCGATGGCGGCGATTGCCTGACCCGAGCTGACGCCGGGAGCCGGCTGGCCGGTCACTGCGATCGATGTATAAAGGTTGAATCGGGTCATAAGGTCAGGACCGTAGACACGTTTCAGAGTGACGAAGTTGTCGATCGGCGCCATATCGGCGCCATTGCGGATTTTCACCTGTTTGAGGGTCTCCGGATTGATACGCGCTTCGGGCGATGCCTGCATCATGACACGGTAGAGCTTGCCGAAGCTGTTGAAGTTGGAGATATACATACCGCCGTAATAACCTTGTAGAGCGGAAAGTACGGCGTTCTGCGTCAGGCCGGCCTGCTTCACTTTAGCCACATCGATCTCCACCATATACTGCGGGAAGGTCGGGTTGAACGTCGAATAAGCCATCTGAATTTCCGGACGCGCGTTGAGAGCGGCGATAAACTGCTGATAGACGTTAAAGAAGTTGTTGAGATCGCCACCCGTCTTGTCTTGCAGGCGGAACTCAAAGCCGTTGGTCATCGAGAAGCCGGAAATCATCGGGGGCTGGAAGAACATGACACGGCCGTTTTTGATGCTTGCCGACATCTGATAGAGTTTGCCGAGAATGGCTGTTGACGACTGATCGGCACGTTTGCGTTCGTCCCAGGGCTGGAGCTTGAGGATGAACGAGCCATAGGTGTTGCCCTGACCGCCGACGAAGCTGAATCCGGTGATCATTGTGCGGTCTTTGATCTCGGGGATCAGAGCGCATATACTGTCGACGGCTGCCATGACCTTGCCGGTCTCCTCCTGCGAGGTTGCCGGAGGCATGTCGACAACGCCCATTATCGAGCCGGTGTCTTCATCGGGCACGAGGCCTGAGGCTGTGATGCTCATAAGCCATACGAGGACGCCGACCGAAGCGACAACAATGGCCGCTACAGTGACTTTATGATTGATAAAGAACGATACTACCTTGGAATATCTCTTCAGCAGGGCGTCGAAATATACGTTAAACCAATAGAAAAATCTCTTCTTAAACGGGAGCTTTTTGGCTTTTTCTTTACGTTCGGCCGGGATCTTGCCGTCGAACTCTGCATTATCGATATCCTCGGTCTCTGCTTCCTCGACTGTCTTGTGAGGCTTCAGGAAGAGAGCGCAGAGAGCCGGAGACAGGGTAAGGGCGTTAAGCGCGGAGAGACCGATCGACATGGCCATTGTCAGGCCGAACTGCTGATAGAATGTGCCCGATGTGCCGCCCATGAACGAAACGGGGATAAACACGAGCATCATGACAAGTGTGATCGAAATGATGGCCGATGAAATCTCATTCATCGCGTCGATCGAGGCCTTGCGTGCCGACTGATATCCTTCGTCAAGCTTGGCATGCACGGCCTCGACGACGACTATGGCGTCGTCGACCACAATAGCGATCGCCAGCACAAGAGCCGAAAGAGTCAGAAGGTTGATCGAGAATCCGAACAAATAAAGGAGTGCGAATGTGCCGACAAGCGCCACCGGAATCGCGATCATCGGGATCAATGTCGAACGGAAGTCCTGAAGGAAGATGAACACCACCAGGAACACGAGCACAAAGGCCTCGATAAGAGTCTTGACCACCTCTTCGATCGAAGCGAAAAGGAAGTCGTTGACGTTCATGATGACATTGAATTTCAGTCCGGCGGGAGCCTCCTTCTGGAATGTCTCGATACTCTTCTGGATATCCTCGATGACCTGAGTCGCGTTAGAGCCGGGCGACTGATAGATTATCACGGCACATCCCGGATGGCCATTGAGGTTGGCCTCGAATGAATAGGAGAGACGGCCGAGTTCAACTTCGGCCACATCGTTAAGGCGCAGGATACGTCCGTCGGCATCTGCCTTTATGATGATGTCTTTAAATTCTCCGGGTTCGGTCAGACGTCCTTTATAACGCATTACATACTGGAACGACTGTTTGCCCTGCTCGCCAAACTGACCCGGGGCGGCCTCGATGTTCTGCTCGGCGAGAGCGGCGGTGATGTCGGCCGGCATGAGGCCATACTGAGCCATCTTGTCGGGCTTGAGCCAAATACGCATTGAATAGTCGGAACCCATCACCATGGCTTCGCCGACACCTGACACACGCTTTACAACCGGCACAACATTAATGTTGGCATAGTTCTCGATAAATTCACGTGTGTATTCGTCGTTTTCGGCATAAAGGTTGAAGATGAGAAGCATCGAGTTCTGACGCTTCTGAGTGATGACGCCGACCTGATTGACCTCAGAGGGGAGAAAGGCCGCGGCCTTGGCCACACGGTTCTGCACATCGACGGCCGCCATGTCGGGGTCTTTGCCCTGCTTGAAGATGACGTTGATTGTGGCTGAGCCGTTGTTGGCTGCCTGGGAATACATGTAGTCCATGTCTTCCGCGCCGTTGATCTGCTCCTCGATCGGAGCGATCACGGAATTAAGCACCGTCTGGGCGTCGGCACCCGTATAGGTGGTAGTCACCTGGATCGTAGGCGGCGCAATGTTGGGATATTGCTCGATCGGCAGTCCCATAAGACCGAGTAGACCGAAAAGCACGATAAAGATCGAGATTACGGTCGATAACACCGGTCGGTTGATAAATGTCGCTAATTTCATTATTATCTTTCTTTATTCCGGACATTTGCGGATTCTGATTCGGGAGCGTCCTCGGGAGGCTTGCTCAGTGAAGTCGGAGATGCCGCTTTACTTCTTGGGGGTGATAGTCATGCCGTCTTTGACAGAGATGCCCACACCTTCGGTCACGATGCGTTCGCCGGGCTTGAGGCCGTCGGTCACGATGAATGATTTGCCATCGTCAAGATCCGACACGGTGATGACACGCGACGACACCTTGTTGGAATCGTTGACAACGAATGCGAAACGCATGTCCTGCATCGTGTAGGTGGCGTTCTGAGGCACCATGATCACATCGTTAAATGTGTTCGGGATAAGTATTTTGCCTGTGTTGCCCGAGTGGAGGAGTCCGTCGGGGTTGGGGAAGATGGCTTTGGCTGTCACGCTGCGGGTGTCGGTGTCGAGTACTCCGGAGATCGACACGATTTTTCCTTCGCGGGCGTAGACTTCGCCGTTAGGCAGCTGAAGACGCACGGGAGGCATAGCGGCGATTGTCTGCTGGATAGTCTTCTGTCCGTTGTTTGTCAGCTGCAGGAGTTCGTTCTGGGTGAATGAGAATGAAGCCTGGATATCGGAGTTGTTGGAAAGCACAGTCAGGAGCGTTGAGGGAGATACAAGCGAACCCTCCTTGATGTCGATCGAACCGATGACTCCCGACGCGGGAGCTGTGACAACTGCGTATGAGAGATTTTTCTTTGCGGCTGTCAGATTGGCCACAGCCTGATTGAGCGATGCCTTTGCGGCGTTCAGGGCGTCGACCGAAGTCTGATAAGCGGGCGAACCGATGATCTGCTTGTCGTAGAGCATCTTGTTGTTGTTGGCGTTGGTGGTCGCGGTGTTGACATTTGCCTGTGCGACCGCCACTGCGGCCTGGGCCTGGTCGACAGCTGCCTGGAGCTGCACTTTGTCGATTTCGAAAAGGGTCTGTCCCTTGGTCACATGCTGACCTTCCTGCACACAGACCTTTGTAAGGAAGCCTGTAGCCTGAGGATGGATCTGGACGTCGTTTTCTCCTTCGAGTGTGGCGGGATAGGATGTGTCAAGGCTCTCGTTGGTGGTCTGAACCGTCATCACTGCCAATTCAGGAGCCTGCTGCTCTTGAGATTGAGCTTCTTTTTTGCATCCTGTCGTGAGGATTGCCATCGAAGCCAGAGTGGCTCCGTAAGCTAACATAACGTTAAGTCTCATAGATATAGTTGTTTTACCTGTTTTATCATTACACGTATTTAGCGGAAAACTCCCGCGCTCCGATCGAGGTCGGAGGGGGAGGTCATTCCGTCGGTGGTTGATGGGGATTCCCAAGAGATGCAATGCCGTCTGCGCGGGTGCGGAATTGCGGGTGTCGAAACTTCGGAATCCCCTGGAATTAGTCTTCTTTATCGAAGGGAGGGGGAGTGCCGGGATCGTCGGAATCGGAATCAGCCTTATCGACGGGGGCCTTGGAAGACTCCGAGTCGTTTTTCACATTGTCGACATAATCGTCGACATTCTTTTTCAGGCTGATACGTTTTTTCTCGTCTTCGGCGTTGAGCTCAAGAATCTCGTCGGTGCGCGATTTCCATTTGCGCTTGCCGAGAATTTCCTGCACATCGTCGTGATAGATCACTTCGCGCTCCATCAGCAGATCGCGAATCTTGTTGTGCTGTGCGGCGTGTTCGCGGAGAATCTGCTTTGCGCGTTCATACTGCTCGGAGATGATTCTGCAGACTTCCTCGTCAATCACTTTTG
Source organism: uncultured Porphyromonadaceae bacterium (assembly GCA_947175695.1). Lineage (GTDB taxonomy): Bacteria > Bacteroidota > Bacteroidia > Bacteroidales > Muribaculaceae > Lepagella. The sequence goes on from CAMWNT010000015.1 coordinate 13,851, forward strand.
CAGTCTCCTCGGAATAGGGTTTCTGGAAGCCATAGTCCTGGCCGGTGGAGTCGCTGTAGTTGATATTGGGGAGTCGATCCGTCATGCCGTAGACCATGACGAGCGAGCGAGCGATCTTGGTGGTCTTTTCAAGGTCATCGGAGGCTCCTGTGCCGATCTGTCCGAGGAAGAGTTCTTCGGCAGCACGTCCGGCGAGCATTCCGCACATTGTGTCGAGCAGGGCCTGTGTGGGGATGATCTGGCGCGCTTCGGGCGCATACCATGCGGCGCCAAGGGCGCGTCCGCGGGGCACAATCGTCACTTTGACCAGCGGATTGCCGTATTGAGTCAGCCACGAGATAGTGGCGTGGCCGGCTTCGTGGGTTGCGATTGAGAATTTCTCTTCGTTGGTGATGACGCGCGAGCGTTTCTCAAGTCCGCCGACAATGCGGTCGATGGCGGCCATGAAGTCGGAATAATCGACTGCGTCCTTGTTGTTGCGGGCCGCGATAAGGGCCGCTTCGTTGCAGACATTTGCGATATCCGCACCCGAGAATCCCTGGGTCTGACGCGCGAGTTGCTCGACGTCGAGTTTGGAATTGACTTTAAGATTGCGGAGATGGACATTGAAGATCTCCACGCGGTCGGAGAGTTCGGGGAGATCGACATAGATCTGGCGGTCGAAGCGACCGGGGCGCAGAAGCGCCTTGTCGAGCATGTCGGCGCGGTTGGTGGCGGCGAGAATGATGACGCCGTTGTTGGATCCGAAGCCGTCCATCTCGGTCAGCATCTGGTTGAGTGTGTTTTCGCGTTCGTCGTTGGAGCCCATGTTGGGGTTCTTGCCGCGAGCACGGCCTACAGCGTCGATCTCATCGATGAAGACGATGCAGGGAGCTTTGTCTTTGGCTTGCTTGAAGAGGTCGCGCACGCGGGCGGCGCCGACGCCGACAAACATTTCGACGAAATCGGAACCCGACATCGAGAGGAACGGCACATTAGCCTCGCCGGCCACAGCCTTGGCAAGAAGTGTCTTACCCGTTCCGGGAGGGCCCACGAGGAGCGCGCCTTTGGGTATTTTCGCACCTAACTCGGTGTATCTTTGTGGGTTTTTCAGAAACTCCACAATTTCCTCGATTTCCACTTTTGCTTCGGCGAGTCCGGCCACATCTTTAAATGTGACGGTCTGGCCGTCGCTCTTGTCGAATACTTTCGCCTTTGACTTGCCGACATTGAAGATGCCGCCGCCCGAGCCGCCGGGGCCGCTGAGGCGTCGCGACATGAAGACCATGATGACGATAAAGAGGATGAACGGCCCGAAATACCAGAAGAATTTCCAGAGGTTGGAGCCTTTTTCGTAGGTGATCGTCATTTCGGGCTTCCCTTCAGCCTTGAGGGCGGCGTTCCATTGGTCGATCTTGTCAGAAATTTTGTCGGCCGAAGGAATTGAAGCTTCGAGCTCGATATCGGCGGCATCGCTGAAGCGCGAATCAATTTTCTGCGCCTTGATGCCTTCGGCGTTGAGCTTGCCTTTAGCCACGCCGTTTTCGGCGATGACTGTGATTTTATCGAATTGTCCGGCAGCGGCGGCGTCCTGGAATTTTGTCCAGTCGGTCTGCACGGTCTGCGAGTTGTCTTGGAAATAATACAGGCCGAGCAAGCATAGGATTATAAGGGCATACATCCAATACATGTTGAACATCGGACGTCGCTGCTGGGGGCGGTTGCTCTTTTTGGGGGTTAAGTTCATCATAAGAAATCTATGGAGGGCTTTGATGTGGAGTCGATCGTAGCCGATAGGTCATGTCAGACATCGATTGGATGGAATTCGAAGCGGGGACATTCCGTCGCTTTGGCGAAGTCCGACATGAACCGGAGGCGATTGTCAGTCGAGGTCGGGGAGTTCGGAAGTGGTTCCGTCGCTCCAGAGCTCTTCGAGACGGTAGAATTCGCGGGTTTCAGGCTGGAAAACGTGGATCATGACGCTTCCATAGTCGATGACGATCCACTGGGCGTTTCTTCTTCCATCGACGTTATACGGCTTCAGACGCAGTTTGCGATTGACTTCCTCTGTGATATTGTCGGCGATTGCCGAGACCTGGGCGGAGGAGCGTGCCTGGCAAATGATCAGTTCGGGAGCCGGCGACGATTCGATGGAGCCCAAATCTATAAGGGTGATTTTCTGACCTTTTTTGTCCTGTATGGCGTCGATTATTGCAGTCTGCAAATCGGAGGGTTTCTGCATTTGTGATATTGATGGGGTTATTTATTGAATATCAGATATATGGGTCTGATCGAAGTGAGGATTCGGCATAAATATGCGCAATCTATTTACAAAGTTAACAAGATTCGGCCGATTTTTATCATGTAGGGTGGGGAAAAAGTGTGAAAAAGTGTTTAGCTTGGCGCAAGAATCGATAAAGCGAGCCCCGGCTTGCGATGTTGAAAACATTGCGAGCCGGGGCCGAATGTAAGTTGATTTGTCAACTTCAGGAGCCTTTGGATGAGTCTCCTTGAGAAATCATCTTTGAGTGAATTAATGTAAAATCTGACTCGATGACGAGGATCAGAAGGGGTATCTGGATTCGATTACGCTCCAGTCGACAATATCCCACAGCCGATGGAGATAATCGGCGCGGCGATTGTGATAGTCAAGATAGTATGCGTGTTCCCATACATCGAAAGTCAAGATCGGGTTGAGTCCCCGGGTCAGAGGGTTTTCGGCGTTTGAGCCTTTGATGATGCCGAGTTCTCCCTCGTCGTTGTTGACGAGCCACACCCACCCTGAGCCGAAGAGTGATGCTCCGGCTTCTTCGAATTGGCGCTGGAACTCTTCGAATGAGCCGAATTGCTCATCGATTTTTTCGGCGAGTTTTCCGCCGGGAGCTTTGAGTCCGTCGGGGTTGAACTGGAAGAAGTAGAAGATGTGGTTCCAGGCTTGTGAAGCGTTGTTGAAGAGGGGGCCTGTACTTTCTACGATGATGCGTTCGAGAGGCATTTCTTCGTAGTCAGTGTCTTTTATAATACGATTGAGATTGTCGATATAGGCTTTCTCGTGTTTGCCGTAGTGATATTCGATCGTTGTGGCCGATATGACGGGCTCAAGAGCGTAGGGAAAGTAGGGAAGTTGCGGTTGTTGGAATTTCATAGCAGTGTGCTTTTTTAAGGAATTTATGCCGGGGGCGTGCTGTCGGCCATGCTGTGGCGTGGCGGAGCACTTCCCCCGGGGGTTGAGTAATGCGAATGTCGCTACTCTGTCAACGCTTTGGCTTGAAGGAATGTTCATCAATGGAATCGCCCGGCATGGTCGCTACCAAGCCGGGCGATTATTTGATAGTGGGGTCTGACTTCTCAGAGCCTGTCGGCTCGAAGATCAGTCGAAAATGGCGTCCCAGTCTTTATAGACGGGTTGATATCCGAGGCGAGTGATCGCTTGCTCGACTTCGAGCGGCGTGCGGGCATCGCAGATTTCAAACTGTTCGAGCTGTTCATGGGCGTGAGAGTAGCCTCCGGGTTCGGTTCGGCTTCCGGCGCTCATGGATGTGACTCCGAGGGTGGCCATATTGTCGCGATATGAGCTGGATTCGCGTGTGGAATAGGAGATATCGCAGTCATGGTCGAAGAGTCGGAATGCGAAAGTCAGCTGAGCCAATTGGCGGTCGGAGATGACGGTTTTAGGCTGAAATCCGCTTTCCGAGGGGCGCATTCTGGGGAAGTTGACGGAGAAACGCGATTTCCAGTATTTTTTCTGGAGATATCGGAGGTGTCGTGCCATCATGACTACATCGCCGCGCCAGTCTTCGAGGCCGAGCAGAGCGCCGAGTCCGATTTTGTGGACTCCGGCTTCACCCATTCGGTCGTAGCCGTTGAGACGCCAGTCGAAATGCGATTTCATGCCGTGGGGATGATATTTCTTATACGACTCGCGGTGGTAGGTTTCCTGAAAGCAGACCACTCCGTTGAGTCCGGCATGAGTCAGACGTTCGTAGTCGGCCGAGCGCATCGGCTGCACTTCGAGAGTCAGATTATGGAAATAGGGGCGGCATGTGTGGAGCACTTTCTCGAGATAGTCCACCCCGCAGAGCGAGGGGTATTCTCCGGCCACAATCAGCAGATTCTCAAACGGCGCGAGCTTGCGGATCGCCTTGCACTCCTCTTCCACCTGTTCGAGCGAGAGGATGACGCGCTTGAAGTCGTTGTCGTGGTTGAATCCGCAGTAGACGCATTTGTTGGTGCACGCGTTTCCGACATACATGGGGATATACATCGAAATCGTCTTGCCGAAGCGTTCGGATGTGAAGCGTCGGCTGAGAGCGGCCATTTGTTCGATGCGAGGAGCCGCCGCTTCGGAAATGAGCACGGCGAAGTCTTCGGGCGTCAGCACATTGTCGGAGCGGGTGGCTTTGGCGATGACACGCGCCACATCGGCCGGCGTCGCGTTGTCGACCAGTGCCAGAGTCTCGTCCCAGTCGTAGCGGTCGATTATGTCGGCGTAACCGCGCCCGAAGATATGTTCCGTGTCGGGGTCGGAGAATTTTCTGCGTGTTGCGGGTTGGGCATTCATTCCTGACAGTCCTCCTCGATGTTCTGAGATATTCTCATTGCGCAGAAGTTGGGTCCGCACATTGTGCAGAAGCGGTCGTCGGCGTCGGGGGCGTTGCGGCGGGATTCGAGATAGAAGCGTTTAGCCTTTTCAGGATCGAGCGAGAGGTTGAACTGGTCTTTCCATCTGAATTCGTAGCGGGCCTTTGAGAGGGCGTCGTCGCGCACACTCGCGCCGGGATGGCCTTTGGCGAGGTCGGCGGCGTGGGCGGCGATCTTATATGTGATCACACCTTCGCGCACATCATTGAGGTCGGGGAGTGAGAGGTGCTCTTTGGGAGTGACATAGCAGATCATCGCTGTGCCGAGATTGGAGATGATGGCGGCGCCGATGGCCGATGTGATATGGTCGTAGGCGGGGGCGATGTCGGTGGTCAGAGGGCCGAGAGTGTAGAAGGGTGCGTTGTGGCAGGCAGCCTTCTGACGCTCCATGTTTTCAGGGATTTTGTGCATAGGCACATGTCCCGGGCCTTCGATGAGCACCTGGACGTCGTGTTCCCAGGCCTTTTGGCAGAGTTCGCCGAGCACATCGAGTTCAAGAAACTGAGCGCGGTCGTTGGCGTCGTGAGTCGAGCCGGGACGCATGCCGTCGCCGAGCGAGACGGCCACATCGTATTTGTTGAGGATCTCGCAGATTTCGTCGAAGTGGGTATAGAGGAAGCTCTCCTGATTGTGGAGCACAGTCCACTGGGTCATGATCGAGCCGCCGCGCGAGACACACCCTGTCAGGCGTTCTTTGACGAGGCGGGCATGTTCGCGGAGCACTCCGGCATGGATCGTGAAATAGTCGACTCCCTGCTCACACTGTTCGATGAGAGTGTCGCGATAGATTTCCCATGTCAGCATCCTGACGTCGCCGTTGACCTTTTCGAGTGCCTGATAAATGGGCACGGTTCCCATCGGCACGGGGCAGTTGCGGATGATCCATTCGCGGGTCTCGTGGATGTTGTCGCCGGTGGAGAGGTCCATGAGCGTGTCGCCGCCCCAATAGCAGCTCCAGACAGCCTTGGCCACTTCTTCTTCGATGCCGGAAGAGAGGGCTGAGTTGCCGATATTGGTGTTGAGTTTGACGCTGAACGCCGAGCCGATGATCATGGGTTCGGCCTCGGGATGGTTGATGTTGGATGCGATGACGGCGCGACCTGCGGCCACTTCACTTCTGACGAACTCGGGAGTGATGTGCGATTTGATGCCGCGGCGTTCGTTGTCGAGGTTTTCGCGGATGGCGACATATTCCATTTCCGGAGTGATGATTCCTTTCTTGGCGTAGTGCATCTGAGTGACGCGGCGTCCCTCTTTGGCGCGACGCGGGAGATGGGCTACGGGGAAGCGGATCGCGTCGAGGGTGGGATCGTCGCGGCGTGCACGGCCATATTCGCTCGTGATGTCGTCCTGAAGCTCGGTGTCGTCGCGGTCGATCACCCACTGTTGGCGGTCGCGGGGAAGGCCGCTGTTGATGTCGACGGTATAGTCGGGATCTGTATAGAGGCCCGAAGTGTCGTAGATTGTGATATCCTCATTGGGATATTCGACTCTTTTGCCGTTTTCGATCTTGACGGTCGGATACTGATGCACGACTCTCATTCCCACTTTGATGGGGAAGAGTTTGCCGTCGACATACACTTTTTCAGAATTGGGGTATGCGGAGAGGTCGATGTTTTCAATTTTCATATATGGAGTTGCTTTTTGAGTGAATGGGGGAGTCGCTTGCCGAATGATGATTGGATCATGTCGGCGCTATATCCCGGCACTCTTTAAAAATCGAGGAATGATGTAAGCGGTGAGGTTGCGTTAGCGGTTTCGGAAGTGGCTCCGAGGCCGGCGAGGAAGGCTTCGCGACCGGCCTCGACACCCTTTCGGAATGCGACGGCCATTGCCACGGGATCGGCTGCGACGGCAATTGCAGTGTTGACGAGCACGGCGTCGGCTCCCATTTCGAGGGCTTCGGCAGCATGTGAGGGAGCGCCGAGGCCGGCATCGACAATGACGGGCACTTCGGATTGTTCGATGATGATGCGCAGGAGGTCGCGTGTGAGCAGTCCGCGGTTGGTGCCGATCGGTGCGCCGAGGGGCATAACGGCGGCTGAGCCGACTTCCTCAAGGCGCTTGCAAAGCACGGGGTCGGCCTGAATATAGGGGAGCACGACGAAGCCTTCGGCCGCGAGTGTTTCGGTGGCACGCAGCGTTTCGATGGGGTCGGGCATGAGGTAGCGGGGATCGGGATGGATCTCGAGCTTGATGAATGGCGTGCCGAAGATTTCGCGGCTCATGCGTGCGGCGAGGATTGCCTCGTCGGCGTTTCTGACTCCGGAAGTATTCGGGAGGAGCTGCACGTGGTCGCGGTTGATATGTGTCAGCATATCGTCGGTGGCCTCGTTCATCATATTGACGCGCTTCATGGCGACTGTGATCATTTGCGATCCGGAGGCGATGATTGCCTCCTGCATGATGTCGGACGACGGGAACTTGCCGGTGCCGACAAAGAGCCGCGACGAGAATTCGCGCGGTCCGATCTTAAGAATATCGTTCAATTTAAGGTCAGTTTTAGTTTGTTAACGGAAGAGTGGATGTCAGAAGCGGCTTAAGTTTAACGCAATTATAACAAGCCGTTTCTTAGGGGGAGAGAGCCGACGGGGAAGGGCGTTGTCAGTCGCCGGTCGGGAGTACTTCACAGAATTTGCGTGTCGCTTCAGTCATGTCGTCGGCGAAAGCGATTGCGCCGCTGACGGCGACTCCGTTGATTCCGGCTTCAAGGAGGGGCTTGACGTCGTCGAGGGTAATTCCGCCGACGGCTACAGTCGGGATATTGATTTCGGCACCCTTCATGCGGTCGCAAAGTGCGGCTATTCCGCTGATGCCGAGAATTGGAGCGAGATTCTGTTTGGTCGTCGTGTCGGTGAAGGGGCCGATGCCGATGTAGTCAATATCGAGAGATTTGACGGCTTCGATATCTTCAAACGTGTTGGCAGTGACTCCGATGACAGCGAGCGGACCGAGTTCGACGCGGGCTTTCGACGGGGGCATGTCGTTTTTGCCGAGGTGCACGCCTGTGGCGTTGGCGTCGCGGCAGACATCCGGCGAGTCGTTGATGATAAGGAATGCCTCGTATTTATCGGTCAATTCCTTGACGGTCTTGGCCATTTCAAGAAGTTCTTCCTGAGAGGCGTCTTTCATGCGGAGCTGCACCCAGCGGCATCCTCCTTCAAGCACAGCCTTCACCTGTTCGGGGATTGTCCGGCTGCATTGTGTGTTGGTGATATATTGGAGCATATGCGTTTCTCTGTTTGGATGTATAACATTCCCGACGCGTAAAAAGATTGCATCGTGATTGAATGGAGGGGAGAATTGCAAGTGCAAATATAGTGAAAAAAGATGTAACGTAGGTCAGCGCGGGCAAAAAAAGTGAGGCGCGAGGGAGCCGAGCATGGCGGCTCCGTCGAAGCCGAATGCTTTCAGCATCGGTATTCGGTCGGGGGTGACGCCGCCGAGTGCGATGATTTGCGGCCGGCTTGGGATCTCGGATCGGAGGGTTTTGAGCTGTGCCGTCAGTTCGTCAGGATCGAATTTCGAGAAGTAGCCGGTTTTGGAGATTGAATCGAATATCGGGGAAAGTGTCAGATATGTATACTTGCCCCGGAGTGCGCATTCGCGGAGTTCGGCGAAGGAATGACACGATTTGCTGATGCGGAAGCTTTCGCTGCCGGAGGCGAAGGTAGTCGGTGGCTCCGGATTGCGGGAGTTGAGATGCAGCCCACCTATCGGATATTCTTCAATGAGCCGGAAGTGGTCGTGGATCGCAATGCGGCTTAGAATCGGCGGGTCGAGTAGCGTGAGAATCTTCGCCATGTCGGAGCGCGTCGCTTCGGGGTGGCGGAGGTGGAGCAGATCAATGATTCCCGATTCGAGCAGACGTGATATTGCGGCTGCCTCCCCGGCTGGATCAGGATTGATCGCCGAGGGAGTGAATCCGATTTTCAAGAATTGCCGATTCATTGCGTTTTGAGCGAGTGGATTGCTGAGACAGTGGATTTATCTCTTCCGGCTCAACCGCCGTAAGCAGCCGAGATGACGATCAGAGAGTCGCCTTCGTTAAGAACGGTGACATCCCATTTGTCGGCACTGACTACTTTGCCGTTGAGGGCGATGGCTGTGCCGGTGGTGGGGATAGAGTGAGATTCCGCAAGTTGGCGGAGTGTGATGGTGGTGCCGTCGAGAAGTTCGGGGCGCCCGTTGATTGTGATATGCATATGGATTGGATTAAGGGAAAAATGCGGGACCATAGCCGGCGGGAGCATCCGGATAGAATCGGGTGTCGGCGTTGGCGTGAAGTGATTCGTAGAGGAGATCCGAGGCGGTCAGGCACGCTGTCGAGAGATGGTCGCCGAGTGCGAGACGCGCGGCTATCAGAGATGATAGTGCGCAGCCGCTGCCGTGGGTGTTGGGTGTTGCCACTCTGGGATGAGTGAATTCCAGCCGTTGGCCTTTGCGAGTCAGCAGGATGTCGGTGGAATCGCCGCCCTCGGCGTGTCCTCCCTTGAGGAGTACGGCTTTGACGTCGAGAGAGTCAAGAAGCCTTTCGGCGAGTCGCAACTGACTGATTTCCTCCCCCTCTGCGAGGCCGAGAATGCGGCGTGCTTCCGGGATGTTGGGGGTGATTAGCGTCAGTAGCGGCGCGATGCGTTGCAGCAGGTTGCCGCTCAGCCATGCCGGCAGATCGGCATTCCCCTTTGATGATGCGAGAATCGGATCGAGCACGACATTGGGGAGGTTTTCATGCTCGAGGATGCGAATCAATTCTTCGGCATGGAGGGGGCCGGGGATCATACCGATTTTGACAGCTCCCGGGCGCACATCGGCCAAGGCGGCCTCGATCTGGTCGGTGAATACAGGCATTCCCACCGGCTCCACCATCCTGACTCCGCGCGAATTCTGCGATGTCACGCACGACACGGCGCAGAGCGGCAACACGCCTTGACTTCGGGCGGCCGCGCAATCAGCCTGTAAGCCGGCTCCCGAGGCGGAATCCGATCCGGCCACAGTCAGTATTGTCCTGATCATCGCGCGGGGGATTGGTTTTCGGGATCGCGGTCTTCGGGAGGAAGCGCCTTTTGGATCTCATCGCGGCATTCCGCCATCAGTTTTTTGGTGTTGAATCCCTTTTCGCCGGGATAGATCGGGGGGTGGATTGTGACGATGATGCGACCCGGAGTGACGTTATACGTCGTGCGCGGCATAGCGCGGAAAGCGCCGTCGATAGTGATCGGCACTACCGGAAGTTTATATTCGGCGGCGAGCATGAACGCACCGCGCTTGAAGGGGATCATCTTGCCGTCGAAAGTGCGGCTGCCTTCGGGGAAGATCACGAGCGACATGCCCCCCTTTAGTTTTTCCTCCGATTCCTGAATGGTGGTGCGGATTCCGGCGATCGAAGAATCGTCGACCATTATATGTCCGGCGCGCTTGCAGGCGTAGCCGACGAGAAAGATCTTCTCCAGCTCCTTTTTCATCAGCCATTTGAAATCATGGTTGAGATAGCCGTAGATGGCCCAGATGTCGAAGGCTCCCTGATGGTTGGCCACAAACACATAGCTTGTCTTGGCATCGATATTCTCACGTCCTCTGACCTCGACTCTGACGCCCCACAGGACGCAGACGCAGCGGCTCCATATGTGAGCCGGATAATATCCCCAGAAGTGGCTTCCGAAGAGGGTCGACATGACGATTGTGACGATTGCCGTCAAAATTGTCAGGATGAGCAGGATGGGTCCGGCGATCACCCATTGATAGAATCTGAAAAGCAGTTTCATATAATTCTGTAAGTAGAGATAAGTCGTGTGGATGGTTGGTGTCTTCCGGCGTCGGATCAGGCCTGCGGGAGATGCACATCGAGCTGAGGGAAGGGGAAGGAGAAGCCTCGTTGGGGGAGGGTCGTGTAGAAGGCTTCGTTCATGTCGAAATAGAGCGGCCAATAGTTGGAGCTGTGGGTCCAGGCTCTGACAGTCAGATTGATGCTGCTGTCGGCCATTTCGTTGAGTCCGACAAATGGAGAGCGATCGACGCGCTGTGCGGGAATCGGGGAGATTTTCATTCCGCCGGCGATCCGGTCGTGTAGACGGCGTTGCTTGTGATGGCGCGATTCGAATAAGCGCCCGAACCACGATTTGGGAACTTCCGGCACTCCCTCTTCCGCATTTTCGCGTTCGATTGCGAGGTCTTCGGCAGATGCGGGAGTGTCGCGCAGTCCGGCGAGCTGACGTTTTTCGATATCGTCTTCGATATATTGCACGACCACACGGTCGTCGGCGAGCAGGATCTCCTTGATGGCGGCGGCAGCTGCGCGGAAGTCGGTGTCGTATGAAAGTGAAACGGTCCAGTCAACGCGACGGTAGTTTTCTGAAGAGAAGTTGTTGATCGTACCGGTCGAGAGGCCGCCGTTGGGGATGATGATCGATTTATTGTCGGGGGTGTTGATGATCGTGTGGAAGATCTGAATCTCCTTGACTGTGCCCGCGTATCCGGAGGCTTCGATATAGTCGCCGACTTTATAGGGCTTGAGAAGCAGAATCAACACTCCTCCGGCGAAATTCTGGAGTGTGCCGCTGAGCGCCATGCCGATGGCGACGCCGGCCGATGCGAAAATCGCAAGGAAAGAACTTGTCTCAAGTCCGAGAATGCCGATGATGGTCACAATCAGAATGAAATAGAGCACCATTCTGATAAGCGAGAGCACAAACGTGGTCAGCGAGGGATCTATCCGGCGGTTGATCATCAGATTGCGCACCACTTTATACAGCTTGCCGATGATAAACTTGCCGACATAGAACACGAATATCGCGATCAACAGCTTAAATGAGAAGTTGATCATGCTGTTGGCGATCTGCGAGAGGGCGTCGTCGAGTGAAAGACCCTTGAGGGTCTCCAGGGCAGCCGAGGGCGACGCTGTGTCGTCGGGTAGCGACTCGAGAGTGAGATTGTCGGATTGTATCATTTATGATTGTCAGATTTTTTTGCGATGTTTGGAGGGCTGGGAGCATCGGGAGCACCGGGAGCACTGAGAGCACTGAGAGCACCGGGAGGACTGGGAGCACTGAGAGCTCTGGGAGGGCTGGGAGCGTCGGGAGTCGACTTCGCTCAGAACACTCGCTTATACCAATCGAGATTCATATAGTAGACATCTTCCGGCTCGGGGTCGAAGTCGGGTTCGAGATCGAAATATTGAGCGGATATGCCGTAGAATGAATCGGAAGGTATCTCTTTGCCGGTGAATAGCTTTGAGGATGATGCCTTGTAGATGACAAGGCGGTTCATCGCGCGGTCGAAAGCCGCCTGATCCCAGGCGTCGCCGAGAGGCTGAGCGTAGTTCGACATGTAGTCGCCGAAATCATAGAGCCGGAGGGAGCCGCGTGAATACTTGAGAAGTCTGATCTGGCTTGGGCGTGTGCCGGTCATTGCGAGCGATGCCATGTCGGCGATCTCTTCAAGCGCCGAAGGGTCGACTACGGCTATTGTGAAGATTTTTTCTCCGCTGTTGAAATAGTCGGCCATGACGTCGGCGGCCATGACGAGATTATAGTCGGCGCGCGCCAGATATGGCACAATGATATCGTAAGGCGCTCCCTCGGCAAGCACTTCCGTAGGATAGGCCACAAACATCGGCGCTTTGCGGCGAAACTGATAGATCACTTCGATCGACGACATATAGCAGCAGTCCCACCATATGAAATCGAAATAATTGTCGGGAATCGCATCTGCCATTTCAACGATGTCGCAATAGTCGCTTTTCCCGTTGAAAGTGTCCTGGCCAAACCATTGAAGCGCCGGAGTGTCAAACGGCTCCGCCTCTCCGAGGCCGGGCTCGGCGCTACGTGATGCCGCTACGTCGCCGATTTCCGACGATGCGCTTCGCGATGCCGCCACGTTGTGATCCGAAAAAGCGGGCGACCATGAAGTCGCGTGGCTCCAGAAAATGATGCCATGGCTATCGGCCGGCGAGAGTTGCTGATAATCGCTGATCACTTGCGCGATGCGCTCCGGATCTGTAGAGTAAGTCTCTCGGTCGTAGACGGCGACTTCCACAAACTCAACCGAATTGTTGTCTTTTCTTCGGCAAGCCTTCTCGAGAGTGGCGATCGGCGTGTCGCCGACAATCGTCGGAAGCACCGAATAGATATAGAAATCCACTTCGTCGAGATCGGCGTCAGCCAGACCGCGTGCTATCTCGCGGCGGTCGTCGATAAAATTGGATGCGAGATTGTTGGAGGCGACTGCATAGAGCAGTATGGAAGTCGACACCTTATCGGAAGCCCCCGGCGGATAATAGGGTGGATCCGGCTCCGGATCGTCGGAATTGCATCCGGTCAGCAATGTGGCGACGGCGATAAGGCTCGCAGCCGTAATAAAAGCCCTGAAAAGGAATCTTTTGAGATATGGAATCATGACGTTGATTACAAATGCCGGTCAATACGATTAATGAGGACAAACGCGGCTCTGTCGGAAAGAGCCGGTTTGTCCTCATTTTATAACGTCGTTGGATTTCGGAATATTGTATTTTCCAAGGTCATCTGCCGGCGCCGGCCGGAAGGTCAGTTGGAAGCCCCGCCCGGAGCGATCAGTTTATAGCCCTTGCCGTGGATATTGATGATCTCGATATCCGGATCCTGCTTGAGGAGTTTGCGGAGCTTGGTGATATAGACATCCATGCTGCGGGCGTTGAAGTAATTGTCGTCGACCCAAATCGTCTTCAGCGCGTAGTTGCGTTCGAGCACATCGTTGAGGTGCTCGCAAAGAAGGGTCAGCAACTCTGATTCTTTGGTTGTCAGCTTTGTTGTCGAGTCGTTGGCGATGAGCACTTGCTTCTGAGTGTCGAATGTAAACTTGCCGATTCGGTAGAGAGTGACTTCCTTGTCTCTCTTGCCCTGCACGCGACGAAGCACCGCGTTGATACGCATGACGAGCTCTTCCATCGAGAAAGGTTTGGTGATATAGTCATCCGCACCGATCTTGAACCCTTGAAGAACGTCTTCCTTGATGCTTTTGGCTGTCAGAAACATGATCGGCACTTCCGAATTGACATTGCGAATCTCCTGGGCAAGAGTGAATCCGTCTTTTTTGGGCATCATCACATCGAGCACACAAAGATCATATTTGTTTTTCAGAAATGTCTTGTAGCCGATCTCACCATCCTTGCAAAGATCGGCGTTGAATCCTTTGGCCTGCAGAAACTCTCTGAGGAGCAGGCCGAGGTTTTCATCATCTTCACAAAGCAAAATCTTCAAATTTGTATCCATGGCTATTGTTTTATATTACGAACATGAAGCGGGACGCTACATCGACCGCATGAAGCCGAACGACCCGAGAAAGAGGAGAATGATCGATAGCGGAGCTGACTCCGGCGCGAAATTGCACTTTGCATTCATTCACACCTCGAGTTTCACTTACCTATCTATTTAACACATTAACTAACGTTAAGTTTTGAAAAAAACGCAAAATTGTGGACGATTCGTATATCGAATGCCGTTATGGAGCTTATTCCGGCCGTAGCGGCGACACTTCGGCAAGGGGGAGACGGATGATAAATTCGCTCCATTTGCCGAATTCGCTCTCGACTGTGATTGTGCCCCTGAAGATTGTCACCATCTTCTTGACATAAGCCAACCCGAGGCCAAACCCTTTGACGTCGTGGCGATTGCCGGTCGACACGCGATAGAACTTATCGAATATGCGCTTCAGATCCTCCTTCTTGATGCCGATGCCGTTGTCGCGAATCCGGATTTCGAGCATATCGTGGGCCGCGTCGCGGGTGCTGACCACAAGGTGAGGGGGAGTATCCTCTTTCATGTATTTCAGCGCATTGTCAAGAAGATTGAAGACGACGTTGGTGAAATGCATTTCGTCGAGAATGACGTCGGCGTTGTGGGCGTCGAGGTGCATCTCGATGCTGCCGCCATCCTTTTCAGCCTTGATCTTCTGTGTGTTGACCACATTATAGATAATGCTGTTGGCATTGACCTCTGTGAATTTCAATGCGCTGCCTCCACCATCGTCGTAGACCGACATCTGGAGCACCTTCTCCACCTGGAAACGCAAACGCTTCGACTCCTCGCCGATGACGGTCGACAGATGCTTCAGAGTGGCCGGAGATTTTCTGACCGATTCATCGTCGAGCATCTGCGCCGCGAGCGAAATGGTCGATATCGGCGTCTTGAACTCATGCGTCATATTATTGATGAAATCCGACTTCATCTCAGAAAGTTTTTTCTGATGGAAGATCAGAATGACCGTGTAAAGAAATATGACGAGCAGAATGATCGTGAAAGCCAGAGTCGGGATAATGAATCTGACCGAAGAGAAGATATAGGAATCCCGAGTCGGAAACTCTACATAGAGACTATAGTCGGATCCATTGTTGGGGAACAGGGCTGTGGAATAGGCGTAAGTCTCTGACGGATTTATGAATCCGTGGGTAGTGTAGAGAAATGCCGAATGACTGTTGGCCACGCCGAATGTGAAGGGGAGTGTCACGCCGTTCGACTCCAATTCCGATTTCAGAAATTCGCGGATCATTGTGGAGTCGGCGCGCTCCTCGAGCGGACGGAGCGGAGCGTCGCGCAGAATCGTCAGGATCACTTCATTGAGCAGACCCTGCTGATACTGATATTGCTGGCGGATGGCCTCGCGCATGCTGCGATAGCGTTGCGACACATCCTGCGTCGGACTCGGATACGTCAGCTTCGGAGCCGAAACCGGCGACGCCACTACCGACGCCTTCTCGATCGGAACATACTCCGGCTCGTCAGAGGCCCCAAGCATTTGCACATCCTCCTCAAGATAATGCAGAGTCTCGTAGCGCTCAAGCAATCCTATCGCCGAATGAAGCGACCGCATCACATTCTCTGAAAACTGGGCTTCGCGCATCTTCACCATATTTTCGAGATACATTATCTGGAAATATAGCAAAGTGCCGAATGTCAACGCCATGATGGCGGTGAGAAGCCATATGAGAGATTTCTTCATTATTGACTGTTTTATGTATTTTTTAACACACATAGCCCCCGATGGTTTAGCCAAGGGGCTATCGCGCGAGAGATTTTCCCTGCGAAAATATGAAAGGAAGTGCGCTCCGGCAAACAGCGGTTTATTCCGACGTGGCGAACGCAACCTCGCCATACTCTTGCCGAGGGAAATTTTTTCACTTATACAATGCAAAATTAACAAAAAAATCTTATCTTTGCCAAACCATAACACAACCCTGAGGCCCTCGATCGCCCGGAAGCTCCGGCTCCATCTTCGGCCTCATGTTCTAAAATGCCTGAATACGTTAATCTTAAGTCATTAAATCAAAAACCATGAACCGCAATGTCAAACTCTGCCCCAATAAGGTGGTGGAATACCTGCAGAAGCTTCCTCAGGAATTCATGAAAGAGGATATCATCCGCTTCGTTGAGGAAAACGGCATCCGCATGATCAACTTCATGTATCCGGCCGACGACAACCGCCTGAAAACCCTCAACTTCGTCATCAACGACGAGGAATATCTCGACTCGATCCTGACCTATGGCGAGAGAGTCGACGGCAGCTCGCTTTTCCCCTTCATCGAGGCCGGCAACAGCGACCTCTACGTCGTTCCGCGTTATTCGACAGCGTTTGTCGATCCTTTTGCTGAAATTCCGACGCTGACTATGCTCGCTTCGTTTTTCGATAAGGAAGGACGCCCGATGCATTCCTCGCCCGAATACACCTTGCGCAAGGCCGTCGAGAGTTTCCGCGAGGCGACATCGCTCGATTTCTATGCGATGGGCGAGCTGGAATATTACGTCATCTCCGATGATCCGGGCCTATATGCCGCGTCGGATCAGAAAGGCTATCATGAATCAGCACCCTATTCGAAATTCAGCGATTTCAGAGTGGAGTGCATGGCTATGATCGCGCAGGCGGGCGGTAAGATCAAATATGGCCACAATGAAGTGGGCAATTTCACTCTCGACGATAAAATCTACGAACAGAACGAAATCGAATTTCTCCCCGTGCCCGCCGTCGAGGCGGCCGATCATCTGATGATCGCGAAGTGGATCATCCGCACTCTGGCCTCGACGCGTGGCTACGATGTGACATTCGCACCCAAAATCACAGCCGGCAAAGCCGGATCGGGCCTTCACATCCATTTCAAGATCATGGATGGCGACCGCAATGTGATGACCGACACCGACGGCCGTCTCTCCGACATCGCCCGCAGAGCGATCGCCGGAATCCTCGACCACGCCGCCGCCATCACGGCATTCGGCAATAAGGTGCCGACAAGCTATTTCCGCCTCGTGCCTCATCAGGAGGCTCCGACGTCGATCTGCTGGGGCGACCGCAACCGCTCAGTGCTCGTGCGCGTGCCGCTCGGCTGGACCGGCGAACTCGACATGTGTTCGCATGCCAATCCGCTTGAGACCGACGGACGTGGCAACGCTCCTCAAAAGCAGACCGCTGAACTCCGTTCGGCCGACTGCTCGGCCGACGTCTATCAGTTGATCGCCGGTATGGTGGTGGCCGCACGCGAAGGGCTCACCAATCCCGATTCGCTGCGACGTGCCGAGGAGATGTATGTCAACGTCAACATCCACAACGATGAGAACCGCGAAAAACTCGCGAGCCTACAGTCGCTTCCCGACTGCTGTGTGGCATCGGCCGACGCACTCGAAGCCGCTCGCGCCGATTTCGAGAAGTTTGAAGTCTTTTCGCCGGCGCTCATTGATGGCATCATAGCCAAACTCCGCAAGCACAAAGACTCGAATCTGCGCCGCAAACTCGAAGGCAATCCGAAGGAGATGCTGGAGATTGTGCGCAAGTTCTGGCACTGCGGTTGATTAATTTGCTTATCAACTATTTATAACTGTTTTGAAATCAAGATATTCGCGAAATGTGACAGTCATCGGCGCCGCCGGGCAGGATCGACTTGCCCGCGCGGCGGTGATGATCGTCGGATGCGGCGCCCTGGGCGGCCAGCTCGCCATGCTGCTTGCCGGCGCCGGAGTCGGGAGGATCGGCATAGCCGATTTCGACACAATCGACATCACCAATCTCCAGCGTCAGCTCTTCTTCTCTGAAGCTCAGGCCGGCAAAGGCAAGGCCGCCATCATAGGCGAGCGCATGGAAGCGCTCAATTCGGAGATAGAGGTGGAAGTCTATCAGGAAATGATCACTCAGCGTAATGCAGAGGATATTTTTTCCCGCTACGACCTCATAATCGACGCCACCGACAATCCGGCTACAAAATACTTCATCGACAGCGTCACGCGGCGTCTCGGACTCCCGTGTTGCATCGGAGGGGTGGCCGGATGGCGCGGCCAGGTCGTGATGCTCTCCGGCTCAGGCGATTCACTCCGCTATAGCGATATCTTCTCCCGGCCTGACGCCGACCCTTCGATGATGCCATGCGAGATCGAGGGAGTGATGGGCCCGGCCGCATCGACAATAGCTTCGCTCCAAGCCGCAGAAGCCGTCAAATGGTTGATCGCGGATGAGGCCGACCGCCGCCCGGTGATGATATCTGTCGATCTGTCGGCTCCGTCGTTCAATGTGATGGAGTTGTGACGGATTTCATCCTGCTCGGATGTGAAAACAGAAGCGTCAATAGTCGACTGTATTGCAGAAAATCTAACCGAAATAGGAAATTATTGCCGAAAAAGCGTTATATTAGCAGAAAATTTGGCGGGAAACGTCGTTGACGCTCTCTCGCAAATATATAACCGGGCTCCCCGGGCTACTACGTACTTGCGCGACTGATTCATTGTCGGCGCTGGACGTGCAGACCGAAGAATCCACTTAATACCAAAACACTATGCCCAACAAGAGAGAATTTAAGAAATATGTGGACGCCGTCGGTGCATCCATCGTAGAGAACATGATGGTGGCCTACTACAATGTGGAAGGCGCCGACCGCAAAGCGATCGGTCAGGCTGTAGGGATTGTCCTCGATGCAATCGAGACAGCCAAAGACAACTCCAACATCTATTTCGATCGCGGGCCCCGCGCCTTTGCCGACGCCAAGGAATATGGCGCTGAAAAGCGCAAATTCTTCCGCTCGCTCTTCAATAAGATCGAGAAAGATTTCGACGAGGCGGTCAACAACGCTCTCAAGGTCTATAACGCAGCCCTTCCGGCATCGGTCAAGGAGGAGCAGAAGAGGGAAGTGGCCGGCTAATAGGCAGCTTGCCGACAATGAAATTATGAAATGAGCCTATGGTGCGACCACGGATTGTCGCGCCATAGGCTCAATATAAATTGCAGAGTTATGAATGTATGGGGATTAGCATTGAAATGGGCCGGATGGAAGGTGGATATTTCCGCTCCTCGGCGCGATAAATGCGTCATTTGTGTCGCGCCCCATACGAGCAACTGGGATTTCATCGCCGGGCTGGCCGCTTATCGTTCGCTCGGACGTCAGGCCAATTTCCTGATGAAGGAATTCTGGTTTTTCTGGCCGCTTAAATATCTTTTGCGCCATTTCGGCGGCATAGCGGTCGGATCATCGAAGCGCAAGGGTATATCGCTTGTGGCGCAGATAATCGCCGATTTCAAACAGCGTGATTATCTGAATCTGGCAATCACTCCCGAGGGCACGAGAAGCAGATGCAGCGAATGGCACACCGGATTCCTGCAGATCGCCTACGGAGCGGGGGTGCCGGTGCAACTCGGATTGATCGACTTCAGCCGTAAGCTCATCATGATTCGCGAAGAAGTGGCACTGACGGGAAATATCGAAGCCGACATGAAGACTGTCAAAGACTATTATTCGGCTTTCCCTGACGCCGCACGTTATCCCGAGAAATTCTCGGTCTGAGAGC
>CAMWNT010000016.1 GCA_947175695.1 uncultured Porphyromonadaceae bacterium
AAGCGGCCCGAATCTTTCTGAAATAGTTGCGTAATATAATAAAAATCATTATCTTTGCCCGATATTCGGCCCATATTGCAGGCGATTGGTAAGAATCGACCCTGCCGGGAGGGGCGTAAATATGTAAGAATTAACAACAAAACAACAGCTATACATCAAGAATGGCAACATTAGAGAAAATCAGAAGCAAATCAGTGTTTCTACTGGTCGTGATTTTCGCCGCGCTCCTGGCGTTTATCCTGGGCGACGCGATCACCAACGGCCGCAATCTCTTCGGCGACCATACAAAGGTTGCTAAAGTGGGAGGTGACAAAATCGATTTAATGGAATATCAGCGCAAGCGCGAAGAGCTTAATCAGCAGCTTGAGATGGCACGCCAGCAGAATCCTCAGCAGGTGGCCAATTTCGACGCGCAGCTTCTTCCGCAGATGGCGCTTGATCAGCTCATCAGCGAGAAACTTGTGGACAACGCGGTTGAAAAACTGGGCATTCCCGCCTCCGCCACGATGTTGCGTCAGTATATGCTGATGTCGCCGCAGCCCTCTGCGGAGCAGATGGCGATTGTGCGACAGCTTCAGTCGATGAATGTCAATGTTCAGTCGATGGAGCAGGTGCACAATGTCATTTTCAATCCTAAAGCGAATAACCTGACCCAGGCTCAGGTTGAGCCCCTTCAGAAAGCTTGGCTCGCACTCGAGGCCGACATGAAGAAGCAGATCGCGCGTCAGGCTTATGCCCAGCTTCTTGCAGGCACAATGCAGGCCAACGACCTCGACAAGCAGGCACTCTATAACGACGCCGTGGCACTCGAGCAGGTGAGCCTTGCTTACCGTCCCTATGGCCAGCTTGATGAGAAGAAATATCCCGTCAGCGACGCCGAACTCAAGAAGGCCTATGAGGAGGAAAAGAGCCATTTCAAGGTTGAGGAGCCGACCAAAGCCGTATCCTTTATCGCAGTCAACATCGCTCCGAGCGAGTCTGACCTCGCCGCATCCACTCAGCTCGCCATGGCCACAGCCAAGGCGCTTCGTGACTCTGCCGCCACACTCGGCAAGGATCTCCGCAAGGAGGGCCTGAGCGTAGAGAAGCGCTCGCAGCGCGAGTCCGACCTTCCCGGAGGTTCGGTCAAGGCATTTGTCACTTCAGCTCGCCGTGACTCTGTCAGCATCGTCGGCACAAGCAGCCGTGGCTTCACTGTGGTCAAGATGGGCAGCAAGGCACAGCACGTCGATTCAGTTCAGCTCAACATCGTCAATGTGGCCGGAGCTGCGCTTCCCGCAAAAGTGCTCGCGAGCCTCAACGGCGGTCTGTCGCTCGACTCGATCTCCGGCAAGTTCTCTCCCGACAGCGTAATTGCCCAGAAGGAGCAGTGGATTGCCCTTTACGGCGCCAATGGCAAGGTAGAGGCTCTCCGCGACGAGCAGCTCGATTCGCTCCGCAGCGCCAATGGCAAATATATCACTCTTCTGACCACAGGCGAAGGCGCAGTGCTCGCTCAGCTCGCCAAGCAGAGCGCTCCGAAGGAGGTCTACGACTATGAAATCGTGCAATACGATCTTCATCCCTCGACCGAGACTGTGAAGGCCGCTCGCGAAAAGCTCGAGAAGTTCCTCGCCGCCAACAGCAATGCCGCCGATTTCGCCAAGAATGCAGAGAAAGAGGGCTACAATGTGCAGGAATTCGAACTGACACAGAGCTCCAACGCAGTGCCGCGCATGCAGGGCTACAATATGTATTATCCCGATTCGCGCCAGGTTGTGCGTTGGGTGATGATCGACGGCAAGCCCGGCCAGGTCAGCAACATCTATGAGAGCAAGGATGCTGCAACTCCAGCTCTCTATGCAGTGGCTGTCAACAGCGAGTATAGCGACTATGTGCCCATGAACAACAAGGATGTCAAGGCATTCCTGACAGACAAGGTGCGCCGTTCGAAAGCCGGCGACGAAATGATGAAGCAGTATCAGTCGAAGACCGGCTCGATTCAGAGCGTTGCCTCTGCAATGGGCGTCGAGCCGACTCAGCTTGACCAGTTCCGTTTCTCCTCGCGTTCGGGCGTCAATGATCCCGCAGTGATGGGTCAGGTGGCAGGCACAAAAGCCGGTGGCAAGGTTGTGCTTGTCAAGGGTGAAGACGGTGTTTATGCATTCGTTGTAAATGGCACAAGCAAAGACTCCACTCCCTATGATGCAGCTACCTATGAGCAGCAGTATCGTCAGCTCTTCAACCCCGACTTCCAGAAGATGGTGAAGGGTTCGAAGAAAATCGAGAACAATATTTATAAGTTCGAGGCGGGAGAATAATTCTCACGCAGGACTCTAAATAAGCACGCATGAAGGGGGCGCTTCCCGCTACGGGAAGTGCCCCCTTTGCGATTTTTAGTGTTGCCGAGACCCGCTTTTCGTCACCCGATTGGTGGAGATTCCTAAAAGAAGCGCAGAAGATTCAGGAGCGAAGATCATTTCTGAAATACCACCATATTCTGGCGAATAGATCCGCAATATTTTGTAAATTCGCACTAGCTTGTTTAATCTGCGATGCTCGGTTTGGCGGATTACATTTTGAGAGTTGGCTTAAATTTATTATTTTTGTGAGTTAAAAACCAAAAACCGCAAAGAGATAGATAGTGAGATGAAGAGACGTCGACCTGTAAACATAGCCGGGAAACCCTTCCCGATCATCCCGAAATTGATTGCGACCAGCTTCGGCGCCGGATTTCTTCCGATCGCGCCCGGCACGTGGGGAGCATTGCTTGCGATCGTGCTTTGGCTGCCGCTCTACCTTTGGGCGACGCCCGGAGTGACGTTCTGGGTCACGTTCGCGGCGGCTGTCGTGTATTGCTTCGCCGGCACGTGGGCAAGTTCAGAATCGGAGAAGTATTGGGGCAAGGATCCGGTGGCGGCCTGCGCCGATGAGACGGTAGGGCAGTGGATATCGCTTCTGCCTCTCAGCGGAGGTCTGGCGGGTGGTGTGCCCTGGTGGATGATCCTTGTATCGCTCGCGCTATTCCGCTTCTTCGATATCTATAAGCCATTAGGGATCCGGAGCATGGAGCGTCTCCCGCAGGGCTACGGCATGATGGCCGACGATATACTGGCTGCAATCTATTCTGTCATTGTGCTTCAGATACTTCTCCGGATTGTGGCGTAGGGGCGCCTAAGCCGACGTCAGCATCGTCAAGCAATGCGCGTCGCGGTGGGGCCGTCATTAAAATTTCAATCAACCGAATTAAAACGAAAATCAACAAGATCCTATACAAAATGACAACTATGGGAATCAAAGAGAATTCCAAAGCTCTGCGTGATAGTCTGCAGCAAGGGATATATATGGTGATCAATCCCTTTGTGAGGTTGCTGATCCGGATGGGTATTACCCCGAATATGGTAACAACGATCGGGATGCTCGGTCAGGTGGCCGGAGCGGCACTGATGATACGTGCGGGCTATGTGGCCGGCGCCACCGGAGTTGTGCCCTACGAACTGGTGACTATCGCAGGTATTGTCATAATCGCCTTTTCGCTTTTTGATATGCTCGACGGGCAAGTGGCTCGTCTTGGGGGGATGGTGTCGCGATTCGGTGCGATGTATGATTCGATACTCGACCGCTATTGCGAACTGATCAGTCTTGGAGGCATTGCCTATTATTTCATGCAATTCGGCGAATTGTTTGCGGCGATTGTGACCTATCTGGCAATAATCGGCTCATTGCTTGTCAGCTATGTGCGTGCGCGGGCTGAGGGCATTGGGCTTGAATGCAAGATCGGCTTTATGCAACGTCCGGAGCGAGTTGTAGTGACATGCGTCGGCGTGATGGCTACGGGTATTCTTGGACAATGCGGCATGGAATGGGCCGACATGGCACTCGAAGGGGCTATGCTGATCATCGCCGTGTTTGCCAATATCACGGCCTTTGCCCGAATTTCCTACTGTCGACGTCAACTTGAGAACGAAAAATGATGCAAGACAATATAGCAATGCGACGAGGATATAAAGGCCCGACACTGAGGGAAGCGATATGGTGTGTCGGCGGATTGGCCATTTGGCTGGCCGTCACAGTGCTCTTCATAGGCTATCGCCCCGAGCATATCTTCATGGCATTACTGATCGCGGGGCTCTTCTTCGCGTGCAGCCGTACCCGTCGTCTGGTCGTGGCCATACTCCCCTTCATTGTATTCGGCATATCCTACGACTGGATGAATCTTCTCCCGAACTATGAGGTAAATCCGATCGATGTGGAGGGCCTCTACAACACGGAGAAAAGCATGTTTGGTATTGCTGGCTCCGACGGAAGCGTCATGACTCCCAACGAATTCTGGGCCCTTCACCGCGCGACTGTGCTTGATTTTCTGAGCGGGGTTTTCTATCTCTGCTGGGTGCCGCTGCCGATTGTCTACGGCCTGTGGCTCTATTTCAAAGGGCGCACGGAATGGTATCTGCGTTTTGCGCTTGTGTTTCTGCTCGTCAATCTTCTCGGATTCGCCGGCTATTATATCCACCCGGCGGCTCCGCCATGGTATGTCGCCTTACACGGGATGGAGGCCATCACGGGCACACCCGGCGATGTGGCCGGCCTTGGCGCTTTCGATGAGATGACCGGCCTTGGAATCTTCAACGCCCTTTATGCTCGCAATGCAAATGTCTTCGCGGCGATGCCCTCGCTTCATTCGGCCTATACGTTTGTCGCCTTCCTCTATGCGTTGCGTTCGCGCAGCGGACGGGTGTGGACCCTGCTGCTTGCAATAGTGACTGTCGGAATCTGGTTTACGGCCGTCTATACATCACATCATTATCTTCTGGATGTGCTTGGTGGCATCGGAGTCAGCCTGCTCGGCTTCCTGATTTTTGAATATGGACTGATGCGCATCCCCGCATTCGCAAGATGGATCGGGCGCTATGCGCAATATGTCGGCATTAGGCCGTCGGCCTGACGGCAGCGGCGTAATTGAAAAAAGGAATCAACAATGGAAAAGAATAATATCGGCGCGGGCGGTCGCGTCGTAGCAGAAGAAACACCGCTGACAGATGAGCAACTCATCGAAGCCGGCATCCGAAAAGACGCCATATCAGTCGAGGATGTCGAGAAGATGGTGCCCAAGCTGAAAGGACACCAAAAACTGATAAACAGTGTATTTCGTCTGCTTCGGATTGATGAGGTCAATCGTGTTCATTCAGCGTGGTGTCGGACTCCCGGAGCCGCCTTCGCGCGCCATTTGATCGAAGACGAATTCCACACTCCGCTCGAAGTGACGGGCGAGGATGTGCTCAAGGATTTCAAGGAGGGTGCGTTCATCACAGTCAGCAACCATCCATTCGGCAGTCTTGACGGCATTGCGCTCATCAATCTTGTGACGCGCTATCGACCCAAATATAAAGTCATGGTCAATATGATACTCGGCAAGCTGACCGCCATGCGCGAAAACTTCATCACAGTCGACGCGTGGCAGAGCGACGATCCCGAGAAGCGCAAGGTCAGCGTCAACGGCATTCGCGAGGCTCTCCGGCAGCTCAAAGACGGCGAGCCTGTAGGATTCTTCCCTGCCGGGGCGATGTCGAAGACCAACGACAAAGGATTCCTTGTCGACCGTCCCTGGCAGAAGTCGGTGCTGGAGATAATCGCGCGTGCGAAAGTGCCCGTCATTCCGATCTATTTTCACGGCACCAACCGCTGGTTTTTCAATCTCTTCGGCCATATATGCTGGCCGCTTCGCTCGCTGCTTCTCCCGAGAGAGCTTTTCAGTAAAAAAGGGAAGCCTATGCGAATCAGCGTCGGTCGGCCGGTGACAGTAGAGGAACAGGCGCTTTTCAAGGGTAACGTCGAGGCTCTCGGAGATTACCTGCGCGAAAAGACATATGCGCTTGCCGGCTCCGAACGCAAAGGAAAAATGTATTATTGAAGATTTTTCCCATTATCCCATAAAAAATCACAATCCGTCGCGCCTGAGTGACCGAAGCCCGGTAGCGACGCATCATCAATCGAGAGAATATGGAAAAGATGCCACTTATCGGCATGACCGAAAAAGAACTTCAGGATGTCGCCGTCAGTCTGGGGATGCCCAAGTTCACAGGCAAGCAGCTTGCCCAATGGATCTACGAGAAACGCGCCACATCCTTCGAGGAAATGGCCAATATCTCAAAGCGTAACAAGGCACTTCTCGACGAGCAATACTGCGTCGGACGCCACGCTCCGGCCAAATCCTCGAAGAGTAGCGACGGGACTGTCAAATATATCTTCAATGTGGCCGGCGGGCGGCAGATCGAGTCGGTCTACATCCCTGACCGCGACCGCGCCACGCTCTGTGTGTCGTCTCAGGCCGGATGCAAGATGAACTGCTACTTCTGCGCCACAGGCAAGATGGGCTTCAAATCGCAACTCACCGCCGCAGAAATTATCAATCAGATTCTCAGCATCCCTCCGGCTCCCGAAAAAGGGGCGACTCCGATGACGCCGCTGACGAATATTGTCTTTATGGGAATGGGCGAGCCTCTCGATAATTTCGGTGCAGTCAAGCGAGTGATTGAGATACTGACCGCATCCTGGGGACTTGCATGGAGCCCGAAGCGTATCACAGTCAGCACGGTCGGAAAGCTTCCCGAACTGAAGGATCTGCTCGATAAGACGCAGGTGCATGTCGCAATCAGTGTTCACACTGCGGATGTGCGCGAGCGCGCGGCAATGATGCCGGCTCAGAAAGCTTTCCCGATCCAGAGTGTCATGAAGCTCCTGAGCGGCTACGATTTCTCCCACCAGCGCCGGCTATCCCTTGAATATATAATGTGGAAAGGGGTCAATGACGATGTGGCACACGCCAATATGCTGATCAAACTTATCGGCGATATTGATTGCCGAGTCAATCTTATCCGCTATCACGCAATTCCCGGCATAGACCTGCAGCCTTGCTCGGAAGAGAGAATGGTGATGTTTAGAAATATCCTCAACCAGCATGGCATCACGGCCACAATCCGGGCCTCGCGTGGTGAAGACATCGAAGCCGCCTGCGGAATGCTCGCAAAGTGAGGCCGCTATAGCCGGCTCTCTCGAGTATCATTTATAGATTAATTTTTTCACTTCCTACTAAGAGTATGTTTACTTTTAACACGATAAAGGAAACAACTTCATAGTAGAGAATCTTTTCATCCACTCAAAGGTCTTTTTCGGTGCTTTTCGTCCGAATTCATCGAAAAATCCTCTTTGTGTGAATGAAAGTTAAAAGTAAACATATTCTTAATTTCAAATGAAAGTAGCAATCACTCAGGGCGACACTAACGGGGTCGGCCTTGAGATAGCAATAAAAGCCATAGCCGCCGAAGGGATGACAGATCTGATGACTCCCGTGGTGTTTGCCAATCGTCATCTTTTCCAGCAGACGCTCGCAAGGCTTAAAGGGGAGATCTCGATGAAATATTTCATCGCCGATTCACCGGCCGACATCAAAGAGGGCAAGATCAATGTGGTCAATGTCGGCACATCGCCGATCGACCCCCTTTACGGCGAACCGACTCCCGAAGGTGGGCGCGCTGCCCTCGAATCGCTTGAGGCCGCTGTCGATGCGCTTGAAGAAGGGTTTGTGGATGTGCTTGTGACCGCTCCCATCAACAAGCATGCCATTCAGAGCGAGCACTTCAGCTTCCCCGGACACACAGAATATCTCGAGGCGCGCCTAAGTGACGACGATTGTGAAGATGAGTCCGACAGCGCTTCCGACGAAAGCGCTCATCCGGCGCCCCCGGAGTCAAGCGAAAAGGCTATCGACTCACTGGCCGAGAAAATCGCCGACGCCACAGATTCGGCTCTCGATCTCTCGGATGTGGAGCTTACCCTCGAGGAGAGTCGTGAAGATGCCGAGGCCGGGCAGTCGGCGCAAGGCGCCAGCACTGAAAAACATTCTGCCAAAAAAGATCATCCGGCTCCGGAGAAATCCCGGTCATACACCTCGGCGAAAGCTCAGATGATTCTCTTCAGCGACGATATGCGTGTAGCTCTGCTGACAACACATCTTCCCGTCAGCGATGTCAGCGGGGCCGTGAAGCGTCCGGCGATAGAAGATGCCGTCAGACGTTTTGACCGCACACTCCGGCGTGACTTCGCCTGCGATCGTCCGCGTATCGCTGTGCTTGGACTCAATCCTCATAACGGCGACAACGGCCTGATGGGAGTCGAGGAAGTCGAAGAAATAATCCCCGCCCTGCGCGCTCTCCAAGAAGATGGCGTGCTCGCGTTCGGCCCCTATGCGGCCGACGGATTCTTCGGCAGCGGCGCATGGAAGAATTTCGACGGCATACTGGCAATGTATCACGATCAGGGACTCGCTCCCTTCAAGGCGCTTGCCGGAGCGGAGGGAGTCAATTTCACATCCGGTCTTGACTATATCCGCACCTCGCCCGACCACGGCACAGCTTATGAAATAGCGGGAGAGATGACTGCCGATCCGACATCTATGCGCCAGGCAATCTATAAGGCAATCGACATATATCGTATGCGCCGCCGATTCGATAAAATGTCGGCTCATCCGCTAAAAACCAAATAAAGTTCAAAATAATGAATTACGGCATTATCGCGGCCGGAGAGGGCTCCCGACTCGTCAGTGAGGGAGTGGAATGTCCGAAACCGCTTGTAGAGATCGACGGTCGGCCGATGATCGGACGACTTATCGATATATTCGTGCGCAACGGTGCGGAGCGCATAGTCGTGTGTGTCAACGAAGAGATGACCGAAGTGAGAAAATATCTCGAGCAGGTCGGCCGTGATATGTCGGGCAATGCAACGGAATTGATTGTCAAGGTGCAGACCACTCCTTCATCGCTTCACACGATGGCAGTCATAGCACGGGAAATGAAAGGAAGGGGCCGATGGATTGCCACTACGGTCGACACGATCTTCCGCGAATCGGATTTCCGGCGATATGTCGAGGCCTGGGCGGATGCCTCACCCTCGACCGACGTGATGATGGCCGTCACGGATTTTGTAGATGACGAAAAGCCGCTGTGGGTTGCGACGCAACCCGGCTCGCGGGTCATCAGCGGCTTCCACGACTCCCGTCAGAACGACACGACGTTTGTGTCAGGTGGAATCTACGGTTTCTCCGACAATGCGATTCGAGTGCTTGAGGAAGCCGTAGAGGGGGGTGTGTCGCGCATGCGCAACTATCAGCGCGCGCTTATTGATGCCGGACTCAGAGTCGAATACTTCCCGATGGGTAAAATTATCGATGTCGACCACGCCGGAGATATCTCCATAGCCAATGCATTTATCCATAACGAATAGTTAAAAATCCCATTCATCACACATCATTCACACAACATCTCCGCAACTCCAGCATCATGGCAAGCATCAAGATCGCCGCTATTTCCAGAGCGGGCATATTCTCTCCGAATCATGTAGGAAACGACGCCGCAATACTTCATTCCACGGTGGAGCAACTGCGCCGCCGCGGGTGTGAGGTGAGATTATACAATGAGGAGCAGTTTCTCGCTACAGATGTGCAGGAAGAAATAATCCTCGATATGTGTCGCACCCAATCGTCGCTCGAAAAACTTCAGCATCTTGAAGATGAAGGGCGACTCGTCATCAACTCCGGATATGCAATAGAAAATTGCACGCGTGAGAAAATGACGCGTCTGCTGCTATCCAACGGCATACCGTATCCCGACTCAATTATCGTCGATACCGACGCCGATGCGCGCGAACAGTTGCGAAGCGCCGGATTCGAGCGGTGTTGGGTGAAACGTGGCGAATTTCATGCCATCCATCATGAGGATGTGGCCTTCTGCCGTCATGCCGATGCCGTGCAGGATATGCTTCATGAATTTTTCTATCGAGGAATCCGCCGCGCCGTCATCAATCGCCATCTCGACGGCGATTTGGTGAAATTCTATGGTCTTGCCGACGATTCGTTCTTTTATTGGTTTTATCCGCTGGAGTGTCATCATTCAAAATATGGCGACGAACAGATCAACGGCGCGCCCCGTCATCTTGGATTCGATGAGGGCAAATTGCGCAGAGAGTGTCTGCGCGCGGCCGAAGTCACGGGTGTGAAAATCTATGGGGGCGATTGCATTATTGATTCGGATGGCTCATTTCGCATCATCGACTTCAACGACTGGCCCAGTTTCGCGCCATGTCGTGATGAAGCGCCGGTGTATATCGCCAAGAGCGTCATGAATATGATCCGGTCGTGGCAGCGCGGCCGTGCGGCCGCCGAGCGTCGCGGTGCACGCCGAAAGGAGGTGAAGGAATGATGGCCACATTGAAGCGGCTGCGCGAAGAATACCGCAGTTCGCTCAAATCCATGGATACAGAGGAGATCTTCGACCTGATCTTCTATCGACCGATCGGATTCGTCTGGGCCAAAATCGCCCGCCGACTCGGAGTGACCCCGAATGTGATCACAATCGCATCGATATTTCTTGGAATCGGTGCGGGTGTGGCTTTCTATTTCAATAATTTCTGGATCAATCTTCTTGGAGCGGGGTTGCTGATGTGGGCCGATAGCTTCGACTCGGCCGACGGCCAGCTTGCCCGAATGACGCACCAATATTCCCGGATCGGGCGTATTCTCGACGGCCTCAGCGGCGATATTTGGTTTTTCTGCATTTATCTGGCGATATGTCTGCGCGAGAATGCGACGAGCGAATTCTTTATTGATCATAAGTGGGCGATATGGGTGCTCGCTTCGCTGACCGGAGTGTGTCATGCGATTCAGGCGGCAATGGCGGATTACTACCGGCAGTTTCATCTCTACTTTGTCAAAGGAGAAGAGGGGAGCGAGCTTGAGCGCGCCTCGGATCTGCGCGAGCGTTATCGCAATCTGAGCTGGCGTCATGACTTCATTCAGAAACTCGTGTTGGCATTCTATACCAACTACACGGTCGGACAAGAGAAGCGCACTCCCTCTATGCAGCGCCTGCGCCGCGCGCTCGATCATCGCTATGCAGGCAAAATGCCCCCGATGGAATTTCGGACGCGTTTTCGCAACTCCGGCAAATTCCTGATGAAATACACTAATATTCTCTCCTTCAATACGCGTACGTTCGCACTTTTCGCCGCAATATTGATCTTCCGTATGCCCTGGCTCTATTTCGTGTTTGAAATCACGGTGCTTAATATCGTGCTCATATATATGGTGATGAGGCATGAACGCCTGTGTCGCCGCGCGATGGAATGGATCGGCGAGAAGTAAGATGTTGAATTTCAGTACAGAGAAGATATGAATTTAAAGGAATATTGCCGCGGCGTCAAGGGCGTTGTGCTCGACTATGGCGGCACTCTCGACTCGCGCGGAGAGCATTGGAGCGAAGTGTTGTGGCGCGGATGGCAGAATGCGGGTGCGGATTTCGAATTCGACCGCGAGAAGTTTCTTGATGCATACGTCTATGCCGAACGACTTTTGGCAAAAGAGGTCCATATCCTCCCGGACGATGACTTTCTCACATTGCTCCTAAAAAAAATAAACATAGAGATGAACGCTTACTCGAGCGCCGATCCGAGGCTCGAATCTGGGCATGTGGCGGAACTGGCCCGACGGGCCGCTCTCTATTGCGATTCAGCCGCCCGGGAAGTAGTCGCCGAGTCGCGCGACACTCTGTTGCAACCGCTTGCCGAGGCCGGGATGCCGATGGTGCTCGTCTCCAATTTCTATGGCAATGTGGAGAGTGTGCTTGAGGAATATGGCGTGCGACGCTATATGAAGGATATAATCGAAAGCGCCGTTGTCGGCGTGCGCAAGCCCGATCCCGAGATCTTCCGTCTCGGAGTCAAGGCTCTGGGCCTTGAAGCGTCGGAAGTGATTGTCGTCGGCGATTCCTACCGCAAAGATATTGAGCCCGCCCTCAAGGCGGGTTGTCGAGCTGTATGGCTCAAAGGGAAAGGGTGGGGAAACGACGAGAGTGCGATAGATTACCCCTATTGCATCAAATCGTTAAGCGAATTGACTACAAGCCTAATTAACGAAAATTAACAATTGGAATTGATTCCTGAGTAAATTTTGCAAAAATAGCGTAATTGGCCGCAATATTAACATTATTTAACGATTGGATGGGTATATTTTTGTTAATAATTATTGGCAAATTGAAATTTTGGCCGTAATTTTACGGCCGAAATCCGAATGCTCCCCGAAAAGGGGAGGCTTTCGACGGCTCTGTCGGAAGATTCGGCGTGCGGCTCCCGGGGCGCTTCAGCTTAAAGCGCCTCATTTATCAAGAACGTTGCGGAGCATGCATCGACAGAAAGAAAATAAAATAACAAACGCGATAAATTTTAAAAAAATTATGGCAGAAAAAGCTAAGGCACCCAACGGCAAGTTAGGTGTTATGGTAGTCGGCCTCGGTGCTGTCACCACAACTTTCATGACAGGTGTGCTCATGGCCCGCAAGGGACTTGCAAAGCCTGTTGGTTCAATGACCCAGTATGACAAGATTCGTGTCGGCAAAGGCGCTGACAAGAAATATCTCCACTATAAAGACATCGTGCCTCTGGCCGATCTCAACGACATCGAATTCGCTGCATGGGACGTATATCCCGCCAACGCCTACGAATCCGCTCTGAATGCAGAAGTGCTTAAAGAGAAGGATATCGAGCCGGTTAAAGACGAGCTCGTTAAGATCAAACCCATCAAGGCTGCCTTCGACAAGAACTATGCGAAGCGTCTCGACGGCGACAATGTCAAGGACTGCAAGACCCGCTGGGAAATGGTGGAGGCTCTTCGTGAGGACATCCGCAAATTCAAAGAGGAGTCGGGCGTAGAGCGCGTGGTTGTGCTCTGGGCAGCTTCGACTGAGGTGTATGTGCCCATCAATGAGAAAGTGCACTACACACTCGCCGACCTTGAGAAGGCTATGAAGGACAACGACACCGAGAATATCGCTCCCTCGATGTGTTACGCATACGCCGCTCTCAAAGAGGGCGCACCCTTCATCATGGGCGCACCCAACACAACAGTCGACATCCCCGCAATGTGGGAACTCGCAGAGCAGACCAAGCTCCCCATCGCCGGCAAGGACTTCAAGACAGGTCAGACACTCGTCAAATCCGGCTTCGCTCCCATCATCGGCACTCGCTGCCTCGGTCTGAGCGGCTGGTTCTCGACCAACATCCTCGGCAACCGCGACGGCCTTGTGCTCGACGAGCCCGCCAACTTCCGCACTAAAGAGGTGTCGAAGCTTTCGACTCTGGAGTCTATCCTTGTGCCCGAAGATCAGCCCGATCTCTATGGCCACGGCAACGACGAAGACACTCAGTACTACCACAAAGTGCGCATCAACTACTATCCCCCGCGCAACGACAATAAAGAGGGCTGGGACAACATCGATATCTTCGGCTGGATGAACTATCCGATGCAGATCAAGATCAACTTCCTCTGCCGCGACTCCATCCTCGCAGCTCCCCTCTGCCTTGACCTCGTGCTTCTCAGCGACCTCGCCGCCCGCGCCGGCCGCTACGGCACTCAGCGCTTCCTCAGCTTCTTCCTCAAGAGCCCGCAGCACGACTACACTCAGGATGAAGTGCCCGTCAACCACCTCTTCCAGCAGTATGTCATGCTCAAGAATGCCATCCGCGAAATGGGCGGCTACGAAGCTGACGAAGAGATCGATTGATTCCGATCCCCGCTGTCGGGCCTCGAGCCCGGCCGGTTCGCAATACAATATCATGCAATCCGCCCCTCCGATAAGTCGGAAGAGCGGATTGCTCATTTCTAAAATTCGACTATAATGAGAATAGATATCATCACGGTGTTGCCGGAAATGTTTGATTCGCCGCTCAATTGCTCGATCCTCAAGCGCGCCCGCGACAAGGGACTGGCAGAGATTCACGTCCACAACCTCCGCGACTACACAACCAACAAGCATCGCAAAGTCGACGACTATCCATTCGGCGGCGAAGCCGGAATGGTCATGTCGGTGCAGCCGATAGATGCCTGCATATCTGCCCTGAAAGCAGAGCGCGATTACGATGAGGTGATCTTCATGACTCCCGACGGCGAACGCTTCGACCAGCCGATGGCCAACTCACTCTCACTTCTCGGCAACATCATCATTCTCTGCGGCCATTACAAAGGGATCGACTATCGGGTGCGCGAACACTTCATCACCCGCGAAATCTCGATCGGCGACTATGTGCTGACCGGAGGCGAGCTCCCGGCGCTTTGCGTCACCGACGCAATCGTGCGCCTCATCCCGGGAGTCATCGGCGACGAGCAATCGGCGCTCTCCGATTCATTTCAGGACCGGCTTCTCGCTCCTCCGGTCTATACTCGCCCTGCCGACTACAAAGGATGGCGCGTGCCGGATATTCTGCTCAGCGGCCACGATGCCAAGATCGCGGAATGGCGCTACGAACAATCGCTCGAACGCACACGCCGCCTGCGTCCCGATCTGCTTGAATGACACGCGAATCGGCGCAGTTTGCGAGAAAGAGAAGAAAAATGAAAAAAATTGAATCCGGCATGATAACTTTTTCAAATCCGTTGTTATAACAACATAACAACGATTAAAACTAAAAGCTATGTCTGATTCAACTAACTTCAAACGAAGACTTCTCGGATTGCAAGACAATCTCTTGAACTTTGCCTTCCAGCTTACGACCAATCGTGAGGCGGCGCAGGATCTCGTGCAGGACACCACGCTCAAAGTGCTTGACAACGAATCGAAGTATGTCGACAACGTCAACTTCAAAGGATGGGTATTCACCATCATGCGGAATATCTTCATCAATAATTATCGTCGTCAGGTGCGCACAGCGACTGTGCTCGATTCCACCACCGACCTCTATCATCTCAATCTCCCTCAGGAGAGCGGCCTGTCGACTCCCGACGGAAGCTACTCGGCTCATGAGATCTCGGATGCGATCAATTCATTCGCAGATGAATATAAAGTGCCCTTCAGCATGTATATCGCCGGCTATAAATATAGCGAGATCGCCGAAAAGATGTCGTTGCCTCTCGGCACAGTCAAGAGCCGCATATTCTTCGCGCGCAAACGCCTTCAGAATATGCTGAAAGACTATCGTTGACCGAACTTCGCACGTCGAGGCGCCGTTATGATCGCGTCTACGACATCGCAGCGCATGCCTGCATGGGCTGCCGACACAGACACAGCTAAGATATATATAACCCACCATAAAGTCGGTCACAACATTATTTTCTATACTTTATGCCTTGTCTCCGGAAGACATCTGTCTTCCGGAGATTTTATGTTTGGGGGTGCCGTTTATCCCGCCGCAGTTGCCTCAAAACCTGTAAAACATGTTGCCTCTGAATTTTTTTTTGGCTAATAGAAAGGGATTGATTAATTTTGTAAATTCAATAAGTGGCGGATTCTTCCTCCCCGGGGGTGAATCCGGCGCGACAAAGCGATATTCTTATAATTGACCATGGGCAGAAAGACGAAGAAACTATCCTTCTGGGTTCGCCGGAAGTCGCATCTTCCGGTGATAATCATCGGCACGCTGATTGTGATGCTGCTCGTGTTCAATGAGGATACGAGCGTCAAGCTCAATATGGAGTATCAGAATCAGATCAACGAACTCCAGCGTCAGATAAAGCTCAATAACGACAGTGCTGAATATTACCGTCTGCGCCGCCATGCGATAGAGACGGGTCAAGCGGATCTTGAGCAGGTTGCGCGAGAGCAATTCCATATGCAAAGGCCGTCGGAAGATATTTATCTGATCAGTGATTGAATAGAACGATATGTCGAAAAAGAGAAACAATGTCGGCGGCGCCACATCGAAGACGCGCACGCCGCAGGAAATAGAGAAGCGCCGCAGGCGCATGGAGGGGGTGGCCACACTCGGCTTGCTCTTCGTGGCGGCCGCTATGCTCGGCCCCTTCATGAATCAGGCCGGCGTGGCATCGGGATGGTTTGAAGCGTTCAAATGGATATATGCCGCCGGAGCGCTTATCTATACGTTCGCGCGCCTTGTCAGCGTCAATGATCCGGCCGACAGTCTGCGCTTGCGCAGGTTGCGTCGTCTGGAATTCTGGGCCGGCATGGCGTTTTGCGTAGGAGCCTTCTTTTGGTTCTACAATGAAAAGAAATACGAGGATTTTGCCTATGTAGGCATCCTTGCGATTCTGAAAGACACGGTAATGTTCTCGCTTGCGGGAGCTGCGATCCAGGTGATCGCGTCGTGGATGATATCATTCCGCCAGGCCAAGGAGCGCAAGGCGCGTGAGAACGGCGAGGCCGGAAAGGGCAAGAAGTCGGGAGATGAGAAGTGATGGACTCCGGATCTGACAATCTCGCCCGCAGCGTATCGCCCGGAGGATTCCTTGTGGTCGACAGAGGCAATACGCGGCTGAAGGCCACGTATATGCCCGACGACGCCGGCACACTCCCCGACCGGGGAATACGGGTCATGGAATACCGTCCGTCCGACATCGAGTCGCTCATGGAGTGGGTCGACGTCTTAAAGCGCGAAGGGCCGCTCAGCGGCGCAATGGCGGCTGTCGGCTCTACGGATGCGCGACTGGTGGAATCCCTTCGCCTCGCGATGGGGGAGCGATTCATGATGATGACCGCCACGACTCCGTTGCCGATCAGAATCGGCTATCTTTCGGCATCGACACTCGGTCTCGACCGTAAGGCGACAGCCTGTGGTGCGGCTGCGGCATGGCCCTGCGAGCGTGTGGCGGTGGTCGATTCAGGCACTGCTCTGACAATCGATCTGATTGATTCCGACGGCAGCTTCAGTCGAGGCAACATCTCACCCGGACTGCAGACGCGGCTGACATCGCTCCATATGCTGACAGCCCGACTTCCGGCTTTGAGTGTGGCCGATCTCTGCAATCGTCGCCGCGAGGAATGGGGGCGCGATACATCCGGCGCGATGTGGGAGGGCTCCCTTGGAGGATGGATCGATGAGACCGCCTGCCGCCTGCTTTCAGCATCGCGTGAGGGATATGGCCGGGCCATACTGACCGGCGGCGACTCGCAACTGCTTATGCGTCATCTTCCTTCCGCGCTCAATGCGCTTGGTGGCGCAGAAATAAAAATAGACTATGACCCGCATCTTCTTGCCAAAGGGATGAGGGAAATTTATAGACATCATGAAAATGAAATTTAAAATAACTCGCCGCCTTGCGGCGCTTGCAACCCTCGCGGCCGCCTTTGTGGCAGCCCTGTCGGCTCAGAACACAACCACTCCCTACTCAATGTATGGATATGGCATATTAGGCGATCGCGCCACATCGATGCAGCGCCAGATGGGCAGCGTCGGCTATGCCATGCATGGCGGACGTCAGATCAATGTGATGAATCCGGCTTCGTATGCCAGTGTCGATTCGCTGACGTTTCTTTTCGACATGGGCGCCGACGTGTCGCTGCTCTGGGCTCAGGATGGCAGCGCTCGCAATCATGCGACGGGAGGTGGCCTGGACTATATCACGATGCAGTTTCCGCTATGCCGGTTCATGGGCATGTCGATAGGTCTGGTGCCTCTATCGTCGGTAGGATATGCGTTCGGCAATGAGATCGCCCACGGCACAGTGGAAAACCAGGGCCGCGGCGGCATCAATATGGCCTATATCGGCGTGGCCGGTAAAGTGAAAGGCTTTTCGGCGGGTGTCAATGTGTCGTATAATTTCGGCGATATCGTCAATGATATCTATTCCAATCCGAGCAACAGCGGCCAGACACTCCTCGAACACGTCATGCAGATCCGCGACTGGGATATCAATATAGGCGCTCAATATACCCAGCGCATCTCTCGCGACAACGAGATGACATTGGGCGTCACCTACACTCCGAAGAAATCGCTCCACGGCAATGCGTGGGTGACACTGCAGGAGCTGACCAAGGAGTCGCTCCCCGACACAGTCGGTCGGATCGGCGTCAAAGGCAACTATGAGACTCCGCAGAGTTTCGGTTTCGGTCTCAGCTTTCGCCATGAGCGCTCCTCGCGCTGGAGTGTGGAGGCGGATGTGTCGCTTCAGCAATGGAGCAAGGTGAAATATTCTCCGATCTATAATCTGAACGTGCCGGGTGCTGTGGTGTTCGACGGGATGCAGTTTGCCGATCGTGTGCGTTATGCCGTCGGCGGCGAATGGGTGCCGAAAATCAGAGGTAACTATGGCGAGCGTATGGCTTATCGCCTTGGAGCCTATTACTGCGACGATTATCTGAAGATCGCCGGCAATCGTGTGAAAGAGTATGGCCTGACCGCCGGCGTCGGATTCCACACACCGTCAGACAAGACTATGATCAACCTGGGTGTCGAGTGGAAGCGCCGACGCGCCTATCCGGAGGCACTGGTAGGGGAGAATTATTTCAACATCACTCTTGGTGTCAACTTCAACGAACTGTGGTTCTGGCAGAGAAAGATACGCTGATCCGTCGGAGTCGCCCCGTGGGGGCGCTGCTCGCCGCCGTGGCGCTGCTCGCGATGTCGGGTTGCGGCGATGATGCGAAGGTGGATGTCGCGTCGCGGATAGATTCGTCGAAAATGCCGACGATGACCACCCGCGACATCTCGACTCTGATCAGCGATTCGGGGGTGACGCAATATCGTATAGTCGCCCCTCTATGGGAGGTCTACGATAATGTGGAGCATCCCTATTGGAGGTTTCCCGAAGGATTGTATCTGCGGAAATTTGATCGCAAGATGAAAGTGATCGCGACAATCGCGGCCGATTCGGCGATTTATTTCCGTGATCAGAATCTATGGCGCCTTGACGGCCGGGTGGAGGTGACTAAGGAGCCGCGTGAACTCTTTTTGTCGCAACAGGTGTTTTGGGATCAGAATAAAGGAATTGTCTATAGTGATTCGTTTATTCATATAGAGAACGCCACCCATATGATGGAGGGCTACGGATTTACCGCAAAGCAGGACTTCTCAGGCTATCGCATCAATAAGCCGCTCGGCATCTTTCCCGTGGATCGCGACAATCTGAAGAATGGGGGCTCATCCGGTGGCGGCTCCTCCCCGGGGCCGATGCCGATGCGTCCGGCGCCGGCTCACGCTCCGGCTCTCAGCACTTCGGGCAATCCGGCCGACGATCTTCCGGCGGAGTGATGAGATTAAACCGTATCTAAGGAGCATCGACAGCTCCGCGAACAACTACAACCGAAAATACTGAAACTTTGGGATTCGAAATAGCTCTGATATTAACGGTCGTGGCCGTCATCATGTCGGCCTTCTTCTCGGGGTCGGAAATCGCTTATGTGCAGTCCGACCGCGTCAGAATGGAGATAGATGCCAGTACGGGCGGTCTCATCGACCGCATCGTGCGTGGCTTCACCCGTCATGAGGATATGTTTATATCCTCGTTGCTGGTGGGTAATAATATTGTGCTGGTCGTTTATGGCATCACGATCTCTGTGTTGATCAATCCGCTGCTGGAGCGATGGCTTGGCAATGAGGCGCTTGTGCTGATCTGCAACACTGTGGTCTCTACGGGGATTATCCTTGTGGCCGGCGAGTTTGTGCCCAAGACGGCGTTCAGGATCAATCCCAACATAGCCCTTCGCATAGTGGCGTTGCCGCTCTATGTGGTGTATATCGTGCTCTATCCGGTGACGCTTCTTATCAGTGGCATATCGCATGGGCTGATGCGGCTTATGCATATGGAATCGGCGCATGCCGCGACCGGAGTGCTGACAATGGAGCAGCTCGACGAATATATAGAGCAGTCGCTTGATTCGGGTGATTCCACCGCTGAAGTGGAAAACGAAGTGAAAATATTCCGCAACGCCATTGATTTCAAAGACACTACGATTGGCGAGTGTATGATTCCGCGCAACGAGATAGTGGCAGTCGCACTCGACAAGATCACGCGTCCGGAGCTGATAAAAAAATTCATAGCGACGGGATTGTCGAAGATCGTGGTCTATAAGGAGGATATCGATGATGTGGTCGGCTATATTCATGTGTCGGAACTTTTCAACGCCGAGGCCGACTGGCAGAAATGTCTGAAGCCGGTCATCTTCACACCCGAGACAATGCTTGCCAACAAGATGATGCGCAGGATGCTTCAGGAGAAGCGGTCGCTCTGCATAGTTGTCGATGAATTCGGCGGCACGGCCGGACTGGCCACTCTTGAAGACCTTGTAGAAGAAATATTCGGAGAGATTGAAGATGAGCACGACAAATTTCGTGTCACAGGCCGGGAAATCTCACCGGGGCATTATGAATTCAGCGGCCGGGCGGAGATCGACGATATCAACGAGCGCTTCCACCTCGGGCTGCGCGAGAGCGACGACTATCACACTCTCGCCGGCTTGATGCTTGAGAATCTTGAAGAAATGCCCGAGGCCGGGAAGTCATATCTGATCGGGGGGCTTGAGATGAGGGTTGTCAAGATGACGGCCACCAAGATCCAGCTTGTCGAGGTCATCGACCGTCGCGATGAAGAGAACTGACCCAATCACATAAAAAGCAAAAAAAGCAGGCGGAGGCATCGAGAGGAATATTTGAAAAATTTGCAATAAGCCCCGGATAATCGCTGAAAATATTTGTAGATATCAAAAAAAGTCTTTATATTTGTCGCGGAGAAACAGACTATTCGGATATTTTGGTAGATAAATCTATGTAATGGCTATTGCGTCAAGTGATTACCGCAGCGACGCCGACGGCCGCGACATTGGTGGAAAATACTGAATAGCCGGAGTCCGGATGTTGCTTCGAGGAGGTGCTGAACTCCGAGCGAGCCAAATTCGCTATCGGCCGGCCAATGGCGCCGGGCGATGCTACGGCTCCCGTAGCGGCCGACGGGGTCTGACTCATTATTATAGCAGTTTTCTGAACAAAGCAATGGACAACAAGCCCACTTTTAAGAACTCCGTACTCGGAATTCAGAGCAATCTCATGTCGTTTGCCATGAAGCTTACTCTGGATAAAGAGGTGGCGCAGGATCTTGTGCAGGAGACCACCCTTAAGGCTCTCGACAACGAAGAAAAGTATGCCGAGAACACCAACTTCAAGGGCTGGATGCTTACCATCATGCGCAATATCTTCATCAACAACTATCGGAAGGCGGCGCGCGAAAATACGATGGTCGACACAACGACCGATCTGTATCATATCGCCAATGCCACCGACACGTCGTGCAGCACCCCCGACGGAGCTATCGCATGCACAGAGATTTCGCGTATACTCGCCGGATTTCCCGCCGAGAGCCGCGAAGCCTTCAACATGCACATTGCAGGCTACAAGTATGAAGAGATAGCTGAGAGACTATCCATGCCGCTGGGCACAGTAAAAGCCCGTATCTTCAATACTCGTAAAAAACTTCGTGAATTATTGAAAGACTATCGAGATTAAAAATGCATGACTTCGCTTATGCCAGGGCATTGCGGAGCGGCTCACGACTATCTTAACTACTATCCGTAATAAAAACTACAGACTGTAATTTTATAGTATCGCAATTTTATCACGCGACATCATTCAATATAGACACAATTACAAACCATCGGA
Organism: uncultured Porphyromonadaceae bacterium; assembly: GCA_947175695.1. GTDB lineage: Bacteria > Bacteroidota > Bacteroidia > Bacteroidales > Muribaculaceae > Lepagella. The sequence continues at coordinate 21,403 of CAMWNT010000016.1, forward strand.
AGTCAGCAGCCGATGGTTTTGTCATATTCGGGCCATTCTATGGCGATTTTTTGTTTTTTTAAGCATGATTGTCAATATGTATGGGGCATAACAATTGTGGATAAGATATTTTTTGTAACTTTACGGAAATTTTCCCGACCGCGTTCGAGCCGAACCCGTGTTGACTTTTACAGGTAGAGAAATTTAATATTCATGGCCCTGATGTCGGATTCCGATGTCGTAATGGCCAAACAACAATCTTATTCGGAAAACTTAATGGATAAAAAAGAGATCACAGTGAAGTTTGCCGAACCCTCCGAAGTGCGCTATGCCGAGTTGATAGTGCGACTCATCTACGAGTCGGCGCTTCAGCGTGGCACCGGAATCGCCAAACGCACGCCCGAATATATTGCCCAAAAGATAAAGTCGGGCAAGAGTGTCGTGGCGCTGCATGGCGACCGCCTCGTAGGATTCAGCTACATCGAAAGCTGGGGTCATGGAGATTTTGTCGCAACGTCCGGATTGATTGTCGATCCAGAATACCGCCATCTTGGCCTTGCCGGCGCCATCAAGGCGAAAACTTTCGAGCTGGCTCGACTTCGATTCCCCTTTGCCAAACTTTTCTCGATCACGACCTCGCTTCCGGTGATGAAGTTAAATTCCCGTATGGGCTACAAACCGGTTACATTCTCAGAACTCACCGACGACGAGGAGTTCTGGCAGGGATGCGAAGGATGCAGAAATTATGATATCTTGCAGCGCAACGGCCGCAAGATGTGTCTCTGCACAGGCATGCTGTTCGATCCACAGCAGCCTCTGGTGGCGCAAAAGCGCGTCAATCCGTATCTTATGAAATTAAAGAGCAGCATCAACAAGATGTTGCATCTGCGTCATGTCCGACGATGATGTCGGTAGAGATGACGCGACTATTGAGTCGCATTTATATCAATATCCCCAATTCACACACACACCTCGCCGCCCGCGACATATGCGGCGTAATCTTTATATTTTGAACAATCAAATGGAAAATCAAAAGAATAAAAAGAAAGTCCTCCTTGCATTCTCGGGTGGACTCGACACCTCGTTTGCAGTAAAATATCTCTCCGAAGACCTTGGCTATGAAGTGCACACGGCCATCGCCAATACCGGCGGCTTTAGCGACGCCGAGCTCGAAGCAATCGCCGAGCGTTCTCGCCGACTGGGCGCAGCTTCTCACGCCACACTCGACATCACTCAGGAGTATTACGAAAAAAGCATCCGCTATATGATTGCCGGCAATGTGCTCCGCAACGGCACGTATCCGATCTCAGTCAGCTCCGAGCGCATATTCCAGGCTATCGCCACAATCGAATATGCCAAGAAAATCGGAGCCGATGCGATCGCCCATGGCTCTACGGGCGCCGGCAATGATCAAGTGCGTTTTGATCTGACATTCCAGATCCTCGCTCCGGAAATTGAGATTATCACCCCGACCCGCGACCTTACGCTGACGCGTGAGTATGAGATCGATTATCTACGTCGCCATGGCTATGAGGCCGATTTCAAGAAGATGGAGTATTCTATCAATAAAGGACTTTGGGGCACATCTGTCGGAGGCAAGGAAACTCTTCATTCGGAGCAGACTCTTCCCGAGGAGGCCTATCCCTCGCAACTGACGGCCACCGCACCCGAGCGTCTCGAACTCGAATTCGAGAAGGGCGAGGTTGTCGCAGTCAACGGCAAGAAGTTTGCCGATAGGGTGGAGGCTATCCGCGAGGTTGAGCGCATCGGCTCGCGCTTTGCCATCGGCCGCGACATGCATGTCGGCGATACAATCATCGGAATCAAGGGGCGTGTCGGCTTTGAGGCCGCGGCGCCGATACTGATCATCTCGGCCCATAAGCTGCTCGAAAAGCATACGCTGACAAAGTGGCAGCAGTATTGGAAGGATCAGGTCGGCACATGGTATGGCATGTTCCTGCATGAGGCGCAGTATCTTGAGCCTGTCATGCGCGATATCGAGAAGATGCTCGAAAACTCGCAGCGCAATGTCAGCGGCAAGGTGCTCGTGGATCTTCGCCCGTATGGCTTCACACTCGTAGGCGTCGAATCGCCTTTCGATCTGATGAAGACGGATTTCGGTGAATATGGCGAGGTCAACAAGGGATGGAGCGCCGATGATGTGAAGGGCTTCACTCGTCTGCTCGCCAATCCGATGAAGATCTATCATATGAATCAGCTGAAGAACGGCCTTTCAGAGTGATGGCTCCGGATATGAAGAAAATAGGAATCATAGGAGGCGCCGGCTATACCGCCGGCGAGCTCCTGCGCCTGCTGATCAATCATCCGCAGGTGGAAATCGCTTTCGTGCATTCTTCAAGCAATGCGGGAGTCCCGGTCGATAGCGTCCATGAGGGATTGGTCGGGGAGACGGATCTTGTGTTTTCGGACTCTGTCGATCTTGAGGGAATCGATCTTTTGTTTCTTTGCTCCGCTCACGGCCACAGCCGTCGGTTTTGGGAGGAGAATGATCGCCCGAGCGGGCTGAAGGTGGTCGATCTTGCCCAGGATTTCAGGGATGAGAGCGATGGCTATGTCTATGGGCTGCCGGAATTACAGCGTGAGAATATCCGCAATGCGACATTGATAGCCAATCCGGGGTGTTTCGCGACAGCGATCCAGCTGGCACTTCTTCCCCTCGCATCGGCCGGGCTCCTGCCGGCCGGCGATGTCAATATTACGGCATTGACCGGATCAACAGGGGCCGGAGTGCGTCCCGGAGCGACAACCCATTTCAGCTGGCGGAGCGATAATATATCCGTATATAAGCCTTTTGTCCATCAGCATCTTGCTGAAATCGGCCGCACGCTCGAAAAATTGCAACCGAGTCATGAGGCCCGGCTGAATTTCCTGCCGATGCGTGGAGATTTCGCACGCGGCATTTTCGTGGCCGCGTATCTCGACTCGGAGCTCAGCAGCGAGGAAGCGTTGCAGTTGTATAAGAATTATTATGCCGATATGCCGTTTGTGGCAGTCAGCGATCGGCCGATCAATCTCAAGCAGGCTGTCAACACCAATAAGGCTGTCGTTCATGTAGAATCCCACGCCGGGCGTCTTCTCGTCACATGTGCGGAGGATAATCTTCTAAAGGGAGCGTCAGGCCAGGCCGTGCAGAATATGAATCTGCTTTTCGGATGGGACGAGACTCTTGGACTGCGTCTGAAGGGATCGGCGTTCTGATTGGTTCATTTTTCGGTCAGCGGGTGGAATATAGGCGTTTAGCCTCCTGCCGACCGGTTTATTCTATGTATTATGAAGCTATTCGATGTATATTCGCTATATGATGTAGAGCCTGTCAGCGGCCGCGGTTCGCATGTGTTCACAGCCGACGGCACTGACTATCTCGATCTTTATGGCGGCCATGCCGTCATATCCATTGGCCATTCGCATCCTCATTATGTGGCAGAGGTGGCCGCGCAACTGGGCCGACTCGGCTTTTATTCCAATTCGGTGGTCAATTCTCTTCAGGAGAGATTGGCCGAGCGTCTTGGGGAGGCCTCCGGTTATACTGATTATTCACTATTCCTTTGCAATAGTGGGGCGGAGGCAAATGAGAATGCCGTGAAGCTGGCATCGTTTGCGACAGGTCGCAGCCGGGTGCTTGCTTTTGGCCATGCTTTTCATGGACGCACATCCGGAGCCGTCGCCATGACCGATAATCCGGCGATTCGCGCTCCCTTCAATTCGGCTGATAATGTGACATTTGTCGAGCTCAACGATATTGTGGCAATGCGTGGCGAGCTTGCCAAAGGTGAGTATGCATGCGCCATAGTGGAGGGCATTCAGGGCGTGGCCGGCATTTATGAGCCGGATCAAGCTTTTATGGAGGCTCTGGAGCGCGAGTGTAAAGCCACAGGCACACTGCTTGTGCTTGATGAAATCCAGTCGGGCTATGGCCGCACCGGCCGTTTCTTCGCTCATCAGCATTATGGGCTGCGGCCTGATATCATAACTTGTGCGAAGGGGATAGCCAATGGTTTCCCGGCGGCTGCAGTGTTGATCTCTCCCGATCTGGAAGCGCGCAAAGGGATGCTGGGTACAACATTCGGCGGCAATCATCTCGCTTGCTCGGCGGCGTTGGCTGTGCTCGATGTTATGGAGCAAGAGCATCTTGTGGAGAATGCGGCGGCTGTCGGTGATTATCTCCTTTCCGAGCTTCGGACCATCCCGGAGGTGACGGCGGTCAGAGGCCGCGGCCTTATGATCGGCTTCGAGGTGGAGGGTGTATCCGGATCCGAGTTGCGTCGCAAACTCTTGTTTGATCATCAGGTGTTCACGGGAGGCGCGGGCGCGACGGTCGTGCGTCTGTTGCCGGCTCTTTCGCTCAGCATGGATGAGGCCCGGGATTTTATAGGGCGTTTGAAAGCGTGTCTTGCAGAAATGAAGCGCGGCCATGCCAGCCCGGATAAATCTTCAGAGAATAATAGATAACAGTCACACACACTACATTTGTATAATAGTAAAGATGAAAAAATTCACAACCGTAGCCGATATCGGCAATCTCGGAGCGGCTCTCGAAGAGGCCCGGATCGTAAAGGCCGATCGATTCGCATTCAGCGAACTTGGTCGCAACCGTACGTTGCTAATGATATTTTTTAATTCATCGCTGCGCACACGTCTGTCGACTCAAAAGGCCGCGATGAATCTCGGAATGAACGTTATTGTGCTTGATGTCAATCAAGGCGCATGGAAGCTTGAGACAGAGCGCGGAGTGATTATGGATGGCGATAAGGCGGAGCATCTGCTGGAGGCAATCCCGGTCATGGGAAGCTATTGCGATATCATCGGAGTGCGCACATTCGCCGGCCTCCATGATAAGCGTGAGGATTATGAAGAGCGGGTGATCGAGCAGTTTGTGAAATATTCGGGTCGTCCGGTGTTCAGCATGGAGGCGGCCACGCGTCATCCGCTTCAGAGTTTTGCCGATCTGATCACGATCGAAGAATTTAAACCCGTCGAGCGGCCGAAGGTCGTGATGACCTGGGCGCCTCATCCTCGCGCGTTGCCGCAGGCTGTGCCCAACTCCTTCGCCGAGTGGATGAATGCCACAGATTATGACTTCGTCATCACTCATCCTGAAGGCTATGAGCTGGATCCGGCGTTCACAGCCGGCGCCCGGATAGAGTTTGACCAGCGCAAGGCATTTGAAGGCGCGCATTTCATATATGCCAAAAACTGGTCGGCTTATTCGGATCCGAACTATGGCAAGGTGCTTTCGATGGATCGCGACTGGATGGTGGATGCCGAAAAGATGGCATTGACCGATAACGCCTATTTTATGCATTGTCTGCCGGTGCGCCGCAACATGATCGTTTCCGACGATGTGATAGAGTCAGATCGTAGCATTGTCATTCCCGAAGCTGCGAACCGTGAGATTTCGGCTCAGGTCGTGTTGAAGCGTCTTCTTGAGGGATTGGAAGGATAAATAGCCTGATAAGAGTATGATCAATATAGTAAAAATCGGCGGTAATGTAGTCGATGATCCGGCGGCTCTGAGTGGTTTCCTGGATGATTTCGCTCGTCTGAAGGGAGATAAGATTCTTGTCCACGGTGGCGGAAAGGAAGCATCGCGACTGAGTCGCGCGATGGGAATGACACCGCAGATGATCGACGGACGCCGGGTGACGGATGCCGCGACGCTTGACGTGGTCACGATGGTGTATGCCGGGTTGATCAATAAGCGGATCGTGGCCGGACTTCAGGCTCGCGGCTGCAATGCGATTGGTCTGACGGGCGCCGATGGTAATGCTGTGCCTGCCGTGCGTCGTTCGCCGAAGCCTGTGGATTATGGCTTTGTCGGCGATATTAATCCTAATGATATAAACAGTAGCTTGATTCTCAGGTTGTTTGATAGTGGGATGTCGCCTGTGTTTTGTGCGATATGCCATGATTCGTGCGGTTCGCTGCTCAATTGCAATGCTGATAGTGTGGCGGCGGCGCTTGCGCGCGGTCTTTCAATTTATGAGGAGATCAGACTGACGTATTGCTTTGAGCGTCCGGGCGTGATGCTCGATATCAATGATGAGTCGAGTGTCATTCCGCTTGTGACGGCGGAGTCGTTCGCTCGCCTGCGTGAGGAGGGCGTTGTCGCCGAGGGTATGATTCCGAAGCTGCAGAATGCGTTGCAGTCGGCGTCGGCGGGAGTGGATGAAGTCAGAATCTGTGCCGCTTCGGCGTTGCTCGGCGATGGTGGCACAATAATCCGTCGGCAATGATCGCGGGAGTGTTGAATCCGCACCCCGGATTGGAAGTGGCGGTAGAGCATCTGCGCCGTCTGATCGCGACCCCCTCATTCTCGCGCGAGGAGGGGTCGACAGCCGCGCTTTGGGAAGAATGGCTTGATAAGCAGGGTGTCGGTGAGGTGAAGCGTATCTATAATAATATATATGCGGTTGCTCCCGGTTTTGATCCGTCGCGCCCGACTTTGATGCTCAATTCTCATCATGACACAGTGCGTCCCGCCGCATCATATACTCGTGATCCCTTTTCTCCGGATATCGTAGATGGTCGTCTTTACGGTCTTGGAAGTAATGACGCAGGGGCGTCGGGTGTTGCTTTGGCGTCGGCCTATATTGAATTGCGCAGGGAAGCCGCTTCGCTTCCTGTCAATCTGCTTCTTGCGATTACGGCGGCAGAGGAGGTGATGGGCGAATATGGTATGCGGGCGTTTTTGCCGCATCTCGCCGAGACGGGGCTGACGCCGGACATGGTCATTGTCGGCGAGCCGACAGGGCTCCGGCCGGCTGTGGCCGAGCGTGGACTTCTTGTGTTTGACGCTGTGGCCGAGGGAAAAGCCGGCCATGCGGCGCGTGGTGAAGGCATCAATGCTATCACTCGTGCAATCGAGGATATTCTTGCTTTGCAGAATTTCCATCCGGAGCGTGAAAGTGATGTGCTCGGACCAATAGCTGTCAATGTCACAATGATCAAAAGCGGCACGCAGCATAATGTCGTGCCTGATAGATGTGAATACGTGGTCGATGTGCGAACTACCGATGCCTACACTAATGAAGCCACTGTCGGATTGCTTCGCGACGCCGTCAGATGGAGTAGCTTGACGCCACGGTCGACGCGTGTCCATGCATCGGTGATCGATTCATCGCATCCCCTTGTCAGAAGCGCCGTTGCTTGTGGAGGAGAGATGTTTGTATCGCCGACCACCTCCGACATGGCGCTTATGCACGACATCCCGTCGCTGAAAATAGGCCCGGGCCAATCGTCGCGTTCGCATTCGGCCGATGAATTTGTATTATTGTCGGAAATAAATGATGCTCTTTGGTTTTATCCCCGATTGATTCGCGGACTGAAGGATTATCTTTGAGTCGGCGCGGGAGATAATGAATCGCTGATTGTAAAAAAATCATGGGTAAACAATTATGGAATAAGGGCTTCGAGCCCGATCAGATGATAGAGCGCTACACTGTAGGCGCCGATCGAGAGCTTGACCTTCGTCTTGCTCGCTATGATGTGCAGGGATCGATTGCGCATATCCGGATGCTTGAGAGCATCGGATTGCTCAAATCGGAGGAACTTGTCGTCCTGTTGCCGGCGCTTGAGGATATCGCCGCGACTATAGATCGCGGAGAGTTTGTCATCGAAGATGGAGTGGAGGATGTGCATTCGCAAGTCGAACTGATGCTGACGGCCCGACTCGGCGATGTAGGTAAGAAGATCCATTCGGGGCGCTCGCGCAACGACCAGGTGCTTGTCGATCTCAAACTTTTCTTACGTGATGAATTAAAGCGTATTGCCGTGGCGGTAGAACGCTTGTTCTCGCGGTTGATAGAGCTGTCGGATAAATATAAAGACTATCTGATGCCGGGATATACCCATCTTCAGGTGGCAATGCCGTCGTCGTTCGGCCTATGGTTTGGAGCATATGCCGAATCCTTCACCGATGATATGGAGCTTCTGATCGCAGCTTATAATATAGCCAATCAGAACCCTCTCGGAAGCGCGGCCGGATATGGATCGTCGTTTCCGCTTAATAGAGAAATGACAACCGAACTGCTCGGCTTTGAACGTCCGCATTATAATGTGGTGGCGGCCCAGATGAGTCGCGGAAAGACGGAGCGCGCTGTGGCCGTAGCGATAGCGGCCCTGGCTTCGACGCTCGGTCATATGGCGATGGATGTGTGTATGTGGATGTGCTCCAACTTCGGTTTTGTCCGTTTTCCGGATAATCTCACCACCGGCTCATCCATCATGCCGCATAAGAAAAATCCGGACGTATTTGAGATCATGCGCGGAAAATGCAATAGATTGCAAAGCCTCCCCAACGAGCTTGCTTTGCTCACAGCCAATCTGCCTCTCGGCTATAATCGCGATCTTCAGTTGATGAAGGATATCCTTTTCCCGGCGTCCGACCAATTGATCGAATCGCTTGAGATGGCTGATTTCATGCTCGAGCATATTGAAGTCAACGACCATATCCTCAATGATCCGAAATATGATTATATATTTACGGTCGAGGATGTCAACCGGCTTGTCCTTGAAGGCGTCCCCTTCCGCGACGCATATAGGCAAGTAGGCGAGCAGGTGCAGCGTGGCGATTATTCACCCTCGCGCAATGTCAACCACACCCATTTGGGAAGCATTGGCAATCTCGCCAACGACCGCATCGCGGAAAAAATGCAGAATGCGATGCGACGGATGAAAATCGATGAATAAAATCATCGGGTAGTCCCAAGAGTATGTTTAGTTTTAACTTTCATTCACTCAAAGAGGATTTTTCGAGGGATTTTCGTTCGGATTCGAGGGAGCAATTGCAAATTGTGACCGATGAATTCGGACGAAAAGCACCGAAAAAGACCTTTGAGTGGATGAAAAGATTCTCTTTCAATCGACAAAGTTCTTTAATCGTGTTAAAACTAAACATACTCTAAAATAGGGTCGATAACAAAAATGCTCGTAAAATTGTTATAACTTACGGGCCATC
>CAMWNT010000017.1 GCA_947175695.1 uncultured Porphyromonadaceae bacterium
GAGACTTCCGAAGCTACTTCCGAAGCCGCTCCCGCTCAAGAAGATGAATCCGAAGTGGCCGACGTGACTATAGCGGAAGTCTCCATGGAAGCAGAATCAGCGTCGGCATCGGAGGCTGAAGACGATATCGAAGAGGTTGATGAACAAGAAATTGACGTGGCTCCATCGGCAGAGCCTCTTCCGGCTCCTGCTATTGCCGTGACTCACGAAGCCGAGGACGGGACTCCCGAAGAGACAGAGGAGGAAGAGTCTGACGAAGAAGAGGACGACGATGACATCGCCGATGAAGACGACATCGATGAAGACGACGAAATAGTAGAGGAGGACGATGACTTCGAAGATGAAGAGATCGCTGATTATGAGTCGGATGATGAGTCAGATGAGTCTGACGCGTCCGACGAGTCCGACCGGTCTGACGAGTCCGACCGGTCTGACGAAGACGACGAATACCTCGACGACGAATACGAAGTCGAGGATGACGATGAAGAAGAGATCCCCGTCAAATCGCGCGAAGCGGCTCCCCGCAAGCCGGCGCAGCAGGCTCCGGCCACGTCTGAGCAGCCACGTAAAGAGCGCGTGTTCAGCATCAACGACCGATTCCTCTTTGCGCGCGAACTCTTCGGCGGTCGACTCGCCGACTTTGACGCAGCCATGTATGAGACCGTAGGCTTCGATTCCTACGACGAGGCTGAGGAATACTTCACATCCGAATGGAAAATCGACCCCGAAAGTCAGCGCGGAGCCGAATTCCTCGAAAAGATCCGAAAAATCTACTGATCGACGCCAATTTTTCAGAAACGATGGGAAAACTTTATATCGTGCCTACTCCGGTAGGCAATCTCGCCGACATGACATTCCGAGCGATCGAAGTGCTTAAAAGCGTCGACCGCATCCTGGCTGAAGACACCCGCACAAGCGCCACGCTCCTCCGCCACTATGATATCCACACTCCGATGATGAGCCATCACAAATACAACGAGCATGAAAGCGTAGGGCGAATCGTCGACATGATCAAAGGGGGAGAGACCATAGCCCTGATCTCCGACGCCGGAACTCCCGGCATCTCCGATCCCGGATTCATGCTCAGCCGTGAATGCCGGCGCGAAGGGGTAGAGGTGGAATGCCTTCCCGGTGCGACTGCCTTTGTTCCCGCGCTGCTCGACAGCGGATTGCCATGCGACCGCTTCCACTTCGAAGGGTTCCTCCCGCCGAAAAAGGGGAGAGCCACACGCCTTGCCTATCTCGCTTCGCTCGCCGAGACCACCGTCATCTACGAAAGTCCGAAACGCCTTGGCCGCACCCTCCGCCAGCTGGCCGAAGTGTTTGGAGGCGATAGGGAATGCGCCGTCGTCAGAGAGATCTCCAAGCTTCACGAGACAGTGCACTCCGGGACCCTCGCCGAACTCGAAAAATACTTCGACGTGAACCAAGCGAAAGGAGAATTTGTTATAGTTGTCGGAGGCAAAAAAGAGGAAAAGAGATCTCGTCGCGAAGAGAACTCCGAAGCCGATTCCACTCCATAATCCATCATTTCAGGGCATTGCTTGAGTTCGAACAGAAGGCTCCTGAATGACGGAAAGTTCTTAAAACTATATACTAAACGACTATTCTAAAAGACCTTTATTATGAAAAAGTCCCTTTTGATTTTAGCAGTCGCTGCGGTGATCCTCAGCGCATGCTCAGGCAATGAGAAAAAACTCGATGCCGATTCCGCAGAGATCGCAAACCTGAAATCGCAGTATAACGAAGCCAACACCTTCAACGATTCTCTCCTTCTTCTGATGGGAGACATCTATACAGGTCTTGACTCGATCAATCAGCAGGAAGGCCTTCTCTATAACACAGGCGGCGGCGAAGGAGTCGACCGCAGAGAAGAGATCCGTAAGAATCTCGCCTCCATCCGCGCACGTCTTGCAGCCAATAAGAAACTCCTCGAAGAGCTTCAGGCAAAAGCCAACTCTTCAGGCCAGCAGAATGCCGTGCTCAACAAGACCATTGATCAGCTCAAGGCGCGTCTCGCCGAGCAGGACACCAAGATCGCCCAGCTGACATCCGATCTCGAAAAAGCTCAGACACAGATCTCCGACCTCAACAACCAGGTGGCCGAAGGCACCAAGAAACTCGACGAAGCCAACGCCGCCACTGAAGAAGCCCAGGCTCAGACTGTCGCAGCCGAAAACGAAGCCAACAAAGTCTATTACGCGATCGGCACCAACAAAGAGCTTAAAAAGCAAGGCCTGCTCGAAAAGAAATTCCTCGGCTCGACAAAAGTGCTTCAAGGCAATTTCAACCAAGGCTATTTCACTGTAGCCGACAAGCGCACGCTGACTACAATCCCGACCGGTGCGAAAAAAGCTGAAATCAAGACAAACATGCCTGCCGGAAGCTATGAAATAGTAGGTGGAAAAGATGAGCCCAAAACCATCAAAATCACCAACCCCTCGAAATTCTGGAGCCTCTCGCCCTATCTCGTAGTCGAAGTGAAAGACTGATCCCCGGTTTGGCCGAGTGCAATCTGCAGCACGGTGCGGCATTGGCCGGCCGACTGTAAAAAAAGACTCGTTTGTAAAAAAAATCATAATACTCTGCAAGCGGAGATTCGCCATTCAAGGCGGGTCTCCGCTTTGACATATGCAAATAATTGTTTAAATTTGCCTGCATGATACTATCCAGCCATAGCATACACTCCGCCATGCCGTCGATATGCCGCGCAATGAAGCAACTCTCGGCAGCGGCGCTCCTTATCGGAGCAATCATGGTCATGCCCGGATGCAAGACCACTGAGAAAAACTATTCCGAAGCATATGAAGTGGCGCGGGCCAAGCAACAGCGCGACGCCGAATCACGCTCACGCCTTGATTCAGAAGTCGGAATCGACCGATCGCAACTCCACGACGCCGACGCCCCGATCAGGCGCCGCATCGGCTACACAATCCCCGAACAATACGGTGGCGGAGAGCTTGAGGCCGCCACACGCCACATCGTAATGCGTCGCGCCGACAGCATCCCCTACGCCTCGGCATGTGTCGCCATCTTTAAAATGAAATCCAACGCAGCTTCAATGGCCGAGCGACTCTCGGCCGAAGGCTATCCCGGAGCGCGGGTCGGATCAGACGCCGACGCCTACTACGTCCTGATCGACGCGGCCCCGAGTGTGGCTCCCCTTGCCCCGGCCATTCGGAAATTCATCAAAGAAAATCCCGACTTCAACTATGTCGGGATCCCCGAACTGACCATTCTCATCAATCGCTGAAGCGCCGGCACCGACCTCCGCTTCCGCCCCGTAGCGGAGAATCGCGAGCCATTGCCGGATGCGAACGGCAAAAATTAAGAGAATAAGGTGATAATATGGAAAAAGCCTTATGCGGCCGGGACGAAGGCTGAAAACTGTGGCGTCCGACAGTGGAAAAATTGCAGAATGCAACAGCCGTCGTCCCTCCCCGAGTGGGATAAAAAGCCCCTCCGTCAAAAAAAATCAAAAGAATTTTAAAGAAAATTTCACCGAACCTCTTGGAAATTATAAAAAAATATTAAATTTGCGTTAATTAACGTTGCAACACCGTTTCGCCCCTCCCTCGCGGAGTGTGAGACAGCATCATTGAAACCCCGGGTCAGACCTATCATCAAGCGTGGTCGCTACGGCGCCCAAGCTCGAAACGAAACGAAAATCCAACCTTGAATCAACCATGAAACGCGTCGGAGGCCCCCGGGCCAAAGACACACGATGAGAGGACTTACCTGCAATTCAACCGAACCAACCGAATAATATTTAATAAGTCATAAACACTTCAAGTATGAGAAAATTGTTTTTGCTCATGATTAGCGTGATGATGAGTGCTCTCGGTCTCATTGCCCAGACGCACACGTATCACGGCACTATTCTTGACGCGGCCGACAATGAGCCGCTCATCGGTGCGACGATCATGCCCATCGGCGGAGGTCAAGGCACATCCGCCGACATCGACGGTCACTTTACTCTCACCGTGCCGGCCAACGTAAAGAAGGCCACAGTGTCGTATGTCGGCTATACCGCCAAGACTGTGGAACTCAAATCCGGCGAAATGAACATCTATCTCGAATCATCTTCGACTTCACTCGACGACCTCGTGGTAGTTGCTTATGGCACAGCAACCAAAGAATCGCTGACCGGCTCAGTGGCAGTCGTAGGCGCCAAAGAGATCGAAGACCGTCCCGTGACCACTGTGACTTCCGCCCTTGAGGGTAACGCCCCCGGCGTACAGGTCAACAACACTGTGGGCACACCCGGATCCGCGCCTGATATCCGTATCCGCGGCTTCAACTCGATCAACGGCGTCAACTCGCCCCTCTATGTGGTAGACGGTGTCCCCTACAACGGTTCGATCGCCGACCTCAACCCGGCCGACATCGAGTCGATGTCGGTGCTCAAGGACGCAGCTTCGGCCGCTCTTTACGGTAACAAGGGTGCCAACGGCGTGATCCTTATCACCACCAAGAAAGCTAAAAACGTGGGCAAAATCGATGTCAACGTGCAGATCCGTCAGGGTCTCTACACCCGCGGTATTCCCTCCTACGACCGTCAGGACGCATCGCAGTGGATGCAGACTTACTACGACGGCCGCGTCAACGGCGCTGTCAGCGGCGGCACATTCCGCACTGTCGATGAAGCCCGCGCTTTCTATCGCGCCAACTTCATCACTTCCGTGGCACGCAGCAACATCTTCGGCCTCCCCGACAATGAACTCTACGACGAAGCCGGCCGCTTCGTAGGCGGACAGCCCCTCCCGGGCTACACCGACCTCGACTGGTGGGACGCTGTCAGCGTTAAATCCGGCCATCGCCAGGAATACAACCTCAACGCCGCCGCAGCCACCGAGAAGTTCAACGTGTTCGCATCCGTCGGCTATCTTAAAGAGCACGGCTATACCGTAAACACCGACTACGAACGCTTCAACGCCCGCTTGAACGCCAACTACAATCCGACTTCCTACCTCCGCTTCGGCGTCAATGTATCTGCCATGCAGCAGGAACAGGCCTTCCTCAACATGCAGGCTACTGCCATCAACAACATCTTCACCACGATGGGCATGGCTCCGATCTACCCCTACTATCAGCACGACGAGCAGGGCAACATCATCTATGACGCCCACGGCAATCCCGAATGGAACCGCGCCGGCTATCTGCAGGGCACAAACATCGGCTTCACTTCGCGTGCCGACCGCGCCCGCAACAGCGCTACCGTCATCGACGGCCAGCTCTTCGGTACGGCTATCATCCCCTACGGATTCGAACTCACAGTGCGCGGCACAATGCACCGCGACAAGACCGACCAGTATTCTTACGTCAACAACCAGATGGGTTCGGGTGTGGCTTCCAACGGCTCGCTGACTACGACCTCCGGACAGTACAACCAGCACACCTTCATCCAGGAACTCAACTGGAGCCATGAATACGGCCTCCACCACATCGACGCCCTCCTCCACCACGAAAATACAACATACTACGAGGAACAGAACCAGACAATCGGCATCGACCAGCAGTATCCCGATATCTACAATCTCTGGAACTTCCCCACAGCACGTCAGATCGGCGGCGCAATCGGCGAGACTCACGACGAGTCTTATCTCGGCCGCGCACGCTACAACTACAATCAGAAATACTTCGGTGAATTCTCGCTCCGCCGCGACGGCACATCCCGATTCGCTCCCAAAAACCGTTGGGGTACATTCTGGAGCGTCGGCGCAAGCTGGGTGATCTCGAAAGAAAAGTTCATGCAGGACGTAATGTGGGTCGACTATCTGAAGCTCCGCGCAGCTTACGGTTCGGTCGGCAACTGTCTCTCCGCTTCGGCTTATTCCTACTGGAGCGTATATGGCGACAACTTCAACTATCAGGGCAACTTCAACATCGCGCCCATGCAGATCGAAGCCGACGACCTCCGCTGGGAGGGCACAAAGACCTTCGATATCGCCCTTGAAGGCTCGCTCTGGAACGACCGCTTCGGATTCTCCGTCGGCTACTTCAACAAGCGCAATGATGACCTCCTCTTTAACATGACGCTTGCATCTTCTGTCGGCACACTCAGCAACTCCGGCACGAACCCCACCATCACCAAAAATATCGGCAACATGCAGAACATCGGCTGGGAGCTTGCTTTCCACGGCGATGTCATCCGCACTCCCGAATTTGTATGGAGCCTGCAGGCCGACGCTACGTTCCTCAAGAACAAGGTGCTCTACCTCCCGAACCACCAGAACATCATCTCAGGCTCGTATATCCGCCACGAAGGCGCTTCGATCTACGAATTCTACATGTATGACTGGGCCGGCGTCGACCAGCTGACAGGCCAGAGCCTCTATGAAATCCACCGCGATTCCTACGACTTCCAGGCTTACGATCCCGCCACACAGAGTTACTACTTCGACGAAGCCACCTACAACTCCACAATCGCCAACGCCCGCAATGAAGGCGCGCTCGTGGAATACAACGGCAAGCTCTATACAACCAACGCCTCCTACGCAGGCCGCGTGCTCTCCGGATCGGCTCTCCCGACTGTCTACGGATCGTTCGGCACAACGCTCTCCTGGAAGGGTATCAACCTCAGCGCTCTCTTCACCTACAGCCTCGGCGGCAAGACCAACGACCAGGTGTATGCAGGCTACATGTCGATTCCCGACCAGCCCAGCGCACTCCACGTCGACCTTCTCAACGCATGGACCGCAGCTCCCGAAGGAATGACTGCCGATTCGCCCAACCGCATCGACCCCAACGGCATTCCCCAGGCCAACAGCTACACTTCGTCCAACAGCAACAACACTTCCTCCAACCGCTGGCTGACATCGAGCAACTACCTCGTGTTCAAAAACCTCAACGTGTCGTATGATCTGCCCCGCAAATGGGTTCAGCCCCTCCAGCTCCAGAACATCAACATCGGCGTATCGATCGACAACCTCTTCACCGCCACACGTCGCCGCGGTATGAACCCGCAGCAGAGCTACACCGGCTCTCAGGACCAGACCTACGTGACTGCACGTGTGTTCTCCTTCCAGCTCTCGGCACGCTTCTGACCGCGAGTTGAAACCACAGTGTTTCCAACCCGACAAAGAATAATTTCAAGCTAACTATAAAATGAAAAATATATTTGTAAAGGCAATCGCATCGCTGCTGACAGCCGCCACGCTCGCCGGCTGCAGCTCCGACTATCTCGATGTCAAGCCTCTCACAGCCGTGACCTCCGCTACTGTGGAGACCACTCAAGAGGGTGCACAGGCCGCACTCTATGGCCTCTGCCGCGCCATGTACTATCCGATGACCGGTATCGAAGTGTTCCAGGTGCTCGGCGTCAATGGCGAACCCTTCATCCAGATGTTCTACGGCGACATCTTCGGCCAAGACTATTTCTCCTATCTCTGGGGCGCTCAGATGGGTAATAACTTCACCTGGGTCAACAACCGCCTCATCACAGGTTGGGTGCCCACGATCGGTTGGGTCTATTGCTACAACCTCATCTCGCAGGCCAACCGCATCCTCGTCAACATCGACAATATCGAGGGCGACACCGAGCAGCTCCAGTATATCAAAGCGCAGGCTCTGACAATTCGTGCCCACGCTTATTTCCGTCTGCTCCAGATCTACGGCCCCCGCTGGGAAGACTCCAACAACGGTGAAAAGTATGTCTGCGTGCTCCGCACCCAGCCCTCTACTGCCGATGTGCCCCTCTCGACGATGAACGCTGTCGTGGCGCAGATGAAATCCGACCTCACCACAGCAATCGACATCTTCGAAAACAGCACTGCCCGCCGCTACTATATCTGGGAGCCCGACGAGGATGTGGCTCACGGCGTCTATTCGCGTCTCGGCCTCCTCATCCACGACTACGCCGCCGCTCAGAGCCACGCCGCCGCCGCTCGCAAGCCCTATAAGATCATGACCGCCGATGAGTACAAGAGCGGTTTCGCAGAGGTCATGGGTTCCTATCTCTGGGCAAATCCCGTTGAGCCCAGCGCAAGCGGTATCGGCTACTACAGCCACGGCTCCTACTATGCATGCCAGGGTCCGTACCCGACCGACTGGGAGCTCGGCGCAGGCCAGATCAACTACGAACTCTATCGTCAGATCCCCGCAGGCGACATCCGTGCCGAACTCTTCTTCACTCCCGACAAGCTCACCGGCACAACTCAGCTCCGCGCTTCCTCCTTCTGGAACGAGAATATCTGTAACCCCGCCAACATGGACCTCTCGAAGCTCAACTCCAACATGAAGCTTCAGCTGATCACATTCGGACAGAAAATGATCCCCAACGGCGATCAGGCCAAATTCGGCCAGCCCTATGTGTCGCGCACTCCCGGCGAGGTGACAAACCCCGTGATCGCTTTCGGCGCTCAGTATAAGTTCTGGGGTGTCGACATGTATGGCACAAACTCCTTCCCCTACATGCGCGCCGAAGAGATGCTGCTCAACGAAGCCGAGGCCGCTTATTACAACAACGACGTCAACACAGCCCGCACAGCGCTTCAGGAACTCGTAGCTGCCCGCAATCCGGGTCAGGACGTGTCGAGCCTCTCCGGCCAGGCACTCCTCGACGAGATCAAGCTGCAGCGTCGCATCGAGCTCTGGGGCGAAGGATTCAACTGGTTCGACCTCAAACGCTGGAACGAGCCTATGGTCCGCAACTCCTGGAAGGCCAACGATGTCAACTCCAACAACATTCCGGCAAGCTTCTATCTCAACATTCCGGCGTCCGATCCGAAATGGAGATTCACTATCCCGCAGTCGGAATCGCAGTATAACACTGCCCTCGATCGCTCACTGCTCGACTGATAGCATCGGCTATCGTCCGGCTCAGAGAGCATGGATATAATATGAAAGGGTCGTATCCGCAAGGATGCGACCCTTTTTTGCTGTCGTAAGGATGGCGGCGCCGCGGCCCGACGCCACGAAACGCCACAACCGACTATCATTGGAGCTTGCCGAAAAACGATAAAGAATCAGCGATAAACGCAAGCGGCTCCATGATGCCAAATAAAAATGGTGAAGATTTATAAAAAAAATACGCTGAATATTTGCGAGAAACAAAAAAAATTCCCAAATTTGCTTTTGAACTGTTCATAGCGCCGCCTTAACCGGGCCAATCCCGAGGCCGGCGTCATGAAATGACCAATATGTGACTTCTCCACAAGTCATATTCAATCGAACAATCCAACAATCAAACAACCTATATTTAACTTAAATAAGACTTTTATGAAAAAACTGTCTACCATGCTTGCCATCCTTGCATTCGGATCGGCTACAATGGTGGCGGCTCCTGTGACAGGCACCGGAGTTCGCTCAGATTTGAAAGTTACAGGCGCCACTCCTGAATTCTATCAGAAGAATCAGGCGCTCCTCAGAGGCGAAGTTACAGGCGACGAAATCCTCGACACCCGCTCATTCACCGACGTCAGCGGCAACTCTTATGAGCTGAAGATCCAGATGCGTCAGGAGACAATGAATGAGATGCTGACATTCGCCGACAAAGACGGCAATCCCTACAAACCTTCATTCGATGATCTCCCGTACTATTGCGTCGACTACACTCTGACACGCACCAAAAAAGGCGAAGAATCATACTCCACGATGGTCATCATGCACCTCGCATGGCCTTCGAACTATATCTACGACCAGGTGTTCACTTACACAGGCGAACTTGACGACAAGGGCCTTATCCCCGTAGGCATGCGTGACTACGCTCCGGTATCGATGGACGTACTCGCCAACAACACCGACCGTTGCCAGACATTCCAGGAGAGCAGCGGCGTCGGCACAGGCGATCTCGTCGACGGCAAATGGTCGTACTATTCGATCCTCCCCAACGAGCTCCTTGAGAACCCCTCGCTCTACGACGACCAGTTCGCCTACACCGAACTGAGCGCAGACGTGGCTTCGCAGATCGTGTTCACAATGTTCGATCCCGAAGAGGACTGGACCGAGGTGACCAACCGTATCTACCTCAAGCTTATCGATACTCAGACATCGCGTCGTCTCCAGTGCTCCTACAAGGGTGACGCCGCTATCGAAGGCTTCGCACCCAAGACTCAGGATCTTCCCGAATTTGGCGATCTCCACCTCTTCAACACCGGTCTGCAGAGCTCTGAACTCTTCGGCGACAACAACGAATATCCCGGCGACTTCGGCGCCCTCACCGCATTCTACTATGTGATCGGCGACCAGTATCTCGGTTGGGAAATCGCTCCCGAGGCAACTTCGTTCAACAAGAACAACATCTCCAACACCGGTCTTGATCTTCCCGCAGGCGAGGTTCTCCGCGAGCACGCCAACTATCTCAGCGGTTATCTCTATGCAAACGCAGCCTACGCCAACGACATCAACCTCGATCCGACCGAGGAAAGCTTCCAGATGCTCGAACCCAAACAGGTAGAGGTATCCGACGACGTATGGTATGCCGATCTCGTTCCCTCCGAGGGCGCAATCATCCCCTATTCCGTAGGTGATATGAACGGCAACATGGAGTCTTGGTCTGAAAATTATGGCACTCGCGTGATCGTAGGCAACTTCTACGAAATCTGCGGCGTCGAGTCGACTCTCGGCTGGGGCTACGACCGTGGCTTCTGCCTGGACTTCGTCAACAACTATCTCAAGCTCATCCACGCTGAATCAACCGGCAAGCTCTACTACCACTATGATCCGAAGGACATGAAGCTCTATCGCGAGCTTTCGCTTGTAGGCACTAAGGAATATACAGCAGTAGAAAACATCGCAGCCGACAACGCAAGCGTAGTGGCAGCCAACGGCGTGCTCACTGTGACTCCCGCTGAAAACGCAGTTGTAGCAGTCTTCACTCTCGACGGCGTATGCGTTAAGAGCGCAAATGTAGCCGCAGGCAACAGCGTAAGCGTAGAAGGCAAAGGCCTCTATGTAGTGACTGTCAATGGTGCAGCTAAGAAAGTTGTGCTCTAAGCAGCGACTATAACCCCCTAATCATAGAGAGGCTCATCCCAAGTTCGGGATGAGCCTCTTTCATTTTGAGCGATAGTCCTCTCAATCCTCCCGGCCCTCCCAATCCTCCCAGTGCTCCCAGTGCTCCCAGTGCTCCCAGTGCTCTCAGTGCTCTCAGTGCTCATAGTGCTCTCAGCCCACTCAGCCGCTGATGAACTTTAGCCGCGAGGCCGGCGTTTTGATAGAAATGAGAGAATGCCCGATTTTACGAATAGTCGGCGATGGTCTCTGATTTTTACAGCCAATCGTAAATTCCACAACTATGAAACACCTCGCTTTAGCGCTTTCCGGCGCCGTTATGGCCGCTGCCGGTAGCCTTGTCCCGACAAATGTCTTCGCGTGCACTCGCGTGCTATATAAAGGTCTTGATTCCCTATATATCGTCGGCCGTTCGCTCGATTGGAAAACTCCGATTCCGACTAATCTCTATGTCTATCCGCGCGGTATTGAGAAGGTCGGCAGCAATCTGCCCGGCGCAGTCAAATGGACATCGAAGTATGGCGCCGTGTATGCCGTCGGCTATGACGGGGGCATCACAGAGGGCATGAATGAAAAAGGACTCGTCGTCAACGGACTTTTCTGCAAGGGGACTGTCTACGACAACGCCGCCACCAACAATCTCCCACCGATGTCGATGTCGATGTTCGTCGGCTGGCTTCTGGATTGCAATGCCACTGTCGATGAAGTCCGGGAGGTGCTTGAGCGACATGATTTCTGTTTGGCCGCCGCGTCGTTCGACGGCGGCACGGCCGCAACGCTCCATTGGGGTGTGACAGATGCAACAGGTAAATCGATCATCTTTGAATTTCAGGATGGTAAGATCAATGTCTACGATATGGGCGATTACCTCTGCATGACCAACGATCCCAATTGGCCCGAGATGACGGCTATCGTCGATTATTGGAGGAAAAAGGGTGGGGTCAATACTTTGCCCGGCACAGTATCATCGCCCGATCGATGCGTGCGCGGCGACTATTTTGCCCACCACGTTGAGCCTACGTCCGACACTCAACTCGGAGTATCGATCGCACGAAGCGTACTTGTGACATGTAGTGTGCCTTATACGTATGAGATCGAAACCGAGCCGAACGTCAGCTCAACCCAATGGCGCAGCTATAGCGACACCCGCGATTTGCGCTATTACTTCGAGATCGTCACCAATCCGGCCACATACTATATCGATCTCGGAAAATGCGACCTCCGCCAGGGAGCGCGCGTCATGAAGCTCGACACCGAGAAATACACCGAGATCATGGGCGAAGCCAACCGCTATCTCGAAAAATCCAACGGCTTCACACCGATGTATTGACCCCCTGCGGCGCGACTTGCGGCCACTCCACGTTGACGCGACTTGCGTGACCCCACGTTGAGGCAACTTGCGGCTACCCCTCGTTGACGCGACTTGCGGCCAACGGCTCCCCGGCGCGACTCGTAGCAAGCCGATGCTGTCAGAATGATGCAGGAATATTATAAAAGGATTGCGGATCCGCCGGCAGGCGAGTCCGCAATCCTTTTCTATCTATCCGATAGAGGGAGGGGATCAGATGGTCATAATCAAGCTGAATGAGGCTGTTATCGGCCCGGTGCCTTTTCCGGGGATATACCAGGCCGGATACTCCGGATCGTCAAAACTCTGATGAAGATTGAAAGCGTAGCGGATTGTCCACCCCATGCTAAGCCGCTTATAGATCTTCACTTTCAGTCCGGCGAGCACTTGACCATACCAACAAGTGGCGTGCCGGCCGGTGACGTCGGTCGGTCCCCCCTCGTAGTAGTATCTTGATCCGGCTGAGATGGAATAAATGTCGTAGCCGAAACTCGACATGCCGGCTCTCAATCCGAGAAACACCTGATAATCGGGCGAACTCTTGTAGAGAAAATTATAATTCATGCCAACGCGGGCATAAAACGAAGGGGACACTTTGAAATTGCATCGTCCGTCGTCGGGCATGCCGTCGGCAAATCCGACGCCCGCTTCCACGACCGGAAAAAACCAGTTGTGGATCGAGCAATCAGCCCAGATATCGAAGCTCGCTTGTCGCTGGCCGACGATCATCATCACGGCGTCGAAGAAATTGACGCCTATTGACGCTCCGTTGAAGGCCGGATAATTAGGACCAGAACGGACGTTGACCACTGTGTCGAGCTCGCTTAGAAATCTGACGGGCGTATCGAGCGCGTTGCCGTGGCGATCGTAGTAGTGAAGCACCGGTGCTTCCGGCTTTTCGCGATCGATGTCGACGGGCGTAGCTGTCGGCACGGCACGCTGCGGCGCCGGAGCGACGCTGTCGGCCGGCGTAGCAGCCACCGAATCGGTCGGAATCGAATCCGTAGCCGCCGCGGGCCCTTCCGGCGCAGGCTCAGCCGCCGACTGGGGCGAGGCCGACGCAATGCTGCATATTGCCGCGCAAAGCAGAGTGACCGATATCAATATGGAGCGCACACTCATCCCGGATCAAAATTCTTCAGCGATCAGATAATTGTTGCGCTCCGGCGAATTGCGCGTGATCAATTCGCCGATAAAACCCGTCAGGAAGAACTGCAGGCCCATTATCATGCAGGCCAGCGAGAGATAGAAATAGACGGAATTGGTCACATAGAACGTGAATCCGGCCGAGCACATAGCCACGATCTTCAGGATCAACACCACGCAGACAGCCATAAAGCCGATGATAAACATCAGCGAGCCGAGGAGCCCGAAAAGATGCATCGGCTTCACGCCGAAACGCGACTGAAACCAAAGAGTGGCCAGATCGAGATAGCCGTTGACGAAACGGTCGAGGCCGAACTTTGTGTGGCCATACTTGCGAGCCTGATGCTGCACGACCTTCTCGCCGATGCGTGTATATCCCGCGTTCTTGGCCAGATAGGGGATATAGCGGTGCATATCGCCGTAGACTTCGATATGCTTGACGACATCCTTGCGATAAGCCTTCAGGCCGCAATTGAAATCATGAAGATTGCGGATGCCCGACACTTTTCGTGCAGTAGCGTTGAAAAGCTTTGTCGGAATAGTCTTCGACAGAGGGTCATAGCGCTTCTTCTTCCAGCCCGACACAAGATCGTAGTCCTCGCCGACGATCATGCGATAGAGCTCGGGAATTTCATCCGGCGAATCCTGAAGGTCGGCGTCCATGGTGATGACCACATCTCCCTGAGCCTTGGCGAATCCCACGTTGAGAGCCGGCGACTTGCCGTAGTTGCGGGCGAATGCGATCGAATGGATATTGGGATTTGCTTCGGCCAAAGTGCGGATGATCTCCTGCGACTTGTCGGTGGAGCCGTCGTTGACGAAGATAATTTCGTAAGAAAAACTGTTGGCGGCCATGACACGCTCGATCCATGCCGTCAATTCGGGGAGAGATTCCTCTTCGTTGAAGAGTGGGATAACAACGGAGATATCCATTTATAAATGATAAGTTGCTGATTGTAAAAGTGATTGTTGTTAAGCCGATGCTGTATCGGCCCGGTCCGGAAAGAAGCTTACGGGATGTCAGAATTCCCAGCCGGCTTCGGCGAAGAGGCGTCGGTCGTCGGCGATGGTGTTGCTGACAGTGGTCAGCATGTCGCCCATAAGGACGCCGTTGACACCGCCACGCATCATTCTGACCATAGAAGCATGCGAAAGCCTCATTCTGCCTCCGGCGAAGCGGATCGATTGGAGCGGAAGGATGAAGCGGAATATGGCGGCGGTGCGGACGATATCCTCTTCCGAGATGAGCGGCGTGGATTCGAGGGGAGTGCCGGGTATGGGATTGAGCACGTTGATGGGCACGGAATCCGGATTCAACTCGCGGAGTTCGAAAGCGAAATCCAGTCGGTCGGCGTCGGATTCACCCATGCCGATGATTCCGCCGGAGCAGATTTCCATTCCGAGCTCCCGGGCATAGCGCAGAGTCGCGAGTTTGTCGTCGGGGGTATGGGTTGTGCAGAGGCGGGCAAACTGCTTGCGCGAAGTCTCCATATTGCAATGATAGCGCTTCACGCCGGCATTTTTCAGTTTCTCCATCTGCGGGCGCGACAGCAGGCCCATCGAAGCGCAGAGATAGAGGTCGGTGTCTTTTGCCAGATTGCGATATTGATCGCAGAACACGTCAAGAGAGCTTTCCGGGAGCGATCTTCCGGAGGTGACGAGCGAGAATCTTGCGATCCCCTCGCGTTCATTATGTCGGGCCGCGGAAAGAGTGTCAGCATAGGGGAGGAACTCATATTGGGAGCAGCCGGTGGAATAATGACGCGACTGGGCACACCATTTGCAATCCTCGCCACACATTCCGCTGCGGGCGTTGACAATCGAGCAACTGTCGACTTTCGACGGCTGCAACGCGCGGCAGATCATATCGGCTCCGTCGCAAAGGAGGTCGAGATCAGCCTCCAGCAGAGATTCAGCCTCCTGTCGGCTGATCCCTTTTTTCTCGCAGATCACTCTGCGGGCGAGATTATCGATTTGTTCTTTTGTCATCATGACAGTCAATATGTTGTCGGCTCCGGGCATCTGTCGTGTCGCCGATAATGCCGGCGGCGGGTGCTTCGGGACTGATGTTGAGTGGAATCAATCGTCGGGATAAGCGGCGATGAAAATCTTGCGTTCGGCCATGACTTCGCGAATGGCGTGAAGCCGGCGGAGGTTGACCTTGCCGACGACATAGCGGTTGTCGTCGGAATAATATCGTTCGTAGATCTCTTCGAATCGGAGGAGGTCAAGGTCGTCGTCGGTGTTGTATCTGACGTAGACTCGAAACGAGATGTCGTTGGAGAACTCCGGCAGTTCGGCGCTGTGCATCCTCTTGTAGCGATAGAAATAGTCGTATCTGATTGCCGAGATGTCGGAGAGCACTGCCGATGATGTCGGGTGGCCTCCGGCTCCGCGGCCGACAAGAAACTGCTTGCCATAGAACAATCCCTTGATGACAACTCCGTTGAACTCATCCTCGCAACTGTAAATAAACTTGTTGCGAGAAATCAACTGCGGAATCACGGCCAGAATCAACCGCCCGTCGGGAGTTTTCTCGGCGTGGCCGATCAGCTTATAGCGGCGCCCTTTTTCGAGGGCGAAGCGGATGTCGGCGTCGGTCATGTGGGTGATGCCGTAGGTGAAGATCCGCTCCGGATTGATATAGACTCCGAAAGCATGAAGGGTCAGAATCACAAGTTTATAGAGCGAATCCCAGCCGTCGAGGTCGAGTGTGGGGTCAGATTCGAGAAATCCGAGCTCGCGCGCCAGCTTCAAAGCGTCGGCATGCGACATATGGTCGTTGAAAATCTTCGAAAGGATGAAATTCGACGAGCCGTTGAGAATTCCTTTGACAGAGATCTGCAGATCGTTGTCGTAATACTCTTCGAGATTGCGGATCACCGGGATCGAGCCGCAAGCCGAAGCGTCATAAAGGAGGGCTGTGTCCATCTCCTTCTGAAGCTCGATCAGCTCCGGGAGGTGAGCGGCGAGCATTTTCTTATTGCCGGTCACAACCGGCAGACGGCGGCGCAACGCGCCGGTCACGATGGTGTAGGCAGCCTCTGCATCGTCGATCAGTTCGACGATAAGGTCGATTCCGGGAGCGTCGAGCACTTCATTCGGGTCGGCCGTGAATTGCAGTTCGGGAGTGGTCGTGCGATGGCGTTCGACATTGCGCACACACACGATTGCAATCTCGGCATTGGCTTCAGGCACTCTGCCGAGCAACTCATAAAGTCCGCGACCGACGACGCCGAATCCGAACAGACCGATTTTTATCTTTTGTTTTTTCACGTTTCAATGGATCGATTAGAGAGTAAGTTTGAGAGACCGGTTGAATTTAAGCCTGTTACGATTCGCGGAATTCACGGATTAGGGCGTCGAGCTTCTGATGCTCGATGAGAAATCCGTCGTGCGCGAATTCGGATTCAATCACTTCCATGCGGGCTTTGGGGAGCATGGCCGCGAGTTCCTCATGATATGCGGGAGGAAAGAGAATGTCGGACGATATGGCGACAACCAGGCAATCGGCCTTGACGCGTCGCAATGCTTCGGCTTGCGAGCCGCGGGAGCGGCCGACGTCGTGAGTGTCAGACGAACGGCACATTCTCAGATAACTGTAGACATCGAAGCGGTCGGCCAGCTTTTTTCCTTGATAAGCCTGATAGGAATGCACTTTCCGGCTGAAGGGATCTTCCCGGCCGGGGGGATCGGCTTGCGTCATGTCGTAGGCCGAATGCGAGCGATAGCTGAGCAGGGCGATGGCGCGGGCCGCTTCGAGCCCTTTGCGTGCGGCGTCGGGTGTGGGGCGACCGTAATCGGCGTCGGCCTCGATGGCCATATACATCGCTTTATTGATGGCGGCGAGCCAGGGCCGACATTGATAGTCGGTGGCGCAAAGCACAGCCTTTCGGGCTACATCAGGCTCGTCGACAAGCCATTCCAGCGCCTGGAAACCTCCGAGGGAGCTGCCGATGATTGTGTCGATTTGGCTGATTCCGAGATGCTTCATCAATAGTTTATGAGCATTCACCATGTCGCGCACAGTCAGAAGCGGGAACTCGCCGTATAGGGGCCCGCTGCCATCGCCGAGCGGAGTGGTAGGACCTGTAGAGCCATAGCAACTGCCGATGACGTTGGCGCAGATGACGAAATTGCGCTCCGGATCGAGAAACTTCCCTGCTTCCACGGTGTGAGGCCACCAATCGGCCACATCCGAATTGGCCGTCAGGGCATGCATGACCCATACGGCGTTGTCGCGGGCCGGAGAAAGGCGGCCGAATGTGTGATAGGCCACAGTGATTCCCGGGAGAATTTCTCCCGATTCGAGCGGGAATGGCGCTGAAGATGAAAATATTTTCATGAAACTATCGAGTTTACTTTGCAAATATAGCAAAAAATATTGACAAATGCGCCGTCTGCTCCACTCAAAGCGGTGCAGACGGCGCTAATAATTGAAGTCGACCGATGTCGCGTGCGCTTTCCGGTCGCGGGGTTTATTTGTAGTTGCCTTCCTGGTGGAGACGCACATTGACGCGTCGGTTGCCGCTGACAACGGTCATATAGCCGTCGCGCGGAGATGCGGCTTGGTTGTATTCGGCTGTCAGAATGAGGCTGTCGCCCTGGCGATAGGCCTTACACCATTCGGGAAGATCCATTGTGGTCCAGTCGCCGTCGGTGCGCACTGTGATCTCGCGCGATTCGCCTTGGGCGAGGAAGTATGTGTCGCAGTGCTCCTGGTTGTTGAGTGTCAGATAAGTGGTGCTTCCGTCCTTGGCGTTGATATAGAGATTCTCGGTGTGCACGAGTTCATCCTCCACATAAAGCTCGATCTTGTAAAGGCCGGCGTC
Source organism: uncultured Porphyromonadaceae bacterium (assembly GCA_947175695.1). Lineage (GTDB taxonomy): Bacteria > Bacteroidota > Bacteroidia > Bacteroidales > Muribaculaceae > Lepagella. The sequence goes on from CAMWNT010000017.1 coordinate 18,280, forward strand.
GAAAGTGGAAGCCGAACTGTGGCCGACACTCTTCAGATAGTCCGACTGTGCCCAGCCCGGCTCGAAGTCGATTTCGGAAGAATATGTGAAGCCTTGGGGGGAGTAGGGGGTAGTGCGGAGTGTGCCGTTGGGGTTGAACACCTTCACATTGACCGTCTTCGATGTCATTGTCTTCGGGCCGTTATACGTGATTTCGGCTGTCAGGAAGCGCATCTCGTCGGCGAAAAGTTTTTCACCGAAGTCGGTCAGAATGGCCTGGCCGCGCGTGTTGGCGAATTTGACGCCTGTGATTTGCAGCACATTGGGGATGCCCTTGGGCTGGCTGACATTGACAGTGATGGTTTTTGCTCCGGCTGTCACCTTAAACGAATCCGAGCGGGGATTCGGCGAATTGTTGGCGTCCCACATCAGATGCATCGAAGTCGGGGTGATGTCGCTGATATAGATCCAGCCGGGGAGATCGTAGGCGAACGGCTGTCCCTGATTGGTGGCGATGGTCACTTCGCGCGACGATCCTTCGCTGCTGAGTGAAATCGAAGGCGAAGCTGATCCGTTGACAGTCAGCGAGGGAGCGGCCGAGGGGGTGGGTTTGGAATATTCCGGCAGCGACTTCATGTTGGCGCCGCGGATATTGTTGATGGCGTTGTCACATTTACGGATGCCGTTGGTGATCGCCTTCTCATCGGCTGCAGTATAGCCTACAGCGGTTTTAGCGGAAAGAAACTTCTTCTTTGCTGCCTGATAATCGGCAATGCTCTTTGCACTTGAATACATCGCATTGGCGGCATCAAGCACATCGTTTTTTGCCATCATTGGCAAAGCAAGCAGTGCGAGAGAGAGTGAAAATGTAATTAATCGTTTCATATTCAATGTGATTGATAGTCTTGTTGTGGCGTTGCGGCAATTGACGGCGGTTGATGAATTGTAGATAACCTGTCAATAACTTTGCTTTGGTTGTCAATAACTCCGGTCGGGTTGTCAATAACTTTTTCAAGATTGTCGATAACTGCGGGTGGATTGTCAATAACTTTTGCGGATATTGACCGAAAACCGCCTAAAGTTGTCAATAACTCCCCGAAGGTTGTCAATAACTTTTGTCGAGTTGTCAATAACTTTTGCGCAATCGTGGCTTTCACCGTGGGCAAAGGAGCACTTACTCCTCGCTCTCAGTGACGTCATCAACGTCATTGACGATGGTGATCGGGAGTGTTGCGAAGGCTAAGTTCTTGTTGTATAGGGTAATGGTTGCGTCTGTGGGGATATCTGTCGCCGTCGGGAGTGCGATTTTGACAGTGCGGTTGCGTCCCGGAAGGATATTGACATTGGAGGAGGCATCGACAAGGGAGGTGTTGCCGCTTTTGATTTTATAGGTGAGCGAGAGGTCGTTGATCGGGGCGTCGGCCAATGATTTATAGTCGATTGCGATCACATTTCCTGTCAGTTGGGCACGCAGCGCGACCATCATTGCACCGCGGCAGCCTGTCGACTTTTCGATTTTCGAGAGTGCGGCGTTGATATCGGGCGTGTCTTTGAGTCGGGCGGCGACATGATAGTGCTCGATCGCCGCCTCCATATCTTCGGCGACACTGTATTGTCCATCGGCCGAACGGGCCCATGCCGCCGAGGCTTCGGCGAGTCGCGAGTTGAGTTGAGATGCCAACGCGTCGATATCGGATTCGTCAATCTCCTTTATGTCGGGATACTCCTCCTTATAATATTCGAGCGAATCCATCAAGGCTTGCGCCTCATAGAGCGAATTGACATTCTGGGCGTTACCGACAGAGATGCTATGGCTGGCCAGCTCGTAGAGAGATTGATATCGGTTGATGATCCTGGTGTTATCGTCTTCCACCGACAGCTTGCGACCCATAAGCGAGAATACGATGAAAGCGATCGCCGCCACGCCGATGATGCCGGCCACAATGCCGATCACAACCTTTCGGGCCGACTTTTTGACATTCTCCTTCGGGCCGTTTTTCCATTCGTCGTAAGAGATATTGTCCCCGTCGAGCACCCGGGCCGTGTATTCGCTCAGTTCGCGAGCCGTCGGTCGGTCCCATGTCTCGAGTTCCATACATCTGCGTATTATATCGTCGAGATTGGCCGACCACCCTTGGGGGAGGTGAGGGCGCTCGGCGCCGTTGCGTTGCATACCGCCGCCCATTCCGGAGAAGGGGAGTTCGCCCGTGGCGAGTTCATAAGCCGAGACGCCGAGGCTCCAGATGTCGGAGGCCTTCACGGGCTGTGCGTCTTGAGAGAAACGCTCCGGGCCCATATAGGCGGTCGCTCCGGCGCCGATGGCGCGGCCCGACTGCTTGCGCATTGTCGAGCGGACGCGTTTCGAGATGCCGAAATCGGTGATGAGGAAATGCATGTCCTCGCTGACAAGGATATTGTCGGGCTTGATATCCTGATGGATGATCGGCTCGGGCTGATCGTGGAGATATGCGAGGCCGTCGGCCACGTCGTGAATAAACTGCCAGACTTCCAGTTCGGAAGCCACGCCGGCGCGTGAACTCGACGAGCCATGCTCGCAAAACTTCATCACCAGATAAGGACGATGCTCCCAGACATCGAAGAAAGAGGCGGTCAGCAGAGTCGGATGCGACAGTCCGAGAGTTGTCGTATACTCCGTCTTGAACTCCTCAACGCCTCGCTGATCGAGCGAGATGTAGATTTTGAGAGCCACTTCGATGTCGAGAGTGTTGTCGTGTGCGAGCCAGACTTCGCCGAAGCTGCCCCGGCCTTTATATTCGAGAAGAGTATATCTGTTGTTGACAACAGTGCCTTGTTTTAGATCTGTCATTGTGTAAGATTGAAGTTATCGACTGTGGAATAGGGTATCGGGGGGTGATGCCGCGCGGTGAATCATTTCGGATTTTTTGCAGAATCGCCGGGAGTCGGTTCGGGTTTTGGGGGCGTGGGTGTGTCTGTGTCTGTCGAACTGTCAGGCGTCAAATCAGTCGTGCGATTTTGACCTTGTATGGCCGCTTTGATCGCCTCGGTTTGCACTGCATCGCCGGGTTTGGCTGCCGGAGCAGCAGTCGGTTTTGTCGACTTGTCCGGGGCCGAAGCCGGAGTGCGGTCGCCGGTGGCGGTCGGGATGCTGTCGGTGGCGGTAGATTCGACGACATCGTTAGTGACGGTCGTGGTCGGTTTGTTGGTGTCGGGGCGGCGGGTGGTGCGTGCATACCATACGGCGCAGCAGACTCCTGCCAAGGCGATCAGCGTGGAAATCATGATGATGCGTGTGCGCGTGCTGAAACCGGGCCGACGCGATTGGCCGCCATGTTGCTTCACGACATTCTTCACGTGTCGCTTCAACTCCTTCTCAAATGCGGCCGTCTCTTTTTCGACTTGGCTTTCGGGGCCTTCGTCGATGCGGCAGAGAATGAGAGTCACATTATCATACCATCCACCCTCTTCGGCCGCTTTCCATAAAGTCGCCTTGCATGCCGGCAGATCTTTATATTTGAGGGAAATTATATCCTCAAGGTTTTGTTCGGGATAGGGCTGGCCGGTATGCGGATTTATGCCCGCGCGGTCGCGGAGCACTCCGGAGAGACCGTCGCTGCAGAGGATGATCAGATCCCCCTTGCCGACACGAAACTGCCGGGTTTCAGGCTCGGCATTCTTTCGGGTGTCGCCGAGCGAGCGGACGATGATGTTGTTCTGAGGATGATCGAAACTGTCTTCATACGAGATTATGCCGTTTCTGACGAGTTGCTGCACATAAGAATGGTCTTCCGAGAGAGGGGCGAGGCCCATGTCGGGATTATAGACATATGCGCGGCTGTCGCCGATCCACGAGAGGGTCAGTCGGCCGTCGGGCATGAGCCAGGCCATGATAATGGTGCTTCCCATTCCGTTGCGTTCGGGATTGAGAGCGCCATCGGCCTTTATATTTTTATCGGCTTTGCGGATGACGCTTTCCATATAGGCGCCCCGCGACTCCGGAGAGGCGGTGGCTTCGGCGGGGATCGCGCCGGGGCGGAATGCGTCTTTGACAGTGTCGATCGCGATTTGCGACGCCACTTCGCCGGCGTTCATGCCCCCCATGCCGTCGGCCACAACCATCAGCATTCCGAGTCGCCCGAGGGGTATGAGGGTGTTGGGAGTGATTGTGACATTGGCTGAGCCGGAGAGGTCGATGTCGACAAACACGTTGTCTTCATTGCCGTTGCGTACGGCATCAGGATGGTATTTCCCGGCGGCGTCGGTGGCTGCCACTACTCTGAATTTAAGATCTTTCATGATGAGAGTTTCGAAAAAATGATTGCCTTGCGGTCCGATGCGAGTCGGCGTTTCAGGCAGCGTTGAGTGGTCAACAAGGAGAGATACGAGAAAAAGAATCTATCGGCATCAGTAACCCTCAAGGCGGAGCTTGACATCGCCGATCGATATGATGTCGCCCAAAGCGAGAGCCATGCCGGCCGGCGATACATCCGACGATCCGACATATGTGCCGTTGGTCGATAGCTTCCAATGTGAAAGCGTCGTTCGGTCGAATTGGCCGTCGCGGATCAGCCAGGAGTCGGTCTCGGGATAATACTCGAGAGTCGCGTGGCGTCGCGACACATAGTTGCTGTCGTTTTCGCGGATTCGCAATGAGTTAGGAGTGTCGGGATCATCCCGACCGATAGTGAGGATGCGTTTGCCTGTGCGGGCTGCGATTTCCGATAGCTGATAGAGTCGGCGTGGTTCCTCCCCCTGCATGACGCGCAACGCGATGCCGTTGACGGGGCGTGGAATATCGGAGATCTGAGCGGCGCCGAAGGGTTGGTTGCGGGCGTCGGGAAGACACTCGGCGGCGGCGTCGGCCGATTGCAGACGCTCGCTGAATTCAGGCCGGAGGCATCCGTCGATAAGCCGCTCCCAACGTCGGCCTTCGGGCGAGGCGAGGAGAAGAGCGCGGTTCCATTCGCCCGTGCGGCTCTTGATGATATATTTATATAGTTCATCCTGCGAGTCGACACTGCCGAAGGGGAGCGATCCGGTCAGCACTTTATAGAGGAGCACACCGAATGCGAAGATATCGGTCGTGGGGAGCACAGTGGCGTCGCCGCGCCGAGGATTAATCTGCTCCGGGGGCATGAAGGCGTAAGTGCCGAGGTGTTCGGAAGGCACTCCGTCGGCGCGGTGTTCGGTCAGTCGCTTGTTTCGGTCGCCGGCGATTCCGAAATCCGCGAGTGCGAGCGATCCGTCGGCTTTCATGAGCACATTCTCGGGTTTCAGGTCGCGATGCACTTTGCCGTTGATGTGGAGGGCCTTCAGTCCGGCGAGGATATCCGAGGCTATAGAAGAGAGGGATGCCGATCCGCGTCTCATCACATTATAGAGATCTCCCCCCGGGCAAAATTCCATCACCAGATATGGATTGCCGTTTATCTCGCCGCGGCCGAATGTCTGCACGAGATTGGGATGATGAATCATGCCGGTGGTGTATTCCTGGTCGAATCGGGCCGCCAGTTTGCGGTGTTCAGCGGGGGGAAGTGTCCAGAGTCGGAGGAGTTTGAGGGCGCGAGTGATATTTTCGCAGGTGTCATTGACGCGATAGACGATTCCGAAATTACCCTCGCCGATAATGCCTTCCACAAGGTATCTGCCGTCGATGTAATCGCCGGGTGCACATTCCGCTGGTATTGGCTGATTATATGAATTATTCATGGATGCAGGGGTTGAAGATGACGTGAAGTCGTCAGGCGTCGGGGATGAAATTATGTGAGATTACTGTGGGCATCAAAGAGTCTGATCCGAGGTCGGTGGCATCGGCACTGCGTCCGCAGCAGGGGCATGAGGGAGATGCCGCCGCGGTCAGATATCCGCAATCGGGGCATGTCGCGGTTCCCTCGAGGCGGATGGCCGGGGGGCCGACGGCAACGCGTTGTTTGGCGACTCCGTTGACGCCGGGCGCCGAGGTCAGAGTCTTGTCGTGGCTTCCGGGCCGACGGGCATAGAAATTGCCCGGCACATGCAGAGGGTCGTTTTTGCCGATTATTGTCGGGGTCTCGCCACGGTCGTGGCGTCCGCCCGGCCGATAAGGGTTGGGCCCGATCGAGTTGGGAATATTCTTGAATCGAGCCTTACACTTTTCGCATACCTTGGCGGAATCGGGATTGTTCCACCCGCAGTTTTTGCAACGCATGGGGTCAGTGGTTCGTAAACGGGTTCAAAGATCAGATCTTGGAGAGTTGTGGAGTGGAGAGTTATATTGTTCAAAATTAGCAAAAAAAAATGAAATTTGAAAATAGAGGAGTAAAAAGAATTTGAAAAGAATCCGGAGAATAATCGGGAAGGATTGTAAAGAACCAAAGTCGCTTCGAGAGTGTTAGGGAGTTATGATTGACTATAAGCGATATCCAAAGAAGAGGATGTTCTGGACGCGCGACAGGATCATGTGGCTGATCATCTCGGTGGTGGTCGGTTGTGGGGTGATATGGATGCTCAATAGATTGAGCAATGTATTGCTTCCCTTTTTTGCCGCGTGCCTGATCGCCTATCTGCTGAATCCGATTGTCAATTTTTTTCAGCGCAAGGTCAGGATCCGCAATCGTCTGCTTGCCGTCATTGTGACGCTGTTGGTGGTGGCCGGCGTTCTTGTCGGACTCGGCTGGCTGTGCGCGCCGCTGATAGCCAAGGAGATCGACACGCTGACAGATCTGATCGAGCGCTACTCGTCGCAGCTGACGAGTCTTCATTTTCTGCCGGTCGAGATTCGGGAATATCTCAATAATCTTGATCTTCAGAAATTCAGCAAGATGCTGAATCCACAGTATATGGTGTCGATATTCCGAAAGGGCACCGACCTCGTGTCGCGCTCGATGGAATCGCTGATGCGGATTTTGGAGTGGGCGCTGATGTTTATCTACGTTGTGTTCGTATTGATCGACTACCGTCAGATCGCCCGGGGCTTCAAGCTGATCTTCCCGCAAAAGTTCCGTCCGATGGCGATGGTCGTGATCAGTGATGTGGAGCGTGCGATGAACAGTTATTTCCGCGGCCAGGGTCTTGTGGCTCTTTGTGCGTGTGTGTTCTATTGCATAGGATTTTCGATTGTGAAGCTTCCGCTGGCAATCGTTATGGGATTGCTTGTCGGCATCTTGTATATGATCCCCTATTTTCAGTATGTCACATTGGTTCCCGTAGCGGCGATATGTTTCATCGTGTCGCTGTCGGGCGCCACAGGCTTCTGGGTTCTATTCGGCAAGTGTCTGTTAGTGTATCTGGTCGTGCAATCGGTGTGCGACTATATAGTGACCCCCCACATCATGGGTAAAGAGATGGGGTTGAATCCGGCTGTGATATTGCTGTCGTTGTCGGTGTGGGGCAGTCTGTTGGGCGTGTTGGGGATGATCATAGCACTGCCGGCAACCACGCTTATACTTGCCTACTATGAGCGATATGTGTCGAATGCGTAGTGGCGTCAGTTTCGCGAGTATCGATTCTGCGGATTGCCGGGCGGTGGGACTCGCGTGCGATTTGCCGATATTAAAAAAGCTCCTGCGAAAATACGCAAGAGCTTTTTTATGTGTTGGATCTAAAAAGTTGATAGATCAGAGGATCAGTTGGCTGCGTGGGGCTGCACGTTGATAAACTTGCGACCTTCCTTGCCGGTGGAGAACACCACGATTCCGTCGATGAGGGCGAAGAGGGTGTGGTCCTTGCCCATGCCTACATTGAGGCCGGGGTGATGCTGTGTGCCGCGCTGGCGCTTGATGATGTTGCCGGCTTTGCACTTTGATCCACCAAAGATTTTGACGCCGAGGCGTTTGCTTTCTGATTCGCGGCCGTTCTTCGAACTGCCGACACCTTTCTTATGTGCCATATCTTAGAGTGAATGATTTAAGCGTTAACGATGGATTTGATGAGAACTTTAGTGAAGAACTGGCGATGGCCGTTTTTGCGGCGATAGCCTTTGCGACGTTTCTTTTTGAAGACGATCACTTTTTCACCTTTCACGAGGGGAGTGAGCACTTCACAATTCACCTTTGCACCTTCAACGGCAGGTGCACCGACCTTAACGTCGCCGTCGGCATCAAGAAGAAGCACTTTGTCGAACGCTACAGCGTCGCCTTCTTTTGTTTCTTCGCCGAGATAGTGGACATACAGATATTTGCCTTCTTCAGCCTTGAACTGCTGTCCTTTGATTTCTACGATTGCGTACATTGAGTTAATGTGTTGTTAAATATCGTTTTACCCGTTGGGCGGAAGCGTTGCGCGCTTCTCTTCTATGAGCCTTGGCGGAATAATGGTGCAAAATTACGAAAAAAAATCGATTTGTGCAAGATTATCCTGCACGTATTCAGTAATTTTCATTGCCGATTTATAATCGATCCGTTCGCCGCTCGTGCGGGGCCCGAGAGTCGGGAGCCGGCTTGCGGACCCCCGGCGACCAAAAGCGCCGGCTTATTTGCAGGTCATGATGTCGAGCACATAGAGATCCGTGGCGCGCATAGCTTCGCGTCCGATGGAGGTCAGGTTGCGTATCGTGCGGTCGACATCGTCGTCGATGATCCCTTCGGCGCTCGTCACGCTGTGGCCTTCAATGGCCATCATGGCCGACATCAGTGCGGTCGACACTCCGGAGCTTATCTTCATCGAGCAAGAGGGCTTGGCGCCGTCGCAGATCATGCCCGTCAGATTGGCCACCATGTTTTTGACAGCCGCCGCCACATTGTCGTAGTCGCCTCCCATCAGATAGACAAGGCCGGACGCGGCCCCGGTCGATGCCACGACGCATCCGCAGAGGGCCGAGAGGCGTCCGAGGCTCTGCTTGATATAGATGCTCGTCAGATGGCTGAGAATCAACGCGCGGGTCAGAGTCTCCTCATCCGCTCCGATCGAATCGGCGTAGGCCACGACGGGCATAGTGGCGCAGATGCCCTGATTGCCCGATCCGGAATTCGACATGACGGGGATCGGCGCTCCCCCCATGCGAGCGTCGCATGCGGCGGAGGTCCAGCTGATGATTTTCGAGGCGGGGGTGTCGCCGAAGAATTTGTGGCCGTGGCGGGCCATGGTGCTTCCGAGAGAATGCCCCCATTCGCGGGCCATTCCTTCGCGCGAGGCGGCCATGTTGAGGTCGCGGGCCTTGAGGATGAAATTCAAGTCGGCGAGGGGGGTGAGCATTGCGAAATCCCACACTTTGCGCAGGGTCAGGCGCACATCCTCTTCACACTCGGCCGCTGCCGGGGTGTCGGCGTCGGCAGCGCGCGATTCGCTGAGAATGACGTCGCGGTTGCGTTCGAGATAGATGAAGTTGGTGTGGCTGCGCGAGATGGTGGCGCGCACACGGTCGGTGTCGTTGACGACTTCCACATCGATATGCAACACCGAAGGAGCGTCTTCAAAGAGCTTGACCGAAATGTCGTGGGTGGCGATATATTCGCGCCCCTTTTCGACGGCTTCGGGAGTGACATCGCGGAGCACTTCCAGTCCGTATTCCGACTTGCCGATCAGTGCGCCGAGTGCGATCGCGATGGGGATGCCGATCATGCCGGTGCCGGGGATGCCGACGCCCATGGCGTTTTTGAGCATGTTGGCGCTGAGGCGCACGATGATCGAATCCGGAATCGCTCCCAGCAATTCAGTGGCTTTGGCCACACATAGCGACACGGCGGCCGGCTCGGTGCAGCCTACGGCGGGCACAACTTCCCGCTTGATGAGTTTCAGGATGTTTTCGGTTTCCATGGGATCAGTGTAAGGTCATTGTTGAGAGGGCGCGGCCGAGTTGGCGCGGCCCCCATCTTTTCGAGTTTTTTGTTGCGCCAGCATTTCCGGCAGCAGGCGACGTAGCGTTCGTTGCCGCCGATCATGACCTGCTCGCCTTCGGTGATTATTTTACCATCGGCGTCGATGCGGGCGTTCATGATTGTTTTGCGGCCGCATGTGCAGGTCGATTTGACTTCGTCGATCGTGTCGGCCATTTCGAAAAGGCGTCGGGCGCCTTCGAAGAGATTGCCCTGGAAGTCGGTGCGGAGGCCATAGCAGATGACGTTGATCGCGAAATCGTCGACAATGGCGGCCAGCTGGTCGACTTGCACGGCGGAAAGGAATTGTGCTTCGTCTACAAGAATCCAGTTTGGGGCGTCGGCGGCCGATTCGGCCAATAATGATTTGATTTCGAGATAGAGGTCGGAGTCGTTGAGGATCCATCGGCATTCACGTTCGATCCCGATGCGGGATCGGATGACGCTTGCTTTTTCGCGGGTGTCGACAATGGGCTTCATGCAGAGGTATTTCAATCCGCGCTCTTCGAAGTTATAGGCGGTTGTCAGCAGCATGGCGGTTTTGGCCGAGCCCATGGTGCCGTAGCGGAAATATAGTTTGGCGATGCGATTCATTGATTAAGTGGGGGGTTAGATCGGGATGAGGCCGGGGCGACCCTGCGGGGTAGGCGACAGGGCGCGGGGGCCGGCTTCAAATTCGGGTTAAAGTTAGTATTAAAAATCAAACCGCGCAAAAAAATCAGAAGGAAAATCTCGGCGGGGCCGTCGCGACATATTTCGAGCAATAAATTTATTATATCATTAACATTTTAATTTTGAACAGTTATGCCATTATCTTGTTATCATTACATAAGATAAGACCACACTCCCGTAGAGTTAGTCTACACTCAAGGCGAGCGTATCTGAGATCCGTATCTAAGATCAGGCGACTCAGAGCAAGAATATGAAAACAGACGCTTCTGAAAGTCGCCGTCAACGAATGTTCCACCGGTCCGGCTGACCGAACTTTACACGCATTGCATATCAAGAGGCGGCTCCCCGCTTTCGGGGCATCGGCCGACAAATGAAAGGTGTTTAATGCTTCGCGAAAGCCGGCATAAATGTTTCCGACAATGAATAATGCTGAAGTGATCACTCTGACGGTGAATCCTGCAGAGTCGACAGTCGGGGCGTTACACCCCGAGGCTTGTATAAAGCGTATGCGTCGTAAGGCCGATATTGAGGGAGCTACGCTTGCCCGCAAGAAATCGGGCGGCTTGTTGCGTTCGTTGTTCGGACAGACGTCGGTGTCGCCGGCGCGCAGCGTCGTGATTCTTGTGTTGAGAGTGCTTTTTGGAGCGTGTCTTGCGCTGCACGGCTATTTGTTGCTCGACAGTCAGGTCATACTGGCTGTGTTTTCAATGGCGTCCGCCGGGCTTCTGTTGTTGGGGTTGGCGATGCGATCGGTGATGACAGCCTCAGCGCTTTGCTTCGCAATCCTGTCGGGGATGTCGATTGAGGCGGGTGTCTTCCCGCAGACCGAGTTGCTTATCGCCGTGATGTCGGTCGGACTGGCATTCTCGGGCCCGGGGCGCTATTCGATCGACGCGTTGCTTCGCAAATGGATCTTCCGTTCGATCCGGCGTTATGAGACCCGCAAACTGATGCAGCGTCGCTTCTCATATCGGGCATACAGATATGTCAACATGTGCTGATATCAAATATCAAATATCAAATATCAAATATCGAATATCAAATATCAAATATCAAATATCAGATATCATCGAATATTAGATATCATCGAATATCAGATATCAGATATCAGATATCATCGAATATCAAATATCAAATATA
>CAMWNT010000018.1 GCA_947175695.1 uncultured Porphyromonadaceae bacterium
CCGGTGAAGGGAACTAATTAATACCACAAATTTAACAATTAATCCGTGTATTTTTATTAAATTTGCACAAAATAAACAATTTTTGCCCCATGTGTTGTTGTATGAATATTGGAGCCATTTGATTTATGACGATGCCGGATATGTCGACAACACACCGCGACTCTCCGACATTCAACTCTTCCACCCGCTCCATGCCGGGGGATGTACGCCCCCAAAGGCTCGAATTTAGACATGATTACCATGACCCGTCAAGCAGATTCAAAAATCACCAAGCAACAACCCATCAACGTCGCAGTGATCGGCACAGTCGGCGTCCCGGCCAATTACGGCGGCTTCGAGACTCTCGTCGAGCAATTGATCGACAACCGGAAAGATTCCGACATCAGATACACCGTCTACTGCAGCGGCCCCCACTACGCCGACCGACCCGACACCTACAAAGGAGCCAACCTCCGCTACATACCGCTGAAAGCCAACGGAATGCAGTCGATCCCCTACGATATCCTTTCGATGATCCGCGCTGCCCGCGAAGCCGACATCCTGCTTGTGCTCGGTGTGTCGGGATGCGTGTTCCTCCCCCTCCTCCGCCTCTTCTGCAAGAAGCGGATCGTGGTCAATATCGACGGCCTGGAGCATCGCCGCGAGAAGTGGAAACCATATATCAAGAAATTCCTGAAATACTCCGAGAAATGCGCCGTGCGCAATGCCGACACTGTCATCGCCGACAATCAGGGTATCGCCGATTATGTCAAAGAGGAATATGGCATGGAGGCCGTCATGATCCCTTATGGAGGCGATCAGGCGGAGACCTCGGTCGATCCGAAGCGCCGCGATGAGATCCTCGCCGAGAAGAAGCTCGCGCCGAAGGATTACTCTCTCGCCCTCTGCCGAATAGAGCCGGAAAACAATGTCCGCATGATTCTCGAAGCATTCAGCAGCCGTCCCGACGAGAAGCTGATATTCGTCGGCAACTGGAACAACAGCGCCTATGGCCAGGAACTGCGACGCGAGTTTGCGAAATTCCCGAATATCCGGATGGAAGACGCAATCTACGACCTGAATGTGGTCAACACCCTCAGATCCAACTGCAAATACTATCTCCACGGCCATAGCGCCGGAGGCACCAACCCGTCGCTCGTCGAAGCGATGTTCTTCGGCGTGCCCATCCTGGCATATGACGTCGTCTACAACCGCCATTCCACCGAAGATTCCGCGATCTTCTTCAGCGACGCCGACTCCCTTTCGAAGCTGATCGGCACAATCACTCCCGAGCAGGCAGAGTCGTGCGGCGCAGCCATGCGCGAGATCGCCGACCGACGCTATCGCTGGAGCCAAATCGCCGGAGAATACGAAAGTATCGTCCGCCCGTGACTACAGCTTTGGCTATAAGAGTATTTTTTCTTAACTTTGTGGGATAGATCCCTCTTAACTTTCCTCACGACGCCGTAAAATCACGGTGCCACACAAAATTAACATTTAAAACCATATGAAGCGCTATAATATCGCTGTCGCCGGCACGGGCTATGTAGGCATGAGTCTCGCTACTCTGCTCGCCCAACACAATGACGTCACAGCCGTCGATGTTGTGCCTGAAAAAGTGGAGCTCGTCAATCGCCGGGTCTCCCCTATCCAGGATGAATATATCGAGAAGTATCTCAAGGAAAAAGAGCTCTCGCTCAAAGCCACTCTCGACGGGGCCGATGCCTATCGCAACGCTGATTTCGTCATTGTGGCCGCCCCGACCAACTACGATCCCGAACAGAATTATTTCGACACATCGAAGGTGGAGCAAGTGATCGATCTCGTGCTCGAGGTCAATCCCGACGCCGTCATCGTCATCAAGTCGACAATCCCCGTAGGCTATTGCCGCTCGCTTTATCTGAAATATCAGCAGGAAGGAGTCGGGAAGCTCAATCTCATCTTCGCGCCCGAATTCCTCCGCGAGTCGAAAGCGCTTTACGACAACCTCTACCCCTCGCGCATCATCATCGGCACCCCCAAGATCATCCCCTCGGAAGAGTTTGACGCCGAGAACAACGCGATCAGCCAACTCGCCGACACGGAGTCTCTGACAGAAATGGGCCACCTCTTTGCCCGCCTGCTCTGCGAGGGCGCACTGAAGGAGGATATCCCGGTGCTCTTCATGGGGATGAAGGAGGCCGAAGCTGTAAAGCTTTTCGCCAACACCTACCTCGCGCTGCGCGTCAGCTATTTCAACGAACTCGACACCTACGCCGAAGTGAAAGGCCTCGATTCGAGAGCTATCATCGAGGGCATCGGACTCGACCCCCGCATCGGCACATTCTACAACAACCCCTCTTTCGGATATGGCGGCTATTGCCTGCCTAAAGACACCAAGCAATTGCTCGCCAACTACGCCGACGTGCCCCAGAACATGATGTCGGCGATCGTCGAAAGCAATCGCACCCGCAAAGACTTCATCGCCGACCGCGTGCTCAAGAAGGCGGGATATTACGCCTACGGCCGCAACAACTCCTTCGACCACGGCATGGAGGGTGAATGCGTCATCGGAGTCTACCGACTGACAATGAAAAGCAACTCCGACAATTTCCGCCAGTCGTCGATCCAGGGCGTCATGAAGCGCATCAAGGCCAAGGGGGCGAAGGTAGTAATCTATGAGCCGACGCTCGCCAACGGCACAACTTTCTTCGGCTCGGAAGTGGTCAACGATCTCGAGCGCTTCAAATCAATATCCCACGCTATCATCGCCAACCGCTTCGACAAAGAACTCGAAGATGTGGAAGAGAAAGTCTACACCCGTGACCTCTTCCGCCGCGACTGACCCAATCAGTTAATTTTGACAATCACAGCGACTGCCTCGGAGGTCACGATCGATCGGATCTCTAATGGCAGTCATCTGTTTATTAAACTGTTTTTCTGACATGTGGAACGTATTTAAGGTCGTTACCTTCATCTATTTCTTGATATCGAGCTATGCATGGTTCGGCACACTGCTGCCTCAGCACTATATGCCGCCACTCATATGCGCATTGATGCTCATCTGCACGGCAGTCGGCAATTTCCATCTGCAATTCACTCAGCGGGCCTACGCTCTGGGGGGTGTGCTTCTGCTTTTTGTAGCTTATACGACATTGACAGTCAATATCCAGCAAGGGGGCGTTGTGTTTTTCTCGCTTCTTCCCGCTCTTATACTATATGTGCTCAATAAAGAGCATCAAAAGAATCTATTGAGATTCCTCACCAACGCTCTTGGAATCCTCCTCATTTTCAGTGTCGTATACTACGGTCTCGGGTTTGTGGTCAATCTGCCGCACGGCTCGTTTAAAGTGCCCAACAACGACTTCTATCCGACCTTCGACAACTACTATCTCTTCCTCAAATCCGACCTCTACATGAGTCAGAAGGCCGACACCAACCGCTTCGCCGCCTTCTTCCTTGAGCCGGGCCACTTGTCGATGATCTGCTGTCTGGTGATGTTTGCCAATCGCTTCCAGTTTAAAAAATATCCGATTCTATGGATCTATCTTGTCTGCGTCGCGATCTCATTCTCGCTTGTCGGATACATCATATTCTTCGTGGCCTTCGCACTCTTGCGTATCCGCAACATCGCGACAATGATGGCTACAGTGGTGCTCGTCGCCGGCTCGTGGCTCTTCTTCACCGAGATCTGGCAAAACGGCGACAACCCGGTCAATGTGCTCATCTTCGAGCGTATGAAACTTGATGAGTCCAAGGGTATCAAGGGCAACAACCGAACTACCAAACAGACCGACTACTTCTTCCGCCAATGCGTCAAGGATGGAACGATCCTGACAGGCATCGGCAACAACGACAACATGGGACAGAAGGTGATGGGCGCGGGTTATAAGATCTATATGCTGCGCTATGGCATATTCGCCGCGATGTTTGCCGCGTTATACTATCTGATGCTGATCAACCCGCGAGCCAACAAACGCTATGCCTACTCATTTTTCTGCGTCATCGCCCTGCTCTTTTTGCAGCGTGCCTACCCGCTATGGTTTGCGTGGCTTTCGACATATACTCTCGGCATCGGCATAATGCGCAACGAGTCATTCTTCACCCCCTGGCAGATCGAAAACCATCGCCGGAAACTCCTCAAAAAGATGCGCCGCCGCATGACGCTGCCCGGAACGGCATCTGAAGCTTCCGACGCTCCGATTGAAAACTCTCCGGCCGACGCTCGCCCGGCAGGCGTGTGACCATCCGGCATATAAAGAGCAAGCATCCGACGACGCGTGTCATCGGATGCTTGCTGTTTTTTACGATAATGGTGTGGATTTCGCTGGGAGTTGTAGTTAGCGTGACTCCCGAATCTGAGAATGGCTCAGCTGAGAGGGAGGGCTGTGAAGAGAGCGGCGAGGCGCGGGCCGACGACGTCGGCCCGATAGCGGGAGGCCGTCTGCAGGCATGCTTGGCGCATGGCTGATCGGCGCGTGGCGTCGGAGGCAAGATGCTCTTTGACGCGCTGCGTCATGGCATCGACATCTCTACAGTCGACAAGATAACCGTTGACGCCCGATTCAACATAGGAGGCGATGCCGCCGACGTTGGTGCCAAGCACAGGCGTGCCACACGCCATGGCCTCGATGCCGGTCAGTCCGAGGCTTTCGCTGGCGCGACTGCTGGCGAATATGAGCAAATCCATCGAGCGGTAGAGTTCGCCGAGCTTCGACTGCGCGACAGCGCCATGCAGCGTCACCCGATCTTCAAGACCGTGGTCGCGAAGATAACGCGCCACATCATCATAAAGCGATCCGTAGCCTGCGATATCTCCCGCGAATTCAATTCCGGCATCTGCGAGACGCCGACACACTTCAAGATATTCCATTATTCCTTTGTCGGGTTCAAGTCGACCGACATAGCCGATGCGGCGCGGATTCGACACGCTATCCTCAGCAGGTCGCTCTGCCGGATAAAACACCTCCGGATTATAGCCACCCGAAGGGGACACCGCGACATGATCGGCATCCTTCACTCCGCGCTCCACCACCAGCCGACGGAAATATTCCGATGGGACAATGATAAAGTCGGCCCGTTCACGGCAAAATCTGTCGGTCATCCGGCCGAGTTTACCTGTGTAGCCTTCCGGCTCATAGAGCAGATCCTCACCATGATAGTTGATCACGATCGGCAATTTCGGGCGCATCCGCGCCAAGAGGCGCAGCAACGGCACAGACTGATTCGGGAAATGGACATACACAGCGTCATGCCGACCGAAAAAGCCGGTCAGCATCGAACCATAGAAACCGAGATACTTCTTCAGTTTGTCAAATCTACCGGCCGGCTTCCCCTTGATCAGAGCCTTCCCGGAAATCGCTATGCCGGAGCTTTCGAGCTGCCCGGCCATATTCTTGACGAAACTGCCATACCCCGGACTCCCGGCGTCAGGCCACATATTGGATACCAGAAATATGCGCATCATCTTTCTTATTTATTATTTTCCGGAATAGTTATAATAGCTAAGATCCCGATGAATTCCCATGAACTCCTATTAGCCTTTGGCAAATCGACTCTTCGCGTCGCGGATGGCTTCGAGGAAGCCGTGGCCGAATTTCATGTCGGGCTCAACATAATTCCCTTCGCCCCATTCATTCCACGATTTGAGGAATACGAATGGATTTTTCTTTTTCTTCGCGACGCATCCAAGCACTTCCTCGGCGTGAATGCGGAATTTCTCAGGCGTCGCGCCGACAAGCACCGTGCCATTGATGCCGCTGCGCGGCGTGTGATCCCAGTTCGGTATCAGGCAGGGCATGACATCCTCGCGGCTGTCTTCCGGCTCCAGAAAGCGCGGATACATACGGTCGTAGCTGCGTGCGCAGGGCCGACGCAGTATGAATTTATTGATCGCCACTTCCAGAAGGTCTTTCTTCGTGCGCTTCGACACCCACACGTCAAAGAGGCGACAGGTGTTGACCGCATCGAATCCCTGTGCGATCAATCGGTCGATGACTTCAACCGAGATATCGAGCTGCAGCTGACACATAAAATAGATTCCGGGCAATCCCGCCTCGCGGGCAAGCTGCTGCCAGCGCTCGATGAACTTCTTCGCGTCGGGAAGCGCAAGCGGCTTATAGACCATGAAGACGGGGCGCCCGTCGACCTTGATATAGCGGTCGTCGCGAAAAGCGGGGAGCAGATGACGGAAATGGGCGTCAGTGTCTTCATCGGAATAGATCTGCTCGGCAAGCACTTTACGATGCACATTGGAGCCGTCGTTGTTCCAGAATTTCTTTGCCCACGACTCATTTGCCCAGCAGAGCATGAAGGGGAAATCGGGTTTGCCCGAGGCGAGCACCTCATCGAAGGGGCGCTCAAGCTCGCGATGGCCGTTGCCAAACCAATAGTGGTAGTAGCAAAAGCCGTCGACGCCATAGCGGCGTGCAAGCTCGGCCTGCTCCTCACGGGTCTCGGCAAGTCGAAGGTCGTAGAATCCGAGATCGGCCGGAAGCTTGGGCTGATAATGGCCCTTGAAAAGGGGGCGTGCACGCGCCACATTAGTCCATTCCGTGAATCCCGCACCCCACCATTCATTATTATGAGGAGTCGGATGATACTGGGGCAAATAAAAAGCAATTATCTTTGGAGTCATCTGCTTGATAGTTTAATGTCGTGAAAATTTCTTTATGATACCCTTCGCTTTATCTATAACGAACGCCCTTTCGGAGCGGTTGAGCGCTATGACGTAGACCACTGCGACATATAAAGCGACAGCCGCGACGGCGAATGCCGCCAGGCCAATGAAATTGTCGGCAAAGAAGCGACTGATCCACCATGTGGCGACAGCAGCGATCAGAATAGCCGGCACCGAGCGCGCATAGACGGCAATGAAATAGCGGACGCAGGAGAATTCGATCTCCCGGCGAAGCAACCATACACGCAGACCGATACCGATCACGCTGCAGCCGATCGACACATAATACACCGTGTAGGGCGAGCCCCCGCATTTGAGCCATACCCACGCCAGCGGGAATGTCGATAGCATCAATATAGATATCAGAATCTGAAAGAGACGGATGTTGCCTGTCGCCTGAATAGCGGTCACAACCGGACTCGTCACACACTCCACGAGCGCCAAGAGCAGCGCCAGGCGGGTGAATCCGACGACATAAGGAGCGAGGTCGCCGAGCCAGAGGTGCAACACAAGCTCCATCTCTACAGTCATCGGCACAACCACCATTCCCATCAACAGCAACGCATATTTGCTGCCGGCAAACACGAGCTTCATCATCTCTCCGATCTCCCCCATCGCATAGCGTTTGGTGATCTGCGGATTCATCGCCATAGTGAAGTTGGAGGCGAATCCGCTGATGACGTTCCCGACCTGGTAGGCCATGCCGCGGGCAGCGTTGACAGCCACGTTGAAGAAGAGATTGAGCACAATTCCCATGCCATAGTCGCGGAATGAGAAGCCGAGCACCCCGAGCATCGTCCATTTGCCGAAGCCGATCAATTCGTTGCGCAACACTTTGTCGCTATATCGTCCGACGTTGCATTCCTCGAAATGACGCTTGCAATAGAGCGCCGATATGACGCGCATCAGCAGAGTCACAGTGAAAAGCAGCACGGAGTAGGTGATCAGTCGGTCGAAGGAGATCCAGACGGTGATGAAGATGATGACAAGCTTCAACACTACCTCCAGAATGCCCAGATAGCCATAGACATTCATCTTCTCATGAGCCACAAGGCTGGCGTTGTAAGGCACACTGAGCAGGGTCATCACGAACGCGCCGAGCGAACATTGATAGACCCAGTTGGCCGCCACCATGCGGTCGGCGGGAATATTGAGCCGGCAGTTGATCAGCCAGATGCCGACGGCCTCGGCAAGCACGATGAGCAAGAGGGCCAGGCCGTAGTGCACTTTCATCGATATCGAGAACACCTTCCTCAGCATCTCCATGTCGCCGCGTCCGAGCTCATACGACATATATCGCTGAGTGGCGCTGACCATCGTCGCGCTCAGAAACGTAAAGAGCCATACGAGGCCTCCGACGAGGCTGTAGATACCATAATCATCAACGCCGAGCGCACGCCAAAGCATGCGCACGGCTATCAGATTGACGATGATCGTCACGACCATCCTCAGATATAGATATAGCGTGTTTTTGGCTATATGCCGGTTGGAGGCTTGAGTATCCATTCAGTCGATATGTAGTTGGAATCAGTGGGGGCGCCGCCATATTCAGCGGTGTGCAATCGGAAACGGTTTTAAAATATAACACAAATAAATCAGAACCGTTTCATTTTCCCGTCAGCCAATCCTAATCCCCCCGGGGGCGCCGCCAAGGGCGCGATATCATTTCTTCAAAGCAGCCGTCATTCCATCATGACGCGCTTCATGGTCTTGGCCATGACATGCGTCGAGTCTTCGCTGTCATAGCTCCAATAGAACGCTCCGGCAAGGCCTTTGTTGCGGATATAGCTTCCTTTGGCCTCTACTGAACGCGGACTGTCGTAAGTGGCAAACACTGTGGCGGACGCCGTCTCCAGATAGGGAGCCTGCGCTTCCTCATCCCATGCGTCGGCCATCGACACGATAGAATCGGGGAGGTCGCGACGCTCGAAATATGTCACATCCTTGCGCGCGGCGTTGCTGACGGGCTGTGTGCGATAGAAAAACGGTATGCCCATCATGATCTTCGAATAAGGCACTCCTGATTTATTGTGTATCTTCACAGCCTTATCGACACTCCAGCCGCCGAAGCGGTTGCTTGTGTAAAGATTCGACTGGTGGGCAGGCGCAGCGGAGATGTTATATCCGGACACCATTACATAATCAACGTATGGTTCCATGGCTTTATGATTTATCCACTTGCCGGAATTATTCGAATAATATGAAATTTGCTTCTGGTCGCCGAGTGCCTGGCGTGTTTCCTCAACGAGCTTGACGTAGTTTTGAGTGTCGGACGGAGATGCCGTATGTCCCCCGGCTGTAGTGGTCGGGAATTCCCAGTCGAAGTCGACGCCGTCAAGTCCGTAGTCGTTGACAACCCGCTTAAGATCTGCCACAAAAGCCTTTCTCAGCGCTGCGTTGCCGGCCATTTCGGAAAATCCGGCTTTGCGGTAGCCTCCGATACAGATCATCACATTCAGATCGGGATTCTGTTCCTTTAGAGCCACAATTTGCCGCAGGCGCTCGGGATTGATCACATCTACACTCTTAAAATCGGGATTTATTTCCCCGAAGGCATAGTATATGTCGGTCATCAGTGTGGGATCGGGAATGTCGGTGCCTCCGGATGTGACATAGGCCACATTCCGCAACTTGGTGTTGCGGATTTCACTTTTTTCATCGCGACCGTAGGCGGGCTCTGAAGTGCGCATGAACGCCACAACCGACAGACTGCCGATCAAAAGAGCGAACAGCGCGTAAAATATATTACGTTTTCTGAATATTTTCCTCATTTCCATGTCTTCGTCTTCTTTTTTTTGTGTATTTTTCAATAGTATCAATAGCTTCATCTTTATCTGCCCGCGTGTGGCGGTGGGCGTAGTCAATGTTCTATTCCTGTCAAAATGGGAAAGGATGTTCCCGATTCTGCTCCTAAAAAATACACATCGAAAGGCGTTTTTGTTTTTCGACTTTCGGAGTCCCGAACATCGAAAATTGCCGTTTCAGTGGCTTCAAATCCTATATTTAAAGTTTGACAGATCGCTATCTATCAAATCATTGGCAAGAAAATATGTTGTATAACACGTTTTTTATTCCGGCTCTGCATTTTTAACATTCTTCACCAATTTAAACTTATATTCAGCCGCGACGAGCACACGCATCGCCTTCATTTTCTGATCGCCTTCGAGGGGGAACGACAGCACGGGCGATACACTCAGCTCGCCGACGCGGAACTCAAGTCCGGCGTGAAGTCGCTTTTCGCTTTTGCGATAGTCGGGGATTGTGGTGAAGGAGGCTTTGACGCCTATGGGGCGGATGATGTCGAAGGATGCTCCGAGGCTGTAGCCGGTGTCGTAGCCGTAGCCGGTGTCGTAGCGGGGTTGTATCTGTCCGGCGAAGTGCAGGCGGCTGATCGGCGAGAAGGTCAGCTCTACGGTCGCGCCCGCATATTGGTAATTGCCGTTCCATGCCGTAGCACCGAATATGCCGCCCGAATAGTCGAATTTGCGCCATGAGCCTCGATAGCTCCCTTCGATTCCGATCTGCTGATAACCGATCGGTTCGGAAAACATCGAATGGCTCAGACTCGCGTTGAAATGCGCGTTGAAGTCATATCCGGCATATGCGTAGCGTGTGTTGCGCATGCCGATATTGACCGCAGCGCCGTTCGCGACGGCGAATGCGGCTGTCGGAACTGCCGCGCCGGCGGCAATAAGCATAAGGAGGCGACGGCAAGACACCAAGGCAAACCTGGATTTTAGAATTGTCGCCACACTGTGGGTTATATTAAATTTCATCGGGGTGGGGAAGTTTGTCGAGCTCTTGCTGCAATATTAAAGAGAGGCGCTCATACCCGGCATCGCTGAGATGCAGGCGATCGGTGAAGAGTTCGTAGTCGATCGTCGCACCACGCATGAAATCATCATATGCATCGATGATTGTGATGTCGGGGTGGTCGGCTGTCAGTAGAGCAAGATCTTCGTTGAGCCGACATATTGTGGGCAATAGTTTTTCGTCTTGGGTGAGCTCGCGGGGAAGTATGCTGATCACGAAGACCCTCGAAGCGTCGAGAGCGACGACCGCATCGACGAAGCGTTGCGCGTAGGCGTCGATCTTGGGGAGGTTGTCGGTCATGACATCAAGATTGTTTGTGCCTGACAACACGACGACCGTGTGGCCGGTCTGAGTTCTTGCGAGCGATTCGATATAACCGACCCCACTTCCACCGACGCCGATGTTATGGGTGGTGTAGCAGGGGAAGCATTCGTCGAGATCCCAGCGGGCTATAATAGAATCACCGATAAAGTAGAGTTCGCCGATTTTAGGACAATCCGCACACGATGCCACAACCGCTGCTACCAAAAGGCAGAGCAGAATCATCCATGTGGATCGAATAAGATTTTTCATATGCAATTTGTCACACGATGTTTGGTTAGCGTCGATGTGGACAGGCCTCTTGGAAAGCATATCCACGAGCATCCCGATCAGTCAAGTTTCTTGATGAAACGCGCCGGATTGCCGGCCCATACCTCGCCGGCTGGGATATCGCAGTTGACGACACTGCCCGCACCGATGACGGCGCGATCGCCGATATTGACGGAATTTATAATCAGCGAATTGATGCCGATAAACACTCCGTCGCCGATCGTCACACGCCCATAATAATATCGATGGGTGGATGGATTATAGTAATGCGTCAGTATGCGGACGCCGCTCGTCAGCGTACATCCGTTGCCAAACTCCACGAAATCGGGGAAGATGCCGTCGAGCTCCACATCAGAGCCGATAAAACAATAGCCGCGCAATTTGATGCCTCCCAGTTTCCAGAGTCTGACTCTGACACCCGAGGGGAGCATCGGCGACTTGGCCATGGAGATGCAGGCTTTGGTCCAGATACGCTTCAGACTATAGCCTGCCTGATCCATCATTATTTTTTCATTCATAAGTGAAATCTATTACAATGCGGAATCCGCCGGATGCAGGCCGTGATCCCGCCGAATTGAAAAGACGTCATAAGTGAGTGTTCGAATTTAATTTATACAATATGCGAGCTTATTTTTTAGACGATTCCGGTGCGGAGCGAAGGAGAATATAAAAATATTCGACTTAGCGACAAGCCGGAAGCGGCAAAAAAGAAGCCGCAGATTGTATAAAAGATTTCCTTTTCTCTTACTATCGTTTAAATTTGAACACTCACTTAAGTTTTTCACTTTTATAACGCCTCTACAATAAGAGATATTTCATTGACTCAAGTGATGCAACCATTATTTGTTGCGAATTTGCGACATCCGAATTGCGACAGCTTGCCAGAATCCGACATAGAAATTGCGAAAACTTGAATCATTTACTGAATATAAAACGGCGGCAACGGAAAAAGTTCACCACTCCGGACGGCACCGCGGCTAACACCGGGCGACAACCCGCGGGCCGGGGCCACACGACAAAGCGGCATCGACGCGACAAACTCCCGGGTGGGGGCCGCACGACAAACGGGCCTCCAAACCTATAAAAATTTGCGGATAACGAAAAAAAGTGTTAACTTTGCATCGGATATCTGATAACCGAAACAGACCTCTTGATGACCAAGTCGAAACACATATCCCTTACGCTTGAAAGCGGCATTTTTATCCGACGCCATAAGCGCCGGACGCTTTCCCGAGGATGCAAATGCGCGCCCTCGTGTATAGCCGGAAATACATGTGCTGAAAAGAATCGACAGGTCGTAGAGTGTCTACGATATAAGAGTGTGGCCGCGTGGCATTAAGCCGGCGCGGCCACACTCTTTTTTCCGGAACTGTCCAACCCTCACATGTATAAGGTATACTGACAAAAGATGAAAGTAGGTATTGTTATGGGCTCGGCCTCCGATAAGAAGGTAATGGAGGGAGCCTCCGAGATTCTCCGCGATTTTGGTGTGGAGCATGAAGTGAAAATCCTTTCGGCCCACCGCACCCCGGGCACGCTCAAAGACTGGGTGGAAGGCCTGCGCGACCGCGGCTTCGCCGCCGTCATCGCTGCCGCCGGAGGCGCCGCGCATCTCGCCGGCGTTGTGGCCGCATTCACCACGTTGCCCGTGATCGGCGTGCCGATCAAAAGCCGCTCGCTCGAAGGACTTGACTCGCTCCTCTCGATGGTACAGATGCCAAGCGGAATCCCTGTGGCTTGCGTCGCTATCGACGGTTCAAAAAACGCTGCCCTGCTTGCTGTCGAAATGATGGCCGTCTATGACAACGACCTTAAAATCAAACTCGATAACTTCAGAAGTGTACAGTCGGAGATGGTACTCGCCAACAATGAGCAACTCTGACAATAGCATCACTTCTTCCTTAATACTTCTTACTTAACAACTTAGAATTTCCCTCTTCTCACATAACTCAAGGCAATGACCACCAACAGAATATTCGTCGAAAAGACCGAGCCCTATCGCATCGAGGCCGAAAGCCTGCGTCGCGAGCTTAACAACAATCTCGGTCTTGACATCAAGTCGCTCCGGCTCCTCGCCGTCTACGACCTCTTCGGCTTCTCGCCCGATTTACTCGAAAAAGCATCTTATCGTGTATTCGGCGAGCCCGCCACCGACCGCGTCAGCTACGCGCCGGATTTCAACTCTGAGTATGAAGGACACCCCTTCCTGGCAATGGAGTTCCTCCCGGGTCAGTTCGACCAGCGCGCCGCTTCCGCAGAGGAATGCGTCAAACTTCTCGAGCCCGACGCCGACGTCGAGATCCGATCCGCACGCCTGATGATCTTCGACGACAATGTCACTGCCGCAGATCTCGATAAAATCGCCAAATATTGCATCAACGCCGTAGAATCGCGAAAGAAGGATCTCTCGCGTCTCGCACCGGCGGAAAAGGCTCAGGCTTCACCGGTGAAGACTCTCGAGGGATTCCGCGGAATCACGGCCGACAATGCGGCCGATTATTGCCGCGAAATGGGCCTGGCAATGAATGCCGACGACCTGATGGAGGTAGTAGGCTATTTCTCGAAGGAGAATCGCGATCCCAATGAGACGGAGCTCCGAATCCTCGACACTTACTGGAGCGACCACTGCCGCCACACAACGTTCACAACTAATCTGACCGATATCGTGGTCGAGGACTCTTTCATCTCCGATGATATCCGCGCCGCTCTCGAGGATTGGAAGAAGATCCGCAATGAGCTGGGCCGCTCGGAGAAGAGCCTCTGCCTGATGGATCTCGCCACAATCGGCGCGCGCTATCTGCGCCGCATCGGCAAACTCGACGATCTCGAGCAAAGCGAGGAGAACAACGCATGCTCCGTATATGTGGATGTCGATGTCGACGGCGAAACCGAACGCTGGCTCCTTCAGTTTAAGAATGAGACTCACAACCACCCGACCGAGATCGAGCCTTTCGGCGGAGCGTCAACATGTCTGGGCGGCGCGATCCGCGACCCGTTGAGCGGTCGAAGCTATGTATATCAGGCAATGCGCGTCACAGGCGCCGGCGATATCTGGCAGCCTGTGGCCGACACAATGCCGGGCAAACTGGCGCAGCGCGTCATCTCGCTCCGCGCCGCCGCCGGCTATAGCTCCTATGGCAATCAGATCGGCCTGGCCACAACCCATGTGCGCGAAATCTACCATCCGGGATATGTCGCCAAGCGACTCGAAGTCGGAGCCGTCGTCGGCGCCGTGAAGGCTTCGGATGTGCGCCGCGAGCGTCCCGTGGCGGGCGATATCATCCTGATGTTCGGCGGCCGCACCGGCCGCGACGGCATCGGCGGAGCCACCGGCTCAAGCAAGGAACACACCACTTCGTCGCTCGAGGAATGCGGCTCGGAAGTGCAGAAGGGCAACGCTCCCGAGGAGCGCAAGATCGCCCGCCTCTTCCGCCGTCCGGAAGTCACCCGATTGATCAAGAAGTCAAACGATTTCGGCGCCGGAGGCGTCAGTGTGGCCATCGGTGAGCTGACCGACGGCCTCGACATCTACCTCGACCGTGTGCCGACGAAATATTCCGGTCTTAACCCGACCGAACTTGCCATCTCCGAATCCCAGGAGCGCATGAGCGTAGTGATCGATCCCGCCGACCGCGAGGAGTTCGAGCGCTATTGCGCGGAGGAGAATCTGGAGGTGACTCATGTGGCCGATGTGACCGACACGGCTCGCATGAGAATGTATTACAACGGCGCTTTGGCCGCCGACCTCAGCCGCGAGTTTATCGATTCTGCAGGCGCGCCCCATTATGCGAAGGCTGTCGTGGGAGCCGTTGAGGATATCGATCCGTTTGTGCGCACTCCGAAAGGCGCTACCCTCACGGAGCGCGTGGCCACTACCCTCGCCCTGCCGAACGTCACTTCGCAGAAGGGATTGATCGAGATGTTCGACTCTTCGATCGGCGCGTCGACTGTACTGATGCCTTTCGGCGGCAAGCGCCAGGCGACGGAGTCGCAGGTGTCGGTGCAGAAGCTTCCCGTCGGGAATCACCTGACCCACACAGCTTCGCTTATGGCCTACGGCTTCAATCCCGAGCTCTCGGCCTGGAGCCCCTATCACGGCGCTGCGTATGCCGTAGTGGAAGCTGTCGCCAAGGCCGTGGCAGCCGGACAGGATCATTCGACGATGCGTTTCTCCTATCAGGAGTATTTCCAGAAGATGAATTCCGACAAGGCATGGGGCCTGCCGCTCGCCGCATTGCTCGGCTCGCTCCGCATGCAGCTTGATTTCGGATTGGCATCGATCGGCGGCAAAGACTCGATGAGCGGCACATTCGCCGATATCAACGTGCCCCCGACACTGATCGCATTCGGAGTGGGCACACTCGACGCCCGCAATGTCATCTCGCCCGAATTCAAGGAGGCGGGACACACCTTATATATATTGCGCCACACCCCGCGCGCCGACCGCTTCCCCGACACCGCCGCACTCGCAGCCAATTTCCGCGCCCTTGAGCAGGAGATCGCCCGCAAGAATGTCGTGGCGGCCTACGCTATCGGTGCCGGAGGCGCCGCCGAGGCTCTGGCGAAGATGAGTTTCGGCAATGCCATCGGCGCTGACGTGAAGGTTGATGAGAAGGATCTCTTCAGCCTGGGCTACGGCAGCTTTGTGGTTGAGGCGAAGGAGGAGATCGACCTTCCCGGATTCGAGAAGATCGGCGTCACTGTCGACGCCCCCGTGCTGACAATCAACGGCGAGCCGATGGAGCTGGCCGCACTCGAAGTGGCCAACAGCGGCAAGCATTGCGAAGTATATCCCGACCGCTCGGGAGTATCGGGCGAAGCGCCCGACGCAACCGGACCGAAATTCACGGGCAAGTGGCCGGGCGAACCGACTGATCACCCGATGGTGTTCCTCCCGGTGTTCCCCGGCACAAACTGCGACTACGATATGATCCGCGCGTTCCGTCGCGAAGGAGCGGAAACGTCGACGGCAGTGTTCCGCAATCTGACCGCAGCCGACATCGACGCGTCGGTGGATGAAATGGCGGCCGGCATCGACGCCTGCCATATCCTGGCGCTGAGCGGCGGCTTCTCGCAGGGCGACGAGCCCGACGGCAGCGGCAAGTTTATCGCTTCGGTGCTGATGAATGAGAAGATCAAGAGCGCTGTGGAGCGTCTGCTCGCCCGCAAGGGTCTCGTGATCGGCATCTGCAATGGCTTCCAGGCTCTCGTCAAGAGCGGCCTTCTCCCTTATGGCCGCATCGGCGAGCTTTCGGCGGAATCGCCGACACTGTTCCATAACGACATCAACCGCCATATCTCGCAGATCGTCACTACGCGCGTAGCCACACTGGCTTCGCCCTGGCTCGACGGATTCCATATCGGCCAGCTCCATTCGGTGGCGGCTTCGCATGGCGAGGGCAAGTTCACTTGCTCGCCCGAGCTTGCGGCCCGACTGATGGAGGCAGGGCAGGTGGCATTCCAGTATGCCGACGCCGAGGGGCACGCCACAATGACATCGCCGGCCAACCCCAACGGCTCGACGGCTGCCATCGAGGGCATCATCTCGCCCGACGGCCTTGTGCTCGGCAAGATGGGCCATTCGGAGAGATATGCCGAAGGACTGATGAAGAATATCCATGGCGACAAGAATCAGAATCTCTTCGCCAACGCCGTCGGATATTTCCGCAAGTGATATCGGCGACACAACAGAGAAATAAAAAAACAACTTACAAGTTACAACCACATACTTATGGCAAAATCATATGAAGAATCGGGCGTGAATCTTGAGGCCGGCTACGAAGTCGTCAGCCGTATCAAGAAGCATGTCAAATCGACCGACCGTCCCGGAGTGATGGGAAATATCGGCAGTTTCGGAGGCATGTTCGACCTCGGTTCGCTCGGCTATGAGCATCCCATCCTCGTCAGCGGCACCGACGGCGTCGGCACAAAACTGAAAATCGCGTTCGCGACAGAACGCTATGACACTATCGGCATCGACGCTGTGGCGATGTGTGTCAACGACGTGCTCGCTCAGGGTGCGGCTCCGCTCGTATTCCTCGATTATGTGGCCGTCGGCAAGAATCATCCGGAGGTGGTGGAAGCCATCGTGGCCGGCGTGGCCGAGGGCTGCCGTCAGGCGAATTGCGCTCTGGTCGGCGGCGAGACGGCTGAGATGCCGGGAATGTATGACGAAGATGAGTTCGACATCGCCGGATTCACAGTCGGCGCGGTCGAGAAGTCGCGCCTGATCGACGGCTCGAAAGTCGGCGTCGGCGACGTGCTGATCGGTCTTCCCTCTTCGGGCGTGCATTCGAATGGCTTCAGCCTTGTGCGCAAGATTGTAGCCGACAATAATTTTTCTTATAAGGACACACTCCCCGAAACGGGGGGCCTGACTCTCGGCGAGATGCTGCTGACTCCGACCCGCATTTATGTGCGTCAGGTGCTGGCTCTGCTCGATAAGGTGGATGTCCACGGAGTGGCACACATCACCGGCGGCGGCTTCGACGAGAATATCCCCCGCATCCTCAAGGATGGCCAGGGAGTGAAGATCACGGAGGGAAGCTGGGAGATTCTCCCGGTGTTCGGCCTGCTTGAGAAGTATGGCTCGGTTCCTCACCGCGAGATGTTCAACATCTTCAACATGGGCATAGGCATGGTGATCGCCGTTGCTCCGGCCGATGTCGAGGCCGCTCTCGAATCGCTGCGCGCTTCGGGCGAGGATCCGAAGGTGATCGGCGAAATCATCGAAGGCAAAGGAGTCACTTTTGCCGCTGAATAATTTTATCTGATAATTCCGAAATGAAAGCTTTAATAAGTGTTTCCGATAAGCGTGGCGTTGTGGAATTCGCCACAGCACTCAGTCGCATGGGATGGGATATCATCGCCACAGGCGGCACAATGAAGGCTCTGCTCGACGCCGGCCTGAATGTCATCAACATCAGCGATATCACCGGCTTCCCGGAGATCTGCGACGGTCGCGTGAAGACGCTCCATCCGAAGGTGCACGGCGGCCTGCTTGGTCGTCGCGATCTTCCGGACCATATGGCGCAGCTTGATGCCAACGGCATCGGATTGATCGATATGGTGTGTGTCAATCTCTATCCCTTCGAGGCCACCATCGCCAAGGAGGATGTCACAATGGAGGATGCCGTTGAGAATATCGACATAGGCGGTCCCTCGATGCTCCGTTCGGCCGCAAAGAATTTCCGCGACGTGACAGTCGTTTGTGATCCGGATGACTACGCCACAGTGCTCGAGGAGATCTCTTCGACAGGCAATACGACTCCGGGCACTCGCCTGCGCCTTTCGGCCAAGGCTTATACTCACACTGCGGAGTATGACGCCCACATCGCGACATATATGCGCGCCCAGGCAGGCTTGAATGAGAAGCTTTTCCTCAACTTCGATCTCGTGCAGAGCCTCCGTTATGGCGAGAACCCGCATCAGAAAGCGGCATTCTATCGCGCGGATAAGGAGGTGCCTTATTCGGTGGCCTTCGCCCGCCAGCTCGGCGGCAAGGAGCTTTCCTACAATAATATTCAGGATGCCAACGCGGCTCTCAACATCGTGCGTGAGTTTGAGGAGCCTTTCTGCGTCGGCCTGAAGCACATGAACCCCTGCGGAGCTGCCGTGGGCCACGACCTTAAGGAGGCCTGGCTCCACGCCTATGAGGCCGATAAGGTCAGCATCTATGGCGGCATCGTGGCGATGAACCGTCCTCTGACCGCGGAAGTGGCCATGCTGATGAAGCCTATCTTCCTGGAGATCGTGATGGCACCGGAGTTTACGGCCGGTGCGCTTGAAGTGCTCGCTTCGAAGAAGAATCTGCGCCTGCTTGAAGTGAAGATGGATGGCTCGAAGGAGGCTTCGCGTCAATATGTCGGGGTCACAGGCGGCCTGCTCGTGCAGGATGCCGACGTGGAGATCAAGCAGATCGAGGAGTCGATGTGTGTGACCGACCGTCGCCCGACAGCCGAAGAGCTGCGCGATCTTGATTTCGGCTGGAAGATTGTGAAGCATGTGAAGTCAAACGCCATCTGCGTTGTCAAAAACGGCATGACGCTCGGCGTCGGCGCCGGTCAGATGAATCGCGTCGGCTCGGCGGAGATCGCGCTTCGCGAGGCCCGCGACGCCGGAGTGAAGGAGGGTCTTGTGCTCGCATCCGACGGCTTTCTCCCCTTCGATGACACTGTGGAGCTGGCATCGCGCTTCGGCGTGACCGCCATTGTGCAGCCCGGCGGCTCGATCCGCGATGAGGATGCCATCCGCAAGGCGAATGAGAAGGGAATCACGATGCTCTTCACGGGCATGCGTCATTTCAAACATTAATCCACCCCTACCCGATTTGAATTCTGTAGAAATGAAGAAGACAGTATTGGTGATCGGCAGCGGCGGAAGAGAACACGCGATCGTGGATGCTCTTTCGCGCTCGCCTCAGGTGGGGAAAATATATTGCGCTCCGGGCAACGCGGGAATTGCGAAGCAGGCGGAGTGTGTGGATATCAAGGTCGAGGCGGTCGAAGCTTTGGCGGATTTCGCCGAGAAGAACGACGTCGATCTGACGGTCGTAGGCCCTGAGGCGGCTCTGGCAGCCGGAGTGGCCGATACGTTCCTCAGCCGCGGACTGAAGATCTTCGGGCCGACCAAGGCGGCGGCCATGATCGAGAGCAGCAAGGAGTTTGCGAAGCGTCTGATGGAGAAATATTCCATCCCGACCGGCGCATACGTGACATTCACCGATTACGCTCCCGCAGCGGAATACGTAAAGAGCCGTCCACTTCCGGCAGTCATCAAGTATGACGGTCTGGCAGCGGGCAAGGGTGTGGTGGTGGCCGCCACTTATGAGGAGGCCGACGCGGCACTCCGCGATATGCTTCTTGACGCTTCGTTCGGCAAGGGGAAGGTGATCGTGGAGGAGTTTCTCGCCGGCCCGGAGTTTTCGTTCATGGCTATAGTCAGCGGCGAGAATGTATGTCCGCTGGCCATAGCGCAAGACCATAAGCGCGCGTTCGACGGCGACAAGGGCCCCAACACCGGGGGCATGGGCGCATATAGCCCTGTGCCGTTCATCACAGATGAGATCCGCGACCGCGCTCTGAACGAAGTGTTGATCCCTGCGGCGAAGGGTATGGTGGCCGAGGGTGTGCCTTTCACAGGTGTGCTCTACGGCGGCCTGATACTGACAGCCGACGGACCGAAAGTGATCGAATTCAACGCGCGCTTCGGCGATCCGGAGACGGAGGTTGTGCTTCCGCGTCTGGAGTCGGATATCTATTCGCTTTTCGAGGCGGCAGCCGAAGGGAAACCTTGCGAGCCGGCCCGCTGGAGCGATGAGGCATGCCTGGGCGTGGTGCTCGCATCGGAGGGTTATCCCGGCGCGTATGCCAAGGGAGCCCGCATCGAGGGACTTGACGACGTGGAAGGCCGCGTCTATCATATGGGCACCAAGCTCGACCCGGAGGGGAACGTCGCGACAGCCGGAGGCCGCGTGCTGATGGTGACAGGTCGCGGCGCCGATCTTCGCGCCGCGCATGCAGCGGCGATGAATGATGTAGAGCGCATCAAATGCCCGACCCTTTTCCATCGCACGGACATAGGCCGTCAGGCCCTTTCCTGAAAGTAAAGCTGCCGGCGGCCGGCTCGTGTATCCCGCGCCGTCGGCAGCCTTAATACTCTATAGCAAAAGAATGATTATCAGCGGTAAAGAATTAGCAAAAGAGGTAAAAGAGAATATCGCCCGCAAAGTGGCGAGTTATAAGATTGAATATGGCCGCGAGCCGAATCTTTGTGTGATCCTTGTGGGCGACGATCCGGCATCGGCCGGCTATGTCCGCTCGAAGGGTAAGGCTGCCGAGGAGGTGGGATTCTCCCACACTCAGCTGACTCTGCCCGCCGATATCACAGAGCATGAGCTTATCGACCGCATCAAGGAGCTGAACAACGACGACAGCGTCGACGGCATCCTCGTGCAGCTTCCGCTGCCGAAGCATATCCGGAAGCACCGTGTGATCGAGGCGATCGATCCGGGCAAGGATGTCGACGGCTTTCATGCGAAGAATGTCGACGCCCTCTGGCATCGCATACCCGGGATCCGGGCCTGCACGCCGAAGGGGATACTGAAGCTTCTCGACAAGGCCGGCGTGGAGATCGCGGGCAAGCATGCCGTAGTCATCGGCCGAAGCAATATCGTGGGCTTTCCGGTGGCGAAGCTGCTTCTCGACCGCAACGCGACTGTGACGATCGCCCATTCCCACACAGCGGATCTGGGTCAGATCACGCGTCAGGCCGATATCCTTGTCGTAGCGATCGGAGTTCCGAAGCTCATCAAGGGGGATATGGTGAAGGAGGGAGCGGCTGTGATCGATGTCGGCATCTCGCGCGATCCGGAGACAGGCAAGATCTGCGGCGATGTGGATTTCGCCGAGGTCGAGCCGAAGGCGGGTGTGATCACTCCCGTGCCGGGGGGCGTAGGGCCGATGACCATCGCATGCCTGATGGAGAACACGCTCGATTGCTACACCCGCAAGATGCAGTGGTAAGCGGCCGGCTTCAGCCGAGACCGCCAAGCAGGCAAACTCTCTAACGTAGATAAAAAACAATAACACAACATACGCTTCATGATCGAAAGATATGGCAGAGACGTCATGCGCGACGTCTGGACTGAAGAAAACAAATTTCAGGCTTACCTCAAGGTGGAGATTCTCTCGGCCGAAGCCTGGCGCGAATTGGGGGTTGTCCCCGCTGAGGATGTGGAGAAACTTTGGGCGAAGGCATCGTTTGATATCGATCGCATCAAAGAGATCGAACTCCAGACCCGCCACGACATCGTGGCTTTCACCCGCACAGTGTCGGAGTCGCTGGGCGACGAACGCAAGTGGGTGCACTACGGACTGACGAGCACCGACGTCGTTGACACAGCCAACGGCTACATCTTCAAGCAGGCCAACGATATTCTTCGCGACGACCTTGAGAAGTTTGCCGAAATGCTCGCTTCGCAGGCCAAGAAGTATAAATACACCCCCTGCATCGGCCGCACTCACGGCATTCATGCCGACATCACATCGTTCGGCCTGAAGTGGGTGCTTTGGCTTGAGGAGATGCGTCGCAATATCAAGCGCTTCGCAGAAGCCGCACGCGGCGTGGAGGTCGGCAAGATCTCGGGCGCTGTCGGCAATTTCGCCAATATCCCGCCGTTTGTGCAGGATTATGTGTGCGAGCATCTGGGCATCGACAGCTCCAACATCTCGACACAGGTGATTCAGCGCGACCGTCACGCATATTATATGGCTACGATCGCTCTCATCGGCGCTTCGCTTGAGCAGATGGCCCTGGAGGTGCGCAATCTTCAGCGCACAGAAGTGCATGAAGTGGAGGAGTCGTTCGGCAAGGGCCAGAAGGGTTCGAGCGCGATGCCTCATAAGCGCAATCCGGTGTCGAGCGAGAATATCTGCGGTTGCGCGAGAGTGCTCCGCGGCTATATGGCTACAGCCTATGAGAATGTGGCTCTCTGGCATGAGCGCGACATCTCGCATTCGGCCACAGAACGCATCATCATGCCCGACGCCACTATCCTGCTCGATTATATGCTCAATCGCATGATGGGCATTCTGAGCAATCTCGTCGTGTTTGAAGATCGCATGAAGCAGAATATCTATATGACCAACGGCGTGATCTTCGCGCAGCGTGTGATGAACGCTCTTATCGACAAGGGCTTCGTGCGCGAGAAGGCTTACGACACTGTGCAGCCGATCGCGATGCAGGCCATGGCCGAGGGCGCGGCTTATCAGGATCTTCTCCGCAAGGATCCTACGGTCAGCTCGATGCTGACCGATGAGGAGCTCGACGCTTGCTTCACTCTCGATTATTACATGAAGAATGTAGATCATATCTACAACCGCAATAATCTCGATTAATCCAACCGATTTCGCTCTGTTTGGTTTTAGACTTTAGACTTTAGGTTTTAGACTTTAGGTGTTAGGTGTTAGACCTTTGGTATTAGGTCTTAACGATCCTAAAATCCTTAACAGCAAACCAAAACCTAAAACCTAAGGTCTAAAACCTAAGGTCTAAAACCTAAAAGAGCGACAATATCAACCCATACAATGTCAGAACGTTTAGTTGTAATCGGCTCCCAGTGGGGCGACGAGGGAAAGGGTAAAATCACCGACTACTTCGCATGCCGCGCCGATATGGTGGTGCGCTACCAGGGGGGCAACAATGCCGGACACACCGTAGTGTTCGACGGTAATAAATATTCTCTCCAGAGCATTCCTTCGGGAATCTTCAATCCCGCCACAATCAATGTGATGGGTAATGGCATGGTGGTCAATCCGGTGTCGGTAGTGGCTGAGCTGCAGAAGCTCCACGATCGCGGCATCACCGACTATCAGCTCTTCATCTCCGACCGCGCGGCGATGGTCATGCCCTGGCATGCCGACCTCGACGGCGCCTATGAGGCGAAGAAGGGTGATTCGCTGATCGGCACAACCAAGAAGGGTATCGGCCCGACTTATAGCGACAAGTATGCCCGCACCGGCCTGCGCATGGGCGATCTCCTCGAACCTGAGTATTTCGCCGAGCGTCTCCGCGGCGCCCTCGACGTGAAGAATCTCGAGCTTCGCATGCTTGGCCTGAAGGAGTATGATTTCCAGGAGGTCTATGACCAATATATGGAGCTGGCCAAGCAGATCGGCCATATGATCACCGACACTTCGGATCTGATCAACGGCTATCTGCGCCGCGACGACAAGCGTGTGCTCTTCGAGGGCGCGCAGGGCATGATGCTCTGCTGCGATCATGGCACATATCCGTTTGTCACATCTTCGTCGCCGTCGGCCGCAGGTGTGCCCGTCGGCGCCGGTGTCGCTCCGAAGTGGATCGACAATGTGCTGGGCGTGGCCAAGGCTTATTGCACACGTGTCGGCGAAGGCCCGTTCCCGACGGAGCTCTTCGATCAGCGCGCCCACGACATCCGCGAGCGCGGCCATGAGTATGGCACAGTGACCGGTCGTCCGCGTCGCGTCGGCTGGTTTGATGCCGTCGTAGCCCGCTACACGGGTCGCCTCGCCGGCATCGACAATTGGGCGCTGATGCTTTTCGACGTCCTCTCGGGCCTCGACAAGGTGATGATCTGTACAGGCTATGAGCTCGACGGCGAAGTGATCACCTCTCCCCCTTCGACAATCTCGCGTCTGGCCCGCTGCAAGCCGGTGCTGATCGAGATGGAGGGCTGGAAGGAGGATATCTCCGGAGTGAAGAACTTCGACGAACTCCCCGAAGCCGCCAAAGCTTATGTGCGCAAGATCGAGGAGCTGACCGAGATTCCTGTAGGCATCATCTCTGTCGGCCCCGACCGCACACAGACAATCACTGTCGCCGAGACTCTCCGCAAATGGTAAGTAAAATCAATCCTCAAGATATCTGAATATGTCATTCTTTGATGAAAAAATAGCATATGAGGGACTGACGTTTGACGACGTGCTCCTCATACCGGCCTATTCCGAAGTGACCCCCAATATGGTGAAGCTCGGAAGCCGCTTTTCGCGCAATATCACACTCAATATCCCGATCGTGTCGGCAGCGATGGACACTGTGACCGAGTCGGAGCTGGCGATCGCTATCGCACGCGAGGGTGGCATCGGCGTGATCCACAAGAATATGTCGATCGCAGCTCAGGCAGCCCAGGTGCGCAAGGTGAAGCGCGCCGAGAGCGGCATGATCTATGATCCCGTGACCATCACGGGCGACGCCACAGTCGGCGATGCGCTCCGCCTGATGCATGAGAATCATATCGGCGGCATACCGGTGGTCGACGCCGAGGGGCGCCTCGTTGGCATCGTGACCAACCGCGACCTCCGTTTCCAGGAGGATATGTCGATTCTGATCGCCGACGTGATGACGCGCGAGAATCTCGTGACCACCACAAAACCCGATCTCTCCGAGGCCTCGCAGATCCTTCTGCGCCATAAGATTGAGAAGCTCCCGGTGGTGGATGAGAATTATCGTCTGGTCGGACTTATCACATATCGCGACATCACCAAGATCCAGGATTATCCCAACGCATGCAAGGATTCGAAGGGCCGATTGAGAGTGGCAGCCGGCGTGGGCGTCACGTCCGACACAATCAATCGTGTCGACGCGCTTGTAGAGGCCGGAGTCGACGCTGTCGTGATCGACACTGCCCACGGCCATTCGGCCAACGTTGTCAATACGCTGCGCACCGTCAAGGAGAAATATCCGGAACTTGACGTGCTCGTCGGCAATATCGCCACAGCCGAGGCCGCCGAGTATCTGATCAAAGCCGGCGCCGACGGCATCAAGGTAGGCATCGGCCCCGGCTCGATCTGCACCACCCGCATCGTGGCCGGCGTCGGAGTGCCTCAGCTGACTGCGATCTTCAACGCCGCGAAAGTGGCTCATCAGTATGGTGTGCCGGTGATCGCCGACGGCGGTCTGCGCTATTCGGGCGATGTCGTGAAGGCTCTCGCAGCGGGCGGCGATTCCGTCATGATGGGTTCGATGCTCGCCGGCGTGGAGGAATCTCCGGGCGAGACTATCATCTATAACGGCCGTAAGTTTAAGTCGTATCGCGGCATGGGCTCGATCGAGGCCATGCAGGCCGGCTCGAAAGACCGCTATTTCCAGTCGGAAAAGACCGACAGCAATAAGTTTGTGCCGGAAGGCATCGTCGCTCGCGTGCCCTATAAAGGCACACTCAGCGAGACCATCTATCAGCTGATCGGCGGTCTGCGCTCGGGCATGGGCTATTGCGGCGCGGCCAATATCGACGCTCTCCATGAGGCGAAGTTCGTCAGAATCACTTCGGCTGCCGTGATCGAGAATCATCCCCACGATGTGACCATCACTAAGGAGGCTCCGAATTATTCCCGCTAATCCGAAGGTCGGAGAGGCATCCCCGGTTTCGCGGGATGCCTCTCGACCATCTTCATATCATTCTTTTTTAAATGGAAAAAATACTTATTCTGGATTTCGGAAGCCAGTATACGCAGTTGATCGCACGCCGCGTGCGCGAGCTCAACGTATATTGCGAGATCCATCCTTATAACAAGGTGCCGGAGATCGACGCCGACGTTAAGGGCGTGATCCTTTCGGGTAGCCCGTCGTCGGTGCGCGATGAGGGTTCGCCCCGTCCGGATCTTTCGGCGTTCAAGGGCAAACTCCCGCTTCTCGGCGTATGCTATGGCGCCCAGCTTCTCGCCATCGAATATGGCGGCGAAGTGGAGGGCGCTCCCTCGCGCGAGTATGGCCGCGCGATGCTGACTGTGGTCGCTCCGGAGGATCCTCTGATGCAGGGTCTCCCCTCGCCGACTCAGGTGTGGATGTCGCATGGCGACACGATCACTTCGATTCCGGCCAATTATGAAGTGATCGGCTCGACCGATAATGTGCGCGTGGCCGCTTATCATGTCGGCGGCGAGATGACATGGGGCATCCAGTTCCATCCCGAAGTGTTCCATTCTACCGACGGCCCGCGTCTGCTCGAGAATTTCGTGATGAAGATCTGCGGATGCTCCGGCAGCTGGAGCCCGGCGTCGTTTATCGATTCTACTGTGGCCGAGCTGAAGGCCAAGCTGGGCGACGACCGTGTGATCCTCGGTCTGTCGGGCGGCGTGGATTCTACTGTGGCCGCTGTGTTGCTCAATCGTGCGATCGGCCATAATCTGACCTGTATTTTCGTCAACAACGGTCTGCTCCGCGCCAATGAGTTTGAGGATGTGCTCGCTCAGTATAAGGGGATGGGCCTGAATGTGATCGGCGTCGACGCTTCGGAGCGTTTCTATGCCGATCTGAAGGGCATCACGGATCCGGAGCAGAAGCGTAAGGTGATCGGCCGCGATTTCGTCGAAGTGTTCAATGATGAGGCGCAGAAGATCGAAGGCGCATCGTGGCTCGCACAAGGCACAATCTATCCCGACGTGATCGAGTCGGTCAGCGTCAAGGGTCCGTCGGCCACAATTAAGTCTCA
The DNA here is from genome assembly GCA_947175695.1 of uncultured Porphyromonadaceae bacterium. Lineage (GTDB taxonomy): Bacteria > Bacteroidota > Bacteroidia > Bacteroidales > Muribaculaceae > Lepagella. The sequence continues at coordinate 27,012 of CAMWNT010000018.1, forward strand.
CCACAATGTGGGCGGTCTTCCGGAGAAGATGCATCTTAAGATTGTAGAGCCGTTGCGTCTGCTTTTCAAGGATGAGGTGCGCCGTGTAGGCAAGGAGCTTGGCATCGATGCCGCTCTGCTTGGCCGTCATCCTTTCCCGGGCCCGGGTCTTGGCATCCGCATTCTGGGCGAAGTGACTGCCGAGAAGGTGGCGGTGCTTCAGCAGGCGGATAAGATTTTCATCGACAATCTGCGCGAGTCGGGTCTTTACGACAAGGTTTGGCAGGCGGGCGTGATGCTGCTGCCGGTGCAGAGCGTCGGCGTGATGGGTGATGAGCGCACCTATGAGCGTTGCTGCGCTCTTCGCGCAGTGGTCAGCACCGACGGCATGACGGCCGACTGGGTGCATCTCCCCTACGAGTTCTTAGCTAAGGTCAGCAACGAGATCATCAACAAAGTGCGCGGCATCAACCGCGTCGTCTACGACATCTCCTCCAAGCCGCCGGCAACTATCGAGTGGGAGTAATCCCCAAGCCGCAAGCAACCATCGAGCGGGAGTGATAAAGGCTCATTCAGACCCCTCTGAACTATAGTCGATTACGCCACATTTGAGCAATCCACACGGATTGATACCAAATACTTACAAGCAATCCACGGTGAACTCATTGAGTTTTCCGTGGATTGTCGCTTTTGCCCGTTTTGAGAGAATCGCCCCCGCTATTCATCCCCGA
>CAMWNT010000019.1 GCA_947175695.1 uncultured Porphyromonadaceae bacterium
GATGGCCCGTAAGTTATAACAATTTTACGAGCATTTTTGTTATCGACCCTATTTTTGAGAATAAGCAGCAGGAATAAGTCGAAGGTTGAAGTCGCGATCTGAAGCGTATTCTCTATTGATATCATAAGGCATGATCCGGTCATCGTCTCCGACTATTATATATATATGGCTCGGAGGATGAATAGACAGACTCATCAGCGGAGTTCGACAACCGTAATGCCGGCACCTCCGAAGCGCACATCTTCATCATGGAATGATTTGACGCCGGGAGTCGCATTGAGTTGCTGACGTATGAGTGTCTTTAGGATTCCGGCGCCGGTGCCGTGGAGTATTCTCAATCGCTCGGCGTTGAACTGGATGGCATCATCAAGGAAATAGATGATGGCCTGCACAGCTTCATCGCCACGCATTCCTCTCACATCAATTTCCGGCTTGAAATGCAATTGACGATCGCGGGCGGCAGATGTCGTGGCAGCCGATACACCCGATTGCTGTGTAAGCGCCGACTGCTTCGGGGGCGCCGAAGCCACAAGACGCGAAAGATCGGCCATTGTTCGCAACGCACCAAAGGCCACCTCTGCCCTCTTGCCCTCGATCTTGATGATCTGACCGACGACATTGCCATCCTTCATCTTGACAAAATCACCGGCGGCGAGTGTCTTTCGCGTATCGACAGCCTTCGACTGTTCGCGCCGCTTCATCCGCTCCTCCTTGCTCCGATTGCTCTTATGCTTAAGATCACGGAGCGCTTCGGGAGTGGCCGCAGATGCCGGTTCGGCTTCTACGACCGATTTCTTATAGGCATCGAATTCCGTGCGGATCTTTTTAGTGGCCTCCTTTTCTGCGGCTGCCTCCCTGATCTCGCGTATTGTCCGCTCAATGCGTGCGTTGGCTGTAGCGAGGATCTCCTTCGCCTCCGCCTTGGCTTCATGAAGAATTGCATTGCGCTGCGACTTAAGATCGTCAGCCTTATCCTCATAGAGCGACAACAGCCCGTCGAGACGCGATTCCTTCTCCTTAATATTCTGGCGTTTATTTTGCCAATAGCGTCGGTCGCGCGCTATATCAAGGAGATATTTGTCGAGATTGACATAATCGCTGCCTACAATCTCCTGCGCTTTTGCGATCACACCATTGTCAAGGCCTATCTTGCGAGCGATCTCCACTGCAAACGAACTGCCGGGATTGCCGACCGACAGTTGGAACGACGGCTGGAGATGCTGGCGATCATAGAGCATGGCGCCGTTGATAAATCCTTCCGACTCGCCGGCAAATGTCTTTAGATTCTGATAGTGGGTGGTCACGATTCCAAGACAGCGGGTATGCGACAGCCGCTCGAGTATTGCCTGAGCCAGTGCGCCACCGATCTGCGGCTCCGTGCCCGACCCCATTTCATCGGCGAGTATGAGTGTCTTGGCCGAGCAATGCTGAAGGAAGAATTTCATATTCTTCAAATGCGACGAATAGGTCGACAGGTCGGATTCCATTGACTGCTCATCGCCGATATCGACAAATATGTTATCGAAAATTCCCATGTGGGAATTCTCATAAACAGTCGGGAGCATTCCACACTGCATCATATATTGCACGACTCCGACAGTCTTTAGACACACCGACTTACCGCCTGCATTGGGGCCTGAGATTATCAATATGCGATTTTTCGAATCGAGTGTCAGCGAGAGTGGCACGACCTCCTTGCCATGACGGCGCAAAGTCAGGAGCAACTGCGGATGCACGGCGTGATACCATTCGATGATACGTTCACGCTCAATGTGGGGCATTCGGCCATCGACCTCACGAGCCACAATGGCTTTGGCCCGAATGAAGTCAAGTCGCGCAAGAATGCGGCAACATGACGCGACCGACGACACGTGCGGGCGAAGACGCGCAGCTACGGCGCGGAGCACCTCCACTTCCTCGCGATGCTCCTCCATTTCGAGCTCACGGATGCGATTGGCGGCCTCCACGACCTCTATCGGTTCGATAAAGACGGTCTTGCCGGTGGCAGACGCGTCGTGAACGATACCCGAAATCGAACGCTTCTTTGCAGCCTCGACCGGAATAACCATGCGGCCATCGCGCATCGAGGCCGATGTGTCGCGATCAATGATGCCCTCGGCAGCGGCACGGTCGAGCACCCGTCGCATTGTCTTCGACATTGACCCGGCGGCGGCACGCAAGCTTCTGCGAATTTCATAAAGGCGCTCGGACGCTGTGTCCTTCACCTCTCCAAACTTATTGACCGTAGAGCTGATTACTCCAATAAGGTCCGGGAAAGACTCAAGTCCGGATGCGACCCGGGCGAGTGCGGGAAACGACACTGACTTACTCTCTCTTCCCGACTCTATCTCCTGCGGCACCGAATATCGCGAAAAAAACGACCTGACCTCATCCGCCTGCATCAACATCCGGAGCAGAGAGTAGAGCTTCCTCGGCCCGAGATAACTTCCCTCCGCTTTGAGCTCCGACAGAGCGCCCCCCGCCTCGGCGACATCGCCGAGGCCGGGATCGAGTGAATTATTCAGGATGGCGAGCATCTCAGCGGTTTCATGGAGATTTCTCGCCACAACATCGTAATCGGAAGAGAACGCCATTTTTTCAGCTTCCTCGGCCGACATGCGGCCCGAACAATTGTCGGCAACCAACGCACGGATCCTGTCGAATCCTATCTTACTTTCAAAACTTTCAGGAAATATCATCAATACACGCTTATATTTCACTTAAAAACTCACATGAACCTCGCCGAAGCGTGGATCATGTGAGTTTAGTCAATCACCCGGTCAGTATGATGCCGACCGATTACTAAGGTTACTGAAGAAAGTGTAGCCCTGATCAGGCTTCTGCCTTTTCTTCTTCAAGAATCTTGACGGCCATGTCGTAGATAGTGGTGTCGTCGAGCACTACGATGCCTCCGTCGGGTCCCGGCTCGATATGCATACCGATATTCTTGCCGAACTGATAATTTACGCCGCCGAAATAATTGCGTACAGTCTGCACTGTAAGGTTCAATTCATCGGCGATGCGGTGGGTCGCACCATCGGGCAAGCTGTCTTTAAGGCGACGGAGCTCGTTGAAACTGATTGTCTTGCTCATAACTCAGTATTTTTTGAGGTTATTGATTTTTTTGATTCTGATGCCTGAATCGACGACGGAGATATTCGCATCCCTCCATCGCGACAGAAAGCTCTCCCGCTTCCTGAAAACAGCGGCATCAACTCAGCCCGGCGAGGAGCAACCTCGGCTTTGAGTTGCTAAATTAACTATTTATATCTCTTAATGCAAAATTTTTGCAACTTTTTTTTGGTGTTTTATAACATAAAAAGCGAATGAACCTTTTTATACTCTATCATTCAACTACTTACACTATTAAACAAAATTCATCAGGCCTTATTCGTGGCTCCGATCTTCGACGCGAGATCAGATGATCTCTATCTGCGAAGCCTCTACCCAACCGCTAAGCGACGAGTTGAGCTTAACCTTATACCATCCGATCCGGCCGTCGGCATTAAGCTCTGTGTCTTCAATCTCAAGCTTAGTGCCTCTGACAAGAGGTGAGCCAACAGTTGTGTCGGATTCGTGCGGATCGGATGTCAATGTCACCTTAAACGCCGTCACCACTGCCTCATCCCGACTCAGATAATGCGAGGCGGCCATCTCGGCGAAAATGACGAACACGACTGTGAATATCAACAGAATTATCGCACTGAAAAATCCGAACTTCCGGATTCTGACATTTTCCACAAACAGATAGACGGCGACAGCAAGCAGCGTCAGAATGAACGCCATCGCTGCGAATTCAGCCCATACATCGGAGGATGTATCCCCGGATACATGATTGACCGCACGACGGAAAAAGCCTTGCGGATCGGGGCTCACGCTCCCCTTGCGCCCTTTGAGTTCAGCTTTGTTGGCATCTTCTATCCTTCCGGACACATAATTCAGATTCCGACGTATCCGGCTATTCGATGGATCTATACGCAACGCACGCTCGAATGCAAGACGCGCGCCACCCTCATTACCGGATTTATAATAGCTGCATCCAAGGTTATAAAGCAATGGAGCCGTAAAGCCGTAACTGTCGACAACAGACTGATAAATTTCCGCAGCCTCTTCATAACGTCCCGCTGAATAGGCACTGTCGGCACGTTGCACTTCGGCCACACAGTCGATCGAGCCACTTTCCGCCGCTCCGACCACTCCCGGCATAAGCATAGTCGCCAAAAGCAATAGCATACTCAGAGCCTTGCCGACCCCTCCGCCGGCCGACGATCCGCCATTGCCATCATCCGACTTCTGATCCGACGATTCGGAGGCGGTTGCCGGCGACGGCTTCGAAAAACTGCTTTCAAGCATATTGAGTAATTCTGTTGCTCCGTCATACATCTCCTGCATCGGACGTCTGAGCGAAGCGGGTGAATATTTGGCAAATTCGGAGTCGTCGAGAAGTTTGACAAGTCGGGTGATATCCTCTGAAGGAATAGCTCGCTCCGTCAGAATCTGACTGACATTATCGCGATTCAGCTCGGAAGTCGGAAGACGGAGCTTATCCGACAGGTAACCCCACACTGCCTTCAATATCTCATCGTAGAAGAGATCCTCATTTGAACTCTTCATGGCCTGGGCCGCCTTCTTCAAGCGTCTTCGCGCCATCTTGCCGGCTCGGCGACTGCGAAGTCCGACGACATCGGCCCGACTTGCAATATACTTTCTGCGGCCTATAGCCACACCAAGCAAAATGCAACCCGGAATTATAAACCACAGCCAATATAAGAATCCGCGAACATACGGGCGTCCTGCCGGACTGCCATTCAGGCTGACATTCATCAAATTGGAATCGAATGTCAACATGGCCTGCGACTTTGACGACTCCTCGCCTCGCGCCACTTCTACTTTATAGCTGCGTGTACGCGCCGTCTCATATTTTCCCGACGCCGGATTGAAATATACGAGTTCCACCTCGGGAATCGTATACGAACCCTGCTCCAACGGCATGAACGAATAGTCGAACGAGACGGTGCCTCCGACATTTGAAGCGCCGACATTTGTCTTGACATCGGTAGTCGGGCTGAACACCTCGAGTTGATCGGGGAACAGTGCATTCAGGTCAGGGAGGTGAATATACTTCAAGTTGCCCTCGCCACTGACAATATACTTCACCGAGGCTGCCTGATTGGCCGTCAGTTTGTCGGAGGGAAGCGACGATGTAATGTTAAACTTGCCCACGCCGCCGGAAAAATTAGCCGGCCGAGGCGACGGCAACGGATTGACAGTAATCTCGAGATCATTCGGCGTGACATTAAGCTGGATCGGGCGTCTGACTGTCAATGTCGAGAATATCGGATCATGATAATACTCATTCGCATCGGTCGAGACCGTGTACTTATTACCGACAATCTTCAGCTTGCCGGCCATCTGCGGGAAGATAATATAGCGAGCGATGACTGCCGTTGCATACTGGCGACCCTGATAAGTCTCAAACGTCAATTGATTGCTGACAGCGTTCGACTCCTCAATGACAAAACCATCAAACTTAGGAGCATCCGTAGCACCGATGAATTTGATAGAGCCATAAGTCGTATACAGTTTTACGGTATAGACGAGTGCCTCCTGCTCATAGGCGGTGGTTTTCGACACACTCGCACGCATGAACAGCTTATCGTTGCCCTTTCCGATATAGGTCGGCCCTTGCTGCGAAGGATCCTGACCCGATTGGGCCGGATCTGGCGAAGCGGCATTCGGCGAGGCCCCATATTGCCCCGAAGAGGCAGCTCCGGCATCTACTATATTGTATTTAGCCACATTACTCTTCACACCGCCGACCGTCACCGGGCCGACTGAATACGATCCTTTGTGGGTGGCAAGACACGTAGCGACATAGACACTTTCTGTAGACTGCGTCACATGACCGTTGACCGACGACATCTGACTGCGTGTGCTCCGACGGTCGAAATACTTCACCTCGCCACCTCCGACCGACTTCAATTCAGAAGGGGCAGCCTCGAGATTCTTGACGGTGATATACACATAAAACAGGCTTCCGACCTCAATTTCGCCGCTTCGCGAACGTCCCTGCACGCTAAGTTCTACCTTCTGCGCGTCGAGCATCGCCGGCGTCAAGATGGAAATCAATGCCATCACGGCTGTCAATAATATTCTCGGGTTTCGGGTCATATATGTAAGTGGAATTGTCGTAAGTTAATGAATCACCATTTTCTAATTGAGCCCCCGCGTCCGCTGCTCTTCTCGCCATTGACATTACTGCCCTGGCGCGCACGCTGCTCATTATTTTCAACGGCATTCAGAATCTGCTGGGCTGCCTGCGGGCTCATCTCATCCTCTTTGGGCTGTTGATTCTGCTGATCTTGCTTGTCTTGCTGATCCTGCTGTTGATCCTGCTTGTCTTGCTTGTCTTGCTGATCCTGGTTTTTATCCTTGTTATCGTCAGATTTATCGTCTTGATTCTGTTGCTTCAACTGAGCAATGCGCAGATTGCGGCGCGCATCTTCAAACGAGGGATCGAGTCGGAGCGCCTGCTTATACATGCGGATGGCTCCTGCATAATCCGAATTTTCAAACTGAATATTGCCAAGATTATAGTTTGCCTTTGCACTAAGTTGCGGCTTCTCCTTGCCAAGAGCGGCTACCTCCGAAAGAGCCTTTACTCCCTCTGCCATCAACTGCTTGCTTATCGAATCATTATCCTTATTGACACCGGCGAGCCTGACATCACACAGCCCGATATTGAAACGAGCCACCGCACTGGCGGGATTTTCTTCCAGCGCCGCACGATATTTCAGTTTGGCTTCGGCATATTTCTGCGATCGATAAAGATCGTTGCCGAGTGTGATCATCCGGCGCTCCTTTCTGACCGACTCTCCCGCCGATGCAGATAACGCGACGCATGCAATTGCCACAACAAGCATTAACACCCGCATCCAGCCACCGGGCGCTGCAAATGTCGGGAGCTTGACATTATGAATATTGACGACACTCATATGGATTAATCTTTTTTGAAGAACGTTATGCGGTCGAGCCAGCTGAACTTACTGTCGACCACAAGGATATCAAGCAGAATGAAAAAGAGCGCCGACCATGCGAAAAACCCATAGAGTTCATCGTGAACGGCAGTGAAATTGCTCTCAAGTGCCGATTTCGACACCTTATCCATCTGCTTTTCGAGTTCATTGAGACTGTCTTTATTGGCTGCATTGACATAAATGCCCTTGCCGGCTTCGGCTATCTGAAGTGCGAGATCCTCATTGAGAGCCGTCTCAACGGGCTGGCCTGTCGTGGGATCCATCATATATGAATTGCCGACAGGAATCTTCACCGGCGTACTTCCGCCGACTCCGATCACATTGATCTGAATACCCTTGCCGACCGCCGCCTTGACAGCATCCATCACTCCCTCGGGATTCTCAAGTTCCTCGGCGTCAGTGATCAGAATGATCGCTTTGCCGATATCCTTCGAATCTGAAAACGAACGCGTCGCCATTTCTATGGCTGCCGCGATATTGGTGCCTTGGTTGCTTATATCCTGCGGAGATATCGAATTCATAAACATTTTTGCCGACACGTAATCACCCGTCACAGGGATCAGTGTATACGCATCGCCGGCATACTCGATCAAACCCACGCGGTCGTTGTCGAGGCGATTGATAAGCTTTTCAAGGATCATCTTCGCCATGCGCATGCGATCGGTTGCATCCTTTTCAGATGAAGCGGGAGCCATCATAGAGTTGGAGGCATCGACAGCAATCACCACTTCAATACCCTCCTTGACATCGGAAGAACTCTTCACTCCGCCCCACGGACGCGCAAGCGCGATGACAATCATCGAATAAGCAAGGAGCTGCAGAGTCAGCTTCAACGGCGGCTTATAAGGCGACACATCAGGCATCAGACGCGATAAAACGTCGCGATGTCCGAAGGCCGCAAGCTTCTTGCGGCGCGACCGCCGACCGAAAAGATAGAGCGCGATATACACCGGCACCCCGAGCAGCAACAGTAATATATAGGGATATGCGAAACTCATTGGTCAATTGTTTGAATATTGTAGCCTGATTCTCTTAGAAACATTATATAGCATGCTGTTGCTTAGGGGATTCGGCGTAGTATGGTGTAGCGCATCAGCATTGAGAGCGCGTAACAGCACAAGGCGGCGAGCACCCATGGCATATACGCCTCATCGACCCGAGTGAACCGCTCTACATCAAGCTGGCTCTTCTCAAGAGAATCGATCTCTTCAAACACCTTCTGCAACATCTTCTCATCCTTGGCGCGGAAGAATTTACCTCCCGTCAGATCGGCGATCCGGCGGAGAGAGGTCTCATCAATTTTAGTCTCGAGCGAGGTCGTGGAGAATCCGTAGGGGTCGGTGATATGAATGACGCCGTTGGTGCCGACTCCAATCGTATAGATCTTAATTCCCTTTTGCTGGGCTATCTGCGCCGCAGTCATCGGGGGCACTTCGCCGGCATTGTTGGTGCCATCGGTCAGAAGAATGATACTCTTTGACTTCGCCTTGCCACTGACAAGGCGATTGATTGCGCTCGCTATGCCGTCGCCGATGGCGGTGCCGTCGTTGAGATCGCCAAGCTCGATGTTCTGAAGAACATTGATCAGCGAAGCGCGATCATAAGTCAACGGCATCAGCGAAAGCGACTCTCCCGCAAACACCACAAGGCCCAGATTATCATTAGCACGCTGGTTGACAAAATTGATCGCGACATCCTTAGCTACAATAAAGCGCGACGGATTGAAATCCTTCGATGCCATGGAGCCGGAAATGTCGAGTGCAAGGACAATGTCGGTGCCCTCGACTCTTGACGTAGATTTCGAGTCTGAAGTCTGCGGTCGAGCCAAGGCTACGCTCAGGCACCCGATCGCCGCCAGCTTCAGCACAAACGACAACTTCATCAGATATTCCTTCCAGCTGCGCGGGATACGCGCCATCGGAAGGAGAGTCGACATGCCGAGCGTCGGAGTCGACTTACGGCCATTCTTCAGATACCACCATATCAGCGGCACATAAAGGATGAAGAATGCCAATATCCAAGGGTACTTAAGGCTCATCGCTTAACCTCCTTTCCCATACCGGCCTCATCCGAACCGGCGCGACGCCGCCCGATGCGACCCACTTTGATTCCGCGTCCCGACGACTTCATCTTATCGGGATCCGAATTGCGCGCGCTGCGACCGCGACGGCCGGGAGCGGCCTGATTTTCGGGAGCCTCAGCGGAAGTCGTCTCCACGCCTGCGGCGCCAGCATCTGACTTACCCTCTGACTTGCCATCGCTTGCAGTCGCAACCGGGCGAGTCGATTCGACAAAATCTATTGCGTTTTGATAAAGAGCCTTATTATCATCAGGAAGCGGACGCACCATGGCAAACTTCACAAAATCAGCCATGTCGAGAATATCACGCATCTTATCGCGAGGAATCTTCTCATCGCGACTGACGTCGGCCAAATGGCTCATGATCTCCGACGAGGTCATCTCCATCGCCTGAATGCCAAAACGCGCGGCAAGATAGCGGCGCAAGATATCGGTCAGGCGTGTGTAATACTCCTTCTCACGCCCGTTTTCCCAAAGCTTGCATTCCCCGAGATTGCGCAATTCACGCATCGCACGATCATAGGGCGGCTCTTCCGGCTTGCGGGGCAAAATCGTTCCCACACTCCGATAACGCTTCCAAAGGAAGAATCCTGCGACTCCGGCTGCTATCACTAAAAGATATATCCACCAATAATAATAGAGCCAATCCGGGAGATGGTCGAATATCGAGGCGTCTTCGGGCGACTCGACATCCGTCATAGGCGATATCGGAGTGTCGGCTGTCACACCCGCCACCGGAACGACCGTCAGCAACAACTCCTCCGAACTGACCGAATCATTGCCGGCAACGAATACAAACTTCGGAAGTTTATAACATCCTGAATCGAAAGCCTGAAGCGGCACCCGGCAATTAATCTGTATACGCCCGGATCCGACTTCGGTCGTATCGACCTTCATATCGTTGTCGAGTTCTATCGTGTCATTGAGCAGGGTCAGTATCCCCTCCGGGCCAAAACGCTCGAAAAGCGGGAATCGTCCCTTCACTCCCCTATCCTGCACAACCTCAAGATTGAGCGTGTTGCGTGTGCCCATCAGCATGGTCGACGAATCGAGCCGGGCCGTCAACATGAGTTGACCGGCCGACGCGATGCCGCATCCGGCACATATCGCCAAAGGGAGTATGAGATTCCTTATATTCATGGAATAAATCTTTACTTGATTTGGAGCAGAATTTTCAGCGCTTGAATATCCTCGCGAGCCGGCAATCAACGCATCGACTTCTTTCGGAACACTCCGAGCAAAGCCTTGACATAGTCTTCGTCGGTGCGAATGCTCGCGAGCTCCACTCCACCACGTGCTGTGGCGGAGGCAAGAGTCTGCTGGCGTTCATACCAGGCCTTCTCATATGCCTTGCGCACTCGGGACGACGATGTGTCGACCCAGCGGACATCGCCACTTTCGAGATCGATGGCGTGGATCAGGCCGACATCGGGGAGCTTGGAATCGCGCTCGTCGTAGACCTGAATAGCCGCCAGTTCATGCTTCTTATTTGCCATTATCATGGCATGCGAATAATCATGATTGTCGATAAAGTCGGAAAGTAGAAAAGCCGACGCTCGCTTTTTGATCGCATTCGTCATAAATTCGAGCGCGATATTGATATCTGTGCCGGTGCTTTCCGGCTCGAAGTCGATTATCTCACGAATGATAAGCAAAATATGCTTCTTACCCTTCTTCGGGGGAATAAATTTTTCTATCTTATCACTGAAAAATATGACTCCGACCTTATCATTATTCTGCAAAGATGAGAATGCGAGAGTGGCCGCTATTTCAGCCATCATCTCCTTCTTTTCAACGCCCTTCGCGCCAAAGTCGCCGCTGCGGCTGACATCGATGAGAAGCATGAGCGTCAGCTCACGCTCCTCCTCATATACTTTGACATAGGGTTTGTTATGGCGAGCCGTGACATTCCAGTCGATATCGCGCACATCGTCGCCCGGCTGGTATTCTCGCACTTCGGAGAAGATGACGCCTCTTCCCTTGAAGGCCGAATGATATTCTCCCGCGAATATATTCTGACTCAATCCGCGGGTCTTGATCTCTATCTTTCTTACCTTTTTCAGAAGTTCCTTTGCGTCCATATATCAGGATCAAGGGGGAGGTCCCCCGTTAAAATTCATTCTCCGGGGTGGAATCGCCCGGAGAACAGTATCAAGGCACCTGAACCTTATCAAGAATCGAGGTGATCACCTCATCGGAGGAGATATTATTGGCCTCTGCCTCATAGCTCAAGCCGATTCGATGACGCATGACGTCGTGGCAGACTGCTCTGACGTCTTCGGGAATCACGTATCCGCGTCCCTGAAGGAAAGCATAGGCGCGACTCGCCTTGGCAAGTGAAATCGAAGCGCGAGGCGAAGCGCCATATTCGATCAGATCGTCGATATCATTGAGGCCATATTTCGACGGCTCGCGAGTTGCAAACACAATGTCGACGATGTAATTCTCGATTTTTTCATCGATATATATCTTGCCGACAATCTTCTGCACTTCAGTAATCTCGTCGCGGCTGACGACTGCATTGATTTCTTCGAGCGACGAAGCGATGTTCTGACGAATGATTTCCTTCTCCTCCTCGCGGGTCGGATAGCCGATGACCACCTTGAGAAGGAAGCGGTCGGTCTGTGCTTCGGGCAGAGGGTAGGTGCCTTCCTGCTCGATAGGGTTCTGCGTAGCCATGACAAGGAACGGCTTATCAAGAGGGAATGTCTCCTCGCCGATAGTCACCTGGCGTTCCTGCATAGCCTCAAGCAACGCGCTCTGCACCTTGGCCGGAGCGCGGTTGATTTCATCCGCAAGCACAAAGTTGGCAAAGATCGGACCCTTCTTCACTTCAAACGTCTCACGCTTGATCGAATAGATCAGTGTGCCGATGACATCGGCAGGCAGGAGGTCGGGAGTGAACTGGATTCGATTGTATTTTGCATCCACAAGAGTGGCAAGAGTCTTGATTGCGAGTGTCTTCGCCAAGCCCGGCACACCTTCCAGCAGCACATGGCCATTGGCCAGAAGGGCGATAAGAAGGGAATCGATGAGGTGTTTCTGACCCACAATGCGATGGCGCATTCCGGTGCGGATCATACTGAGGAAGTTGCTTTTCGACGCGATCAGGTCGTTAAGCTCACGAATGTTTACCGTTTCGCTCATTTGTAGTTTTTTATAATCTTTGACGATGCTATAGAGAGTTATGCTTTTGACATGATATAGAATACATGGCTTTGCGTGAATCTTTTCACCCCCTATATCTCTGGTATATCAGCTTTTTCCCAAATCCTGCCTACCATCGCGTCGCCGCTCATCAAATTCGTTTCATCCGGTGAGTCTCACCACAGCAGAGTATCATCTGATTTCACTATACTCTTCGAAAAGCGACAGCTTGATTTGTCATGCATTATCCGATAACGCAAGCGTTTTGACCGACTGACGACGCCACTGAAATAACGCGTCTCGGGCAACTCGGATATTCTCATAACAATAACTCGACTGCAAAAATAACGATTAATGCGTTAACAAAGTAAAATCCAATGTTAAACAAAATTAAAATACGCCATCATCTGCGCTTCGTTGCATTTCGTCAGCTGAACGCATTCCAGCCTTGCGCCCTGATCGGCAATTCGGAGCCGTCGCGGGCGACCATAGCCGCACCAAGCGATGCATCCGTGACATATCCTATCATGACCACGCCCGGAATCTTCTCGATCCGTTCCTTGTCGGTCAGCGGCACTGTGAAGAGAAGTTCATAGTCTTCTCCTCCGTTCATCGCTGCTGTGACAAGATTCATATTGAGTTCTTCCGCCATTACGGCTGTCTGATAGTCGATCGGAATGCGGTCTTCATATACGCGACATCCGACTCCCGAGGCCTTGCAGATATGAAGCAGCTCGGATGAAAGTCCGTCGCTGACATCCATCATTGATGTCGGCGTGACGCCGACACCGGCCAGCGCATCGATGATATCTTTTCTCGCTTCCGGGCGCAACTGTCGCTGAAGGATATATTCCCGGCCGGAGAAATCGGGCTGAAACGCGGGATCGCCGCTTTGGGCAGCCACTCGATTTTCTCGCTCAAGGAGCTGGAGTCCCATGTAGGCGGCCCCAAGGTCGCCTGTGACGCAAATAAGATCGGTAGGCTTCGCTCCGCTTCGCTTGACCGCCTTCCCGGCCTCAACCTCGCCAAGACATGTCACACTTATGACAAGGCCGGTCATCGATGCCGATGTGTCGCCCCCTACCAGATCGACACCATAGGCCTCGCATGCAAGACGCAGGCCCGCATAAATTTCATCAATATGAGCCACTGTGAAACGACTTGACACGCCGATCGACACTGTGATCTGCTTCGGCTGGCCGTTCATTGCGTAGACATCACTGAAATTGACCACCGCAGCCTTATAGCCAAGGTGTTTCAACGGAACATAACGGACATCAAAATGGATTCCTTCAAGAAGAAGGTCGGTGGTCACCAGCACTTCCTTGTCGCCTTCCGGACGAATAATAGCGGCGTCATCGCCCACTCCAAGTCGTGATGAGGGATTGACAAGTGGAAAGTCCTTAGTGAGGCGGGATATAAGACCGAACTCGCCGAGTTCGGAAATTTCCACGGGTTGCGCAGCCTCCTGCGCCGGTGTTGATGAACGACCGGCGTTGCCATCTTCCGGCGTGGTTATATTTTTATTTTCAATATTCTTTTCGTCCATGTTCTCTACCATGTTTTCTTGTCTGTCATCCGCCGTCGATAACGGTCAAAAGGGGATATACATTGAATAATTTTTTGGGAAAAGGGGGAATTGCCGAAGTCAGCTTCTGCAATCCCCCCTTTATTATAACATTGCTTCGTGAAAGAGTGTTGAATATGACAGTGGATTATCTCACTCTCTCCCGAATACCAATTATGGTTTTGGCGATCGACTTTCGCCATTTCGCCTCAGAGGCGGGTTGGTCAGAGACGCTCCACGAGTGTAGTGACGAGCTTCACCACTGTGGGCTGAGCCTTGACAGCAGCCTGCTGCACTTCCTCATGGCTGGGCACCTGAGTGATATCCTTGCCGCCGAGGTCGGTGATTACCGAAACGCCGAACACTTCCATACCTGTGTGATTGGCCACAATGACCTCAGGCACAGTCGACATTCCGACTGCGTCGCCTCCGATGATTCTGAAGTATTCATACTCTGCGGGAGTCTCGAATGTCGGGCCGGGAGTGCCGACATATACTCCGTGCATCAGACGAATTCCTTCTTCCGAGGCGATACCGTCGGCGATCGCTACGAGGCGCTTCGAATAAGCTTCGGTCATTGCCGGGAAGCGAGGACCGAGCTCTTCGTAGTTCTTGCCGCGCAGAGGATTCTCGGGAAAGAGGTTGATATGGTCGGTGATGACCATCACGTCGCCCACTACAAATTCCTTATTCATGCCGCCGGCTGCATTGCTGACAAACAGAGTCTTCACGCCGATCTCCTTCATGACGCGCACGGGGAATGTCACCTGCTTCATGTCGTAGCCTTCGTAATAGTGGAAACGACCCTTCATGGCCATGACATATTTTCCACCCAGATTGCCGAAAATCAGTTTTCCGGAGTGGCCTTCTACTGTCGATATGGGGAAATTGGGAATATCTTTATAGTCGATCTCTTTTGTCACTTCAATCTGATTGGCGAGATCACCGAGACCTGTGCCGAGTATGATGGCGATCTCAGGAGTCGCGCCGACTTCTTTGCGGATATAGTCCGCAGTCTGGCGAATTGCTTCTAACATGGTTCTAAATATAAAGGTTGATAATACAGTTCTTTATAAAATCGGTTTAAGTTTAACTTTCATTCAATCAACGAGGATTTTTCAAGGAATATTCGTTCGGATTCGAGAGAGAGCGATTGCAGATTGACTGCCGATGAAGTCATACGAAAAGCACCAAAAAAAAGACCGTTGATCGATTGAAACGATTCATCCCGAAGAGTCGGTTTGCTTTAATCGTTAAACCATTCTAAGAGAGTGTGTCGGCGATGCTTGAGTCGGCGTCGCCTTTGGAATCATCTTCGCTGATGGAATCTGTCGAAGATTCAGAATCATAGTATCCGGGCGAAATGATTCCGGGCTTATCGCCGGCGTCCTCACTGTCGTTGCGACTTAATTCTACAGGCTCGGCGACATCCGCTTCATCGGCTGCCTGGCGCTGACCTGAAAGTGTCGGCGCGGGATATTCCGGCTCTGCCACCGCTGTCGAGTCGCCGAGTCCGATCTCCGATCTAATGTCGGCGATCAAATCGTTGTCGTGGCCATACGGGCCTGTCACCATTCTGACACTTATCGGCTGGAAAAAGACAAACGGCTTTAATTCCTGCGGGAAATATGGATTGTGCACAAGTCTGACCGCATCCTTTTCGGTGGTGACAATCAGCTTCCGCTCCCCCTTCATTGCCCGGAACCGCTGGTCGATGCGCTGGATATCCGCACGCTTGAAATCATGATGGTCAGAGAAATGCTCCACCTTCTTGGAGAATGGATATTCGCGGAAATGGCGAACAAAATAGCGTGGATGGGCAATGCCCGTCAGCAGTAAAACAGAGTCTTTCGCTGTCAGCTTCGCCAGGTTCGCCTTGAATCGCGCATCTTCCGGAAACACCGGTTGCAACTCCTCATAAGCATAGCGCGAGAAATAGAGCTTCTGATATTTCATCAGATCCAAATTCTTTGTGACTATCCGATAGTCAATAGGGCTTAGACTTTCCGGACACTTGGTCACAATAACTTTATCGGCTCGATTGATCTCATGCGATGATTCGCGCAATCTTCCTAACGGCAGCAGATGGTCGTTATAGACGGGGCGCTCATATTCCATCAGCAATATCGAGATTTTGGGCTTAACCCATCGATGCTGAAATGAATCGTCGAGAATAATCAATTCGATATCGGGATAGAGCTTGAGGAGTTCGGAGATGCCTTTTTTACGGCTCTCACACACTGCGACCTTTATTCTGCGGCCGAATTTATTGTAGATTTGCCAGGGCTCATCGCCGATTGTCTCGGGCGAACTCTTCGAGTTGGCCACAATGAAGCCGTGAGTCTTGCGCTTATAGCCGCGGCTCAACACCGCGAGCTTATAACTTGCGCATAACTGACTGACGATATATTCAGTGTGCGGCGTCTTGCCGGTGCCCCCCACCGTGATATTTCCCACACCTATTATGGGCACATCAAACTCCACCTGCGGCAGCCAGCCGATATTGAAGAGTTTATTGCGCACCCACATCACAGCTCCGTATATCCACGATAACGGAGTCAACACATAAGTGAGTATTTTATTCACAGTAGATTTCACCAACCGCAAATTTAACAATAAATTTTTAGAAACTATCTAAGAAACGGTTTAAATTTAACACGATTAAAGAAAACCGTTTCTTCCGAGAGGATCTTTTCATCCCATCAAAGGGCTTTTCCGATGCTTTTCGCCCGAAAAAACCACTTTGAGTGAATGAAAGCTAAACTTATTTCGTAGCTTTACCGTCGCTTATTTCCGAGGTGTGGCGTAGAATTGGATGGGAACGATGCGCGCCTGAACCGGACGACGACGGAGCACATTTGCCATTTCGACTGCCGATTCAGCTTCGGGCGCATAGGAAGCGGCCTCTTTGATCAGGCTTATGCTGAGCTCTGAGCTCGTAGAGAGACGCACCATGTCCCAGAATCCCGGCTCTACGCTGGGATAGTCGACAATGCCACACTTCGAACGCTCTTTTTCGGGGAGTTTCGACTTCACCCATTCCGTTGCATCTGAAAGACTGCCGAGAGCGTCGACAAGACCGAGTGTGAGTGCCATCTGGCCGTCATAGACACGTCCTTCTGCAATCTGTGCTACGCGCGCCTTATCCATTTTGCGCCCCGTGGCCACTCGCGTCAAAAATTTATCATAGCCGACTTCAATCATTTTCTGCATCGCCGCAAGCTGAGTGTCAGTCAACGGTCGCAGAAGCGAGGGGAAATCGGCCTCGGGATTTGTAGCTACATACTGCGGTGTGACGCCTACCTTACGGGCGAGTTCCGCCACATTGGGAATCATGCCGAAAATACCGATTGATCCTGTAATCGTCAACGGATCGGCAAAGATCCTGTCGGCATGACAAGAGATCCAATATCCGCCCGATGCAGCGTAATCGCCCATTGAGACGGCGAGAGGTTTGCCCTTCGACTGAAAATATCCCAATGCTTCGGCAATCTGCTCACTGCCAAACACGGATCCTCCGGGCGAGTTGACACGCAACACCATTCCGGCCACATCATCATTGTCGGCAAGTTCGGTTATGACGGGCACAAGCGCCTCGCAGTTGATGCCGGTCTTGGATCCCTCCATGATCTCACCCGTCGCATACAGCACTGCGATATGCTTCCCTTTCGAGAGAGCGGCGAGAGGATTCGACTGAGCGGCCACAGCACTATGCGACACGTAGTTGAGTTTCTCCTCATCGACGCCGACAGCAGCCGCTATACGGCCGTCCATCGTGCGCTCATAGACAGCTTTGTCGACCAGTTTATGTTGCTCGGCAAACACTCCGTCTTGAAGCTGAAGGAAGTCGGAATCGATCATTTTATTGAGGCCGGCCGGCTTAAGCGGTCGCGAACTGCAGATCTCCTGAACCATCAGATTCCACATATTGCCATAGAGGGTATCAAGCTGAGCACGGGCCGGAGCCGACATTTCATTCGAGATGTAAGGCTCCACTGCCGATTTGAATGTACCCACTTTGACGATCTGCATCTGCACTCCGATCTTGTCAAGAAGATCCTTATAATACAGCACTCCGCCGGAGATGCCGTTGACTGCGACTGTGCCCACAGGATTGACAAACATTGAGTCGGCCACTGTAGCCACATAATAATCGCCCTGTGCATATGCGTCGGCATACGCATAGATCTTCTTGCCGCTTTTTCGGAATTCGGAAAGTTCGTTCCTCAATGCACGCAAGGTTGCGGGCGCCGCGCTGACTCCGCCACACTTGAGATAAATCATGTCGATATCCTTATTGTCGGCGGCTTCGCGAATGGCTGTCGTCAGCGATGTAAGAGTCATGGGGCTCGATATATCGCCTCGAATCAGCTCCATATAGTCGATATCCGTCGGCGTCTCGCGCTCTTCGATTATGCCCGTCAGATCGATGGTCATGACTGAGTGGCGACTTATGCCGGCGTTCGAACTTTCGGAAATGCCGAGCTTCGCCACAAGCGAGATGCCGACAATCACGAGTGCGGCCACAAATAGGCCAAGAGCCACCCAGGCCCCTATGAAAGAAGAAAGGAAATTGAGGAAGAACTTTTTAAGCATATTGCTTTGGTTTATGTGGATGTGGAATACGGTGAGTCCGCACGGCGCAATCGCCGGAATGACAGGTCCGAAGCGAAAGGCGGGGGCGGGAGCCGGCGCAGGGACGACTCTCTCCCACCCCGCTCCGGCTTGTTCAGAGCGATGCTATGATCTGCTTCATCTCCTCTGCAAGAGCTTCGGCGCGTTCAATCGTCGATGCCTCGGAATAGATGCGGATGATCGGCTCTGTATTTGACTTGCGCAGATGAACCCAGCTGTCGGCGAAATCGATTTTCACACCGTCGATATCGTTTATGCGCTCATTGGCGAAGTGCTTCTTGGCAGCTTCCAGAATTGCATCGACATCAACGTCGGGAGTCAGGGTTATCTTGTTTTTGGCGATAGCATACTGAGGGTAGCCGGCCTTGAGCTCTGTCATTTTCTTGCCTGATTTGGCGAGAAGAGTCAGGAACAATGCAACCCCTACCAGGGCATCGCGGCCATAGTGAAGCTCGGGATAGATCACTCCACCGTTGCCCTCGCCGCCGATGACGGCATTTGTAGCCTTCATCTTGGCCACTACATTGACCTCGCCTACGGCCGCCGCATTGTATTCACAACCATGTCCGAGGGTCACATCACTCAAAGCTCGCGAAGAGCTGAGATTGCTGACAGTAGAGCCCGGAGTGTGCGACAGCACGTAATCGGCCACAGCGACGAGTGTATATTCCTCGACAAACATCTCGCCGTTTTCCATGACAAGCGCAAGACGATCGACATCGGGATCGACTACAATACCGACATCCGCCTTGCCGCCGCGCATGACGTCGGCGATCTGCGTCAGATTCTCGGGGATCGGCTCGGGAGTATGTGCGAAACGGCCGTTGGCCTCGCAGTTGAGTTCGATGATATTTTTCACTCCCAGCGCGCGCAGGAGCTGCGGAATGATTATTCCGCCGACCGAATTGACCGCATCGACAGCAACTGTGAAGTCGGCCTTGGCTATAGCCTCGACGTCGACCAGCGGGAGATTCAGGACAGCCTGGATATGTCGTTCGTTATAAGTCTGATTAAGATACTCATGGCCCAGATCAAACACATCGGCGAATGTGAAGTCTTCAGCTTCGGCGATAGCGATCACCTGCTTTCCTTCGGCATCTGAAAGAAATTCTCCATCGGAATTAAGAAGCTTCAGAGCGTTCCACTGTGTCGGATTGTGGGATGCGGTGATGATAATGCCGCCGTCGGCCTGTTCGCCAGTCACGGCGATTTCTGTTGTAGGCGTTGTAGCGAGTCCGATATTGACGACATCAAGCCCCATGGCCATGAGAGTGCCGCTCACAAGATGCTCTACCATTTGGCCTGAAATGCGTGCATCACGACCTACGACAATCTTCTTAGCCTTGCCATTCTTTTTGCGCTTGATGAATTCCGCATACGCGGCTGTGAATTTCACGATGTCGACTCCTCCGAGTCCTTCGCCGGAACGTCCGCCGATTGTGCCGCGGATTCCTGAAATGGATTTAATCAGTGACATTGTTGATTTCTGTTTTTCAATATTCCGATTTATAATACTTTACATTGACCACATAGGGCGTACAGCTCGTTTGATCCGTAGTGAATCCGGCATACGATTTCAGCACGAGATTGACCTCGGAATAATATCCGAGATATGTCATCGGGAGCTGGATGCCTGTACCATACTGCGTGGTAGTGGGATATATCTTGTTGCCAAGGAAGAAACTCGACGAGCCGCCGATGTTGAAATCATCCATATTGCCGACAGATATATCAGTGATATCCTCATACATATAAAGGATATTCTGACGCTTATAGCGGAAATAGACACGATCGCCCTGCTCGGGACGATCTTCCATATCGCCGGCCGAGATCACTTGCATATATACTGTGCCATCTTCATCCATCCGATAGAACGGGGCGTCTTCGCCGGTCTGAAATACAGAGTCGGCCGGCACAGAGGTCTCAACCCGATGCTGGGCTAAATACCAATTGACTGCTTTTTCTTCTGTGCGGAGCAATTCGGAATAACTTTCCGACTTGTCGCAGGCTGTCAGCGACACAAGCATCACTGCCGCAGTCAGAGTCATGGCCGCGCCTCGCAGCGATGAGGGAATCATCGATTTGACACCGGCCGGAATCCGGCCGAAGGATATGTGTATGTTTTGCATTTTCATTTGAAAGATTGATACTCGCGATTGACTGCGGGATAAGTCCGTCGCTGACGGTCAATAATTTCTCCTTTGCAGTCGGGCGAGAGATGATGGCTGAGAAACGTTGATTCCGACCCGGATCATTCGACTTTCTGCGGCCTCTGCGGAAGATATTTGAGATATGAGGGAATGGCATCTATCAGAATACGCCGACACTCCTCGAGAGTTCCATGGAATTCGGCGCCGGCCGCCATTATGTGGCCCCCTCCTCCATATAGATCTTCACAAATTTTCGAAACCGGAAAATCCTCAATGCTCCGTGCCGACACCTTCACGCAATCCTCATCCTGACGAAGGAAAAATGAGAAATAGATGCCTCTGACATTCAGCGGCTCGTTGACCAGCCCTTCAGTGTCGCCGCGTTCATAACCGAAACGCTCGAGCTCGGCGGAATCAAGAGTTGTCACAGCGGCGTGCCACCGCTCGAAAATTTCCATCTTTTCCGACAACGCATACGTCTTCAGCCGCAGGCTCGACAGCGATTGCATCATCAAAGCCTCGCGCACAATGCGGGTTTTGTCGACCCCTTTTTCAAGCAGACGCGTCAACACCTCATATATATCCGGATTCTTGCAATTGACCGAGAAATTTCGCGTGTCGGTGATGATGCCCGTACATATGCATGTGGCCGCCTGACGGTCGAGCTGAGTGTAATACCCCATCGCGGCGATTATGCGAAACATAAGCTCGCTGGCCGACGACATGTCGGGATATGAAAATGTGAGATCACAAAAATCATCGGGATCCTGATGATGATCGACCATCACCTTGCGGCAGGTCGCCGCTCCGGTCAGTTCGGCAAGCGCATCCTGGCGCGAAAGCTTATTGAAATCGCTGCAGATGATCAGATCTGCCTCCGACATCAGCCGGCGGCTATACTCTTCATGACGGGTGTAGATCGTGATTTCCTTGAACGCCGGAAGGAATGAAAGCGAGCGTGGAGGCATGTCGGGCACAACAACCGACGCCCGCTTGCCGAGCGCCTGAAGAAGATGCATCATCCCCAATGTGCTCCCGATCGCATCGCCGTCGGGCCGCACATGACACGTCAGAACGATCCTATCGCTCTCTTCTATCCAGTTGCGGAATTTATCGACCATGCCGCTGTTCAGAAGTTTCTCCATTTAGCTTAGATTATTGCTTACTATGGTTTCAACTCACAAAGTTAACTCATTATTTGCAAATAATCCCAAATTTTTCCGTAATTTTGCAGAAAAATACCCATAATATGAACAGTCAACTCCCAATCGCGCCGGAGAACCCCGAACGCCGCAGAGTCCAGCTCGAGGCTTTCGGAAGAATGCTTGATGTGCTCGACATCCTCCGAGTGAAATGTCCCTGGGATGCAAAACAGACCAACGAGTCGCTGCGTCCCAACACTATAGAAGAAACTTTCGAACTCGCTCAAGCCCTGGCCGACAATGACCCCGCCAATATACGCAAGGAGCTTGGGGATGTGCTCCTCCATATCGCTTTTTATTCTAAAATCGCTTCGGAAAACGGGCAGTTCGATATCGCCGATGTATGCGATTCGCTGTCCGACAAACTTATTTTCCGCCATCCTCACGTGTTTGGCAACGTTAAGGCTGAATCTACCGAGGAGGTGCTCGAAAACTGGGAGCAGATCAAACTACGCGAAAAAGGGGGCAACAAGACTGTGCTCGGCGGCGTCCCCTCCGCCCTCCCGGCTCTAATCAAGGCCAATAGAATCCAGGAGAAGGTGAAGAATGTGGGCTTCGACTGGGAGGAGCCTTCGCAGGTATGGGATAAAGTCGCCGAGGAAATCGAGGAAGTTAAGGCCGAGATCGGACGCGACGACAAAGAGGCGCTCGAAATGGAGTTCGGCGATCTGCTGTTTGCGGTTGTCAACGCCGCCCGACTCTATGGCGTCAATCCCGAGAACGCTCTCGAAAAGACCAACAGAAAATTCATTGCCCGCTTCAACTATCTCGAGCAGGAAGTCAATCGACGCGGTTTGAATCTCAAGGAGATGACACTCGCTGAGATGGATGAAATCTGGAATGAGGCGAAAAAAGCTTTAATCTGACCCGAAAGTGATACTTTGCATTACCGAGAAACCAAGCGTCGGTGCCGATATCGCACGCATTCTCGGCGCCAATGTGCGCCGTGACGGCTATTTCGAGGGCAACGGATATTGGGTGACATGGACCTTCGGCCACCTCTGCACGCTTAAGGATCCGGCCGATTATTCCCCCTATTGGAAGAAATGGAGCATGAGCTATCTTCCGATGATTCCGCCCCGATTCGGCATCAAGCTGATCGCCGACAAGGGAATCGAACACCAATTCAGTGTCATCGAATCGCTCATCAAGCAGGCTACAGAACTTGTCAACTGCGGCGATGCCGGCCAGGAGGGGGAATTGATCCAAAGATGGGTGATGCAGAAAGCCGGATGCAATATCCCGGTGAAGAGGCTATGGATCTCTTCTTTGACAGATGAATCCATTATCAAGGGGTTCGAAAACCTTAAGCCGCAAGACGATTATCAATCGCTCTACGAAGCCGGACTATGCCGCTCGATCGGCGACTGGATTCTCGGAATTAACGCCACCCGACTCTACACATTGAAATATCGAAAGCCGGGCCGTCATGACGCCGGCCCGCTGTCGGTAGGCCGCGTCCAGACGCCGACTCTCGCGTTGATTGTCAAACGCCAGCAGGAGATCGACAATTTTGTGCCGAAAGACACTTGGGAACTCAAAACCCTCTATCGCGACACCCTCTTTTCGTCGGAACTCGATCCATTCCCGACTCCGGAGAAAGCCGAGCCGTTGATCGCGGAACTCGCCGCTCTGCCCTTCACCGTGACATCCGTCACTCGAAAGAAAGTGGCCGAAGCTCCCCCGAAACTTTTCGACCTTACGAGCCTGCAGGTGGAAGCGGTCAAAAAATTCTCTATGGGCGCTGAAGACTGTCTGCGCACAATCCAAAGCCTCTATGAGAAAAAACTGACCACATATCCGCGCGTCGACACGACATATCTCAACGAAGACATCTACGCTAAGTGTCCCGCAACTCTGCTGGCGCTGACTGACTATGCCCGACTCGTAGAGCCGCTGAAAGGGAAGTCGCTAAGAAAGAGCAAGAAGGTGTTCGACAACAGCAAAGTGACCGACCACCATGCCATCATACCGACCGGCGTCCCCCTCCCGGCCAATCTGACCGATCGCGAGCGAAAGATCTACGACCTCGTGGCGCGCCGTTTTATCGCCGTGTTCTATCCCGACTGCATCTCGATGCAGACCACCGTCAAGGCGAAAGTCGGAAAATATGATTTCAAGACCTCCGGGAAAGTGCCTCAGGAACCGGGTTGGAAAGCCGTATACGCAAAGGAGCAGGAAGCGACTCCGGCAAACGCTGCTTCAGCGACACCGACGCCGGCTCCGACCGACGCCCCCGACACCGACGAGCGTCAATCGGGCAACGGCCGACGACTACCCGATTTTGTCAAGGGTGAATCGGGACCGCACGTTCCACAGTTGAAGAAACGCACGTCGCAGCCCCCAAAGCTCTACACCGAAGGCACGCTTCTAAAAGCCATGGAGACGGCCGGATCTCAAGTCGACGACGACGATCTGCGCGAAGCCCTCAAAGCCAATGGCATCGGACGCCCGTCGACACGCGCCGCCATCATCGAGTTGCTGATAAAGCGAGGATATATCACCAATACAAAGACTGTTCTTCGACCGACTCAGGCCGGCATCGACCTGATCGGAATCATCAAAGACGATCTGCTGAAAAGCGTCGAACTGACCGGAATCTGGGAAAACCGTCTTCGCCGCATCGAGCGCAAGGAATATTCACCGGCCGAATTCATCGGCCAGCTGAAAGAGATGATTCGTCAGATCACTCTCAATGTGATGCGCGAGAACTCGGGAATCTATATCTGACGCCGTCAGAATGCAATGCCTGTCTGACAAATTTCGCGTTCCTATCATGAGGGCGCCGCGATAAAGACAGGTTCTTATTTGTTAATATAGATATGAATAGCAATCTAATATGGCAATATGCCGTAGTGCTGCTCATTGTGGCCGCGGCTGTGGTGAAGATCATTGTCGGCCTACGCAAAAAACACTCCGGCGGCAAAGGATTGAAAAAACCGTCGTGCTGCGGGTGTGCGATTTCCGAAGTCTGCAACGACAAAAACCGCCCGACCGACAAAAAATCGGCGGGCGGAAAACGGTTGACAGACTGCGACGACAGCTTGCAAGCTGCGGAGGCAGCCCGGAAAAATCAAGTCAAAGAGCCGCAATGATTCTTTTTACGGCATTAAACGTCTTGGCCGGTGCTTCAGTCCAGAAATTGACGTATTGCGACACATTCTCCCCTTCACCGGGAGTATCGCTGACGACACGCAGTATGCTATAGGGCACTCCGGTCAACGCGCATGTCTGCGCGATTGCCGCAGATTCCATATCGACTGCCAACGCATCGGGGAAAACACTCCGGATCATCGCCACCTCCTCGGCTGATGACACAAAGACATCGCCGGTGGCAATCACGCCATATCCGACGCCCTCATCTCCAAGTTGCGAACGCGCGATATCGACCACTCGCTCCGAAGCGGCCATCACTTTCGGATAGCCATCGGCCTCGCCACGCTCTGTGCCCGGACCGCACCAGACATCATAGCATCCCGCGCCTGTAGCCACGAGCAGCTCCCCGATGCCCAGACGTCCTGTGCCCCCCGCAACTCCGGAATTGATCACAAGTTCAGGGGCGAATCCACGAATCAGGCGATAGGTGTTGAGCGCGGCGTTGACTTTACCAATGCCGCATTTAGCCACAACCACCTCATGGCCCGATATCCGGCCCGAAGCCACAGGATAGCCATCGATCGTCAGTTCATGGCCCTCTTCGAGCAAATCCTTCAACAATGCCATTTCCTTATCCATGGCAGCCATTATGAGTATTTTCATATCATTCAAGTTTTTTGACCCTGCAAAATTACGTAAAATTTCGCGAGTCGGCAAATAGCGCAAGTCGGCTGAAAGCCGGTGCGCGATGCCGGAGGCAATTTGACCGACCGTCAAAATTAGAAAAATTTCGCGAGTCGGCAAATAGCGCAAGTCGGCTGAAAGCCGGTGCGTGATGCCGGAGGCAATTTGACCGACCGTTGAAATTAACAAAATATTTCGCCTATGGAAATTATTAAAATCTGGAACGACTCCCCCTCACGCAGTCAGGTGGAAGCTGCCGCCGACGCCATCCGGCGCGGCGAACTCGTCATCATCCCGACCGACTCGGTCTATGCCATCGTCTGCGATGCCCTCAATCAGAAGTCAATCGCCGAACTATGCCGGATAAAAGGGATCAACCCTGAAAAGAACAATCTTTCAATAATATGCAGCGACATCTCCATGGCCGCGGAATTCACACGCATTGAAAATGAAGGGTTTCAACTCCTTAAGGCCAACACTCCGGGGCCATTTACATTCCTCTTCCCCTCAGGTCGCCGACTTCCGAAAGCCTTCAAGGGGAGAAAAACCGCCGGCGTCAGAATCCCCGACTGCGCCACAGCACGTCAGATTGTAGAATCGCTGGGCAATCCTCTGCTCTCAACCTCGATCACATTCGCCGACGACGACGAAGCCCGCGAACCCGAGCTGATCGCCGAACGCTATGAACGCCATGGCATATCGCTGCTACTTGACGGCGGCGACGGTGGCTCGGAATATTCCACGATCGTCGACTGCACCGGCGACGAACCTGAAATCGTCCGCCAGGGGAAGGGCGTCATCTGACGCCCTTCTCCGCCGAGCGATGACAACGCATCATAATGCCTGAATATTTTTTTATTGTGGTCGGGGCATTATGGAAAAAATTCATTATATTTGCAAAAGATTAGCCGCTCCGACTGCGGAGCGACGCCTGACATCAATCCTATATAACCCGCAACTAAACTTTATTCAACTGATAATCAGGATTTCCGATATGATTTCCACATCACTCCGGAATCCCTCGACTCAAAATTAAGATAATCACCATGTCAAAAGTAACAGTGGTAGGCGCCGGCAACGTGGGCGCTACAGCAGTCAATGTGATTGCTCTTCGTGAAGTGGCCGATGAGGTCGTTATGCTCGACATCAAGGAAGGTGTGGCAGAAGGCAAAGCCATGGACATGATGCAGACAGCGAATCTGCTCGATATGAACACCTGCATCAAGGGTGTCACCAACGACTACGAAGCTACAAAAGACAGCGACGTAGTTGTCATCACTTCCGGCATTCCCCGCAAACCGGGCATGACCCGCGAGGAGCTCATCGGCGTAAACGCCGGCATCGTGAAGCAGGTGACTGAAAGCGTGCTCAAATACAGCCCCAACGCAGTTATCGTTTGCGTATCCAACCCGATGGACACAATGACCTACCTTATCCACAAAGTGGCAGGCATCCCCAAAAACCGCATCATCGGCATGGGTGGCGCTCTCGACAGCAGCCGCTTCAAATACTATCTGAGCCAGGCTCTCGAAGCCAACCCCAACGAGGTTGAAGGCTTTGTCATCGGCGGCCACGGCGACACTACTATGATCCCCATGAAGCGCTTCGCTACTCTCCGCGGCATCCCCTGCGACACTCTGCTCCCCGCTGAAGTGCTCGACAAGGTTGTAGCCGACACTATGGTTGGCGGCGCTACACTGACTAAGCTCCTCGGCACATCCGCATGGTACGCTCCCGGCGCCGCTACAGCTGAAGTCGTAGAAGCTGTCATCCACGACCAGAAAGCCATCATCCCCTGCTCCGCACTTCTCGAAGGCGAATATGGCGAGAGCGATCTCTGCATCGGCGTGCTCTGCCAGCTCGGCAAGGGCGGTATCGAAAAGATCATCGAACTCCCCCTCAACGAAGAAGAAAAAGCCCTCTTCGCAAAGAGCGCAGCAGCTGTCAAGAACACCAACGCAGCTCTCCCCTGCTAATCC
>CAMWNT010000020.1 GCA_947175695.1 uncultured Porphyromonadaceae bacterium
GTGTAGTTGACATTGACCGCCTCCTCCGAATCGTTGCGGATCGTGGCGCTGACTGTGCAGAGATTCGATGAATTGGCGCGCACACGGCCCGGACCCGGGGCGCCGACATGCAGTTCGACCGGATAGCTGACCGTCAGCACATCTCCGTCATTATCGTAGAACACAGTCAGTCCGTCGTTGTCGATATAGCTGAGCATTTTGAAATCCTTAGTGCCCTTCGCCACCTCCGGCACAAAAGTGTAGGTCGCGCGGTTGCCGGAAATCTTGACGTCGGAAGTGACATCTTTCGGTCCACGGTCGCCGTAAACGACGACAAACTGAAGATTGTCGAGACTGTCAAACGGCCCGGTCCATACATAGCTGACCTGCTCCGGGGCGCCGTTTCGCCATGTCAGTCGCGAACTGCCGTTGGCGGAAGAAGATGCGTGGGCCGAGATCGAAGAGTTGTTCATTCCCAGGATGCCCCACTTTCCGCCGACATTTGCAAGGATATCGCCATCGGCATAGACCTTGCCGACTGCGTCCAAGTCGTAATAAACGGCAAGTTCGCCGTCAAGAAAGAGCGAATATTTGCCGTATTTATCGGATTTCAATGTCTTCGCATTCTTATTCTCGGCGAAATATTCCTGCCGGGATTCCGGCGCGGCGTTGCAGCGTTTTCGATAGCTGTCGAACTCGGACGCCTTGAGTTTGCGGATTGTTTTGCCGCTACGGTTGATCAAAGCGTAATCCGAATTGTAAGCCACTACGGCGCCCTCCTCGCCAAACGACGATGCAAACGTCAGATCGCCATCCTTGAAATCCACACGCAGAACGCTTCGCGAGGGATCCGAATCATAGCCGGCCGAGATGATTTTGTAGTAATTGCCGATCTTGACCGGTGCGAGACTCTGCTTGAACGCGCCGGCATCGGCAAACTGACATTTGATCACCCGCTCCCCCCGGGCGTTGATATAGCCGTACTTGCCGCTACGGTCGACGACAGGTAGCTTACCCTCTGAAACGTATTTGATCGGACCAAGGAAATATGTGTCATTGATGCGGGTGATGGCGCCATCTTCCGATATGATATACATCAGTTGATAGCGTTGGCCATTCTTGACTCCGGCCAGAGCATAGCCATTGGCGAAGGGGGTGATGAAATCCAGTTCGGCCGGGAGCACAACGACGTTGTCGTTGCGGATGACGCCATATTTGCCGTTGCGTTCAAAGACATAGGCATCCTTCTTCCAGCGAGTCAGATTTTCATATTGTGGAGCGACTTGCCAAAAGGGGAACGCGGCATCGGCTGCGAGCGCCGACGCTCCGGCAAGAAGGGCAAGGAGGATGTAGCGGTTCATTGTTTAGGCTTTAGGTTTTAGGGGCTTATCAAGATAACCCCCGATTAATCATGATTAATCAGGATTAATCATGATTAATCGTAAAATGAGGGGTAGGGTCTTTAAGGACTTTAAAGACCTTAAAAACCTTAATATTTGACCGGAGTGAGGTTGGAGATGCGGCCGGCGATGGCTGAGATATAGGTGTTGTCGCCGGCGCCGGCGGCGAGTTTGCGGGCACGATCGAGATAGATATATGCCGAGTCGGGATTGAATGTCGCGCCG
Organism: uncultured Porphyromonadaceae bacterium; assembly: GCA_947175695.1. Lineage (GTDB taxonomy): Bacteria > Bacteroidota > Bacteroidia > Bacteroidales > Muribaculaceae > Lepagella. The sequence continues at coordinate 1,605 of CAMWNT010000020.1, forward strand.
CGATTGCGCGATTTGAAGTCGCAGCCCATCTCGAAGAGGGAGCGGTAGTCGTTGCCGTTGACAGCGATCGCGCGCCCCAACAGTGCGTGGGCTTTGGCGTTGTCGGGGGCGACGTTGATATTTTTCTTAAACGAGCTGACCGAATCCGAAAACTCACCGACATAGATAGATTCGCGACTGCTGAAATAGAGTCGGCTCAGCAGGAAAAGCGACTGATAGTCGCCGGCATCGGCCAACGCCTGCAGTTTTTCGAAACCCTCTTCGGCGCGTGCCGGATCGGCGAGCATGGCCGTCGCTTCCGAATAAGCCCGCGGGCTCACGCCGGCATCATTGCCGTCGCTCTCTTCAGCGAGCAATTCGATATCCTCGTCGGCATCGGGGTCATGCTTGACGCTATGGTCGCCGACATACATCACCAACGCAGTCACCCCCGCAGCAACGGCGGCCACGGCGGCGGCCGTCACTGCGATCTTCTTCCACGACATTGCTCCGAGCATCGCGCCGAGGTCGAATCCGCGGTCGGGATAGGGGAGAGCGCGGATCTTGTCGAGAGCCACGCGAAACTCCGCGGCGCTGCCGAAGCGACGGTTCTGCTCCTTGCGTGTGGCTCTGCGGATCACTTCGCGCAGTTTCTTCTGCTTCACCTCCTTCAGGGGGAGTTCCGAATGAATCTGCTTATTGAGAATGTCATGCACTTCCCCCTCAAACGGCGCGTGGCCTACGACGAGCTGGAAGAGCAGGATGCCGACCGCGTAGAGGTCGGTCTGAGCGTTCTGAGCCGGGATAAGACCGCGCACAAGCTCCGGCGCGGCATACTTCGGCTTGCCCATAAACTGGCCGTCGACCGTAAACTGCGAATCCTTCGTATTGTCGGCGTCGATCTTCTTCGCGATTCCGAAATCGATCAGTTTCACTTTGCCGTCGGAAGTGATCATGATGTTCGACGGGTCGATGTCGCGATGGATATAATTGGCGTCATGAAGAGCCATCAGCCCCGAGAGCAAGCCGCGGGTGATCACCATTGCGAACTCATAGGGATCCGTCTTCCATAGATCATACATCTTCTTGCAATAGGGGATGACGGCGCCGCGATGGTCGGTCACTTTCCCCTCCATCAGTCGGTCGAGGGTCACGCCGTGAAGATACTCGCTGATGACATGAAAGCGCACCACCGGCTTCCCCATCTCATCATGATCATTGACTTCGACGAATCCGAGCATCTCGACGAGATTGTCGTTGCGGAGCTGCACGGAAGCCTCGCGCCTTGCGCGGGCGATGACGTGAGGCCAGAGGTCGCTATAAAGAAACTTGATCGCCACTTCGCGCCGCTGATCGCTGGCGACACTGCAGCACCATCCTTTATAGACGACGCCCATGCCCCCCTCGCCGAGGGGAGCCTCTTCGGGGTCGAATTCGAAATATATGCCTTTGAGGCGTTCGTTGTCGCCTTGTATTCTGATTGAAGCCATAGCTTGGAAAAAGATATTAAAAGGGGAAAGGATCTATCACTCCGGGGTGGTGGCCGGACGCGCGCCGGGGGTGATGACTGTGGCGTTGACGCCCGCTCCCACGCGTCGGCGATAGTGGGCCGGAGCTACGCTTGCGCGTGAGTTGGCTTCATCGCCTACCTCGCGCGGTGAGAATTCCTCCGAAATGCGTCGCGAGTCGTGGAGATCGCTGACCTCATGCAGCTCGGCGAAATTGCGCGAGCGCTCGAGTCCGATCATGTAGATATCGTAGAGATTGATCAGGAGCTCGTAGTTGTCGCCGATGGTGATGATATCGCCCGAATGACAGAATTGGCGGTCGGCGCAGGCGGCGACCGCGGTCGGATCTTCGGGAAGGTCGGGGGGAAGGATCGAGACGGAGAGCCGCCCCGAGTCGGAGATGTATGCGTAGAGTGATATGTGATGGGGCAACACCGATTTCTCTTCGAGTCTGACCTGGCAGTCAGTGGCCGATCCGAGGCGGTTGAAGCCGAGATATATTGGCCAGAGCTCGCCGTCGAGCGTGCGCGACACGGAAAAGAGCGAGCCGCAGATGCGTTTCGCGCCGATGCTTGGAGAGTCGGGAGCGATAAACACCGGCTCGGCCGGGGTCATCGGCCGGCGGTAGATGCCGCGGGCGTCGGGCAATGCTGTGCCGTCGGGGTCGATCGGTCGGCTGCGGCGCGCGTAAGGGCTGGGGTAGAGCTCGGCGGAATTATCGTCGCCCTCCTGCACCCTGACGTAAGCCGACTTGGCGGCGGAATCCGGTGCAGGCGTTGACGGAGCTGACGGCGCGTAGGGATCTGATGCTGGAGCTGACTGTGCGCAGGGATCTGATGCAGGCGCTGACGGTGCTGACGGCGCTGAGGAAGCATAGGGATCTGATTCGGGCGCAGCCGGCGCTGACGGCATGGGGGCAGCCGGATCGGTGGATGCGTAGGGCCTCGATTCCGAACCGAAGATAGGTGTTACTATACGTGTCGGAGCCGGATTCTGAGGCAGGTCGTTATTTTTGCGTTTCCTGAAAGGATTGGGAAATAGCGGCATGTTTACAGTTTACGATGTGCAGTGTTGGATGTTGGCAAAGGGTTGTCGCAGAGCATGATGCCCGATGTGCGACGTCCTTGTGGATGTTGCGTGATGTGAGGCTGTCAGGGAGAGAGCGCAATAATCGTCGAGGAAGAGAGCGCAATTATCGTTGAGAAGAGAAAGTTGCTGTGATTCGGATTGAAATCCACTGCAAAGATAGTAAAAATAAATGAATTGCAAAATATATTTAACACAAATATAAATGAATGTTAATCAATTTGTGGTAATGGTATGATGGATTGAGGGTTAATATGCCGAGCGCCGATCCGTGTCGATGGCGTTGCCCCCGATATTCAAAAGCGTTGTCAAGGCGTCGACAAGGCGTTGACAAGGCGAAGCGGCCGAAATTGAACGGCAAAATAATTGGATACATCGTAAAAAATCATTAATTTTGTTGCATCTTGACTAATAAATTCTTAAAAACATGAAAATCTTCAGTAGAAGCGCGTGCTCGCTGCTTTTGGCAATGAGTGTGTCGGGCTTAGCTTTCGGTGCCGATTATGGTCTGCCCGAGGGAATTCAGGAGGGTAATATCCTTCATTGTTTCAACTGGTCGATCAATCAGGTAAAGGAAGCTCTTCCTGAAATCGCAGCCGCCGGCTTCGGCTCTGTGCAGCTTTCGCCCCTTCAGCGCCCCGATGTGCGCAGCGGCGAGACATGGCATGCGCTTTACCGTCCCTACGACCTGGCCTTCAAGGCTTCGTCGTTCATGGGCAGCGAATCCGACCTCAGCGCACTCTGTGCGGCTGCCGAGGAATACGGCATCAAGGTGATCGTCGATGTAGTGGCCAACCATGTCGACAAGACTGCCGGATATCACGACACATGGTGGGACGCTTCCGGCCGAGTGCGCTGGAACGGCGGCATCAACTACGGCGACCGATATTCGATCACTCACGGCCAGCTCGGCGACTACGGCGATATCAATTCTGAAGATCCCGAGGTGTGCGCCCGTGCCAAAGCTTACGTGGAGCAGCTCAAGAGCCTCGGTGTGAAGGGTATTCGCTGGGATGCCGCCAAGCATATCGGTCTGCCTTCGGAAGGATGTAATTTCTGGAGCACAGTGGCAAGCGTCGACGGCATGTATTTCTATGGCGAGATCCTCGACGCCCCGGGACCCGACGCTTCGATCATCAAGGAGTATGTCAAATATATGTCGGTGACCGATAACCGTTACTCCAACGGCGCGGCCCGCGACAACGGCGGCATCCCGACAGGTTATGCCGGCGATTTCGTAGTCAACCGGGGTGTGTCGGACACAAAACTCGTCTACTGGGGCGAAAGCCACGACACCTACAGCAACGACGAATGGTCGCAGGATCGCGATCAGAGTGTCATCGACCGCGCTTATGCTTCGATGGCTTGCCGCAACGGTGCGACGGCTCTCTATCTTGCGCGTCCCAACACGAAAGGCAACAACAATATCAAAGTCGGCAAAGGCTCGACGGCATTCACCGGCAGCCATATCGCAGCTGTCAATAAATTCCGCAACGTCATGACCGGTCGTCGCGACTACTGTGTGCCGACAAGCAACGCTTTCTGCGTCACTCGTGAGAACGGCGGCGCTGTGATCGTCATGAAGGGCAGCGGCAGCGTGACTATCGAAAACGGCGGCGGATATTGCCCCGCGGGCACATACGTCGACCGCGTCAGCGGCAACACTTTCACTGTGACCGCCACCACCATCAGCGGCACAGTCGGCCGGAGCGGTATCGCCGTCATCTATGACGACGGCACAGATCCGACCCCCACGCCCACTCCGACTCCCGGCGCGTTCACTATCTATTACGACAACTCAGCGACTCATTTCCCGACTGTCAATATCCACTACTGGAGCAATCCCTCTACCGACTGGCCCGGCCATTCGATGACTAAGGTTGAGGGTGATGTATGGATGTATGTGTTCGACAACGAGCCCTCGGCCCTTGACGGATTCCTCTTCTGCGACGGCAACGGCGGCGACGGCCATCAGACAAGCGACTACACTGTAGTCCCCGTCAACGGCCATATATATAAAGGCGAGCACAGCAACTATGGCCGGGTGAGCGACCAGGGTGTCTATGAGATCACTTCGGGTGTAGCGACTGTAGAGGTTGCCGAAGGCGAGGCTGAATACTACAACCTCCAGGGCGTTCGCGTCAGCGATCCGACCCCCGGCATCTACATCGTGCGTCGTGGCAACACTGTCGCCAAGACTGTAGTGCGCTGATCAGCGCCGATCGACGGCGAACGATCACCTATCCTCCCAAAATACCGAAGGGCTGCGTCAACTCCGACGCAGCCCTTCGCTTTTGTAAGCCAATAGGCAGATAGGGCAGATAGCGCGAATCGTGACGCCGTGCTTTCGTATTAGTCCAATTAGTCCAATTAGTCTTATTAGTCTAATTAGTCTTATTAGGCCTATTCGGCCTATTCGCCTTATTGAATTGATCGGTTGCAAAGGAAAAAGCCGTTGTGGGCATTGACGAGACCCACAACGACTTCCGACTGAAAGAAACGACGCAAGGTGTGCGGCGTGTGTGACAACTCCGCGCTTACGTCGCAGCGTTGTAGCTTTACGCTTGTCGCCGTAAGCACATCGGCATGCTGATGCACGCGGTGTAAATCCGGCTGATATAACGCTTATAGAATATGAAGGTTGCGTTGAGTTTTTAGTTGCATGGTTTGTTTGAAATGAGTATCTCTATATAAGAGATTGTGATGCCGATTAAACGATTGATATTCAAAACGATTAAATCGACCAACAAAAGCGATTGTCAAACAACGCCCCGTGATTGCACAAATTTTAAAACTCTGTGCGATTTTTTATATGAGTCATAGTTCTGATTTGAGGAAATTTAGTTAACTTTGCAGTCGGGTTAAGTATCTCTTATATAGAGTGTCTCAAAAAGGAGCTCGATTTGCTAAATTGGACGATAATGTGTAAATTTGCGGTTGAATGACAAGCTTCTCTTGCGAGCGATCGCACAACGGAAGTTTTTAGAAACGGAATAAATGTCGAAATCCATTCTGAAAGCGATGACCATCGCATTACCCCTATCGGTCGTCGCGTTCCCCGCTAACGCCGCTCACGAATCGCCGGCTGATACCACCGACGTCCATCAGCTCGAAGAGTTTGTAGTCACATCCCGACGTAACGTCGAGGATGTCATTCCAGCACAAACTCTCTCAGGCAAGCAGCTGCAAAGCCTCAATTCAAATAGCGTCGCCGACGCGCTCCGATATTTCTCCGGAGTACAGGTGAAGGATTACGGCGGTGTCGGAGGAATCAAGACTGTCAACATCCGATCTATGGGCACCAACCACACAGGCGTCGTCTACGACGGCGTCGAGCTCGGCAACGCCCAAAACGGACAAATCGACCTTGGCCAGTTCTCTCTCGACAATATAGAAGCTATTTCTCTCTACAACGGTCAGAAATCAGAGATCCTTCAGCCGGCCAAGGACTTCGGTTCGGCCGGTTCGATCTATATGCGCACCCGTGCCCCGCAATTCAAAGAGGGGGAGACCTTCCATGCGCGTCTCACACTACGGGGCGGTTCGTTCGACCTTATCAACCCCTCCGCTCTCGTCGAGCTTCGACTCAGCGAGCGCGTCAACGCTTCGCTCAGTGCGGAATGGATCAACTCCAGCGGACGATATAAATTCCGCTATCGCCGAGTGACCCCCACCGGGCAGCTCGCCTACGACACAACAGCCGTGCGACAGAACGGCGATATCAACGCCACCCGACTCGAGCTCAACGTCAACGGCAGTCTCAACAACGGCCAATGGAGCGTCAAAGCCTACAACTACAACTCCGAACGCGGTGTGCCCGGCGCGATCGTCAACAACGTCTGGCGTCGCGGAGAACGAATCTGGGACCTCAACTCTTTCATCCAGGGAAACTATCGGGCAACATTCGGCGACTTCACGACCCTCAACAACGTCAAATACGCCCACTACCGCACGCACTACGTCAACAACGACGACCGCCAGCTTCAGGTCGACAACCTCTATCGTCAGAAAGAATTCTATCTCTCCTCGGCTAACGAATACCGCATACTCCCCCCTTGGCGCGTCTCTCTCAGCTACGACTTTCAATGGAACAGTCTCGCTACGGATATCCGCGACTTCGCGCGTCCGCAGCGATTCTCCAATTTCCTCGCCCTCGCGTCGTCGCTCTCGCTCAGCCGACTCAAACTGCAGGGGAGCATGCTCGCGACTTTCATCCACGATCGCGTCGAGGGTGCCGACAACCCCTCCAATCGCCACGTATTCACCCCGGCCCTCTACGCCTCTTTCTTCCCCCTGCGCGACAATCCCGAACTCTCCATACGCGCCTTCTACAAACGCTCCTTCCGGATGCCCACCTTCAACGACCTCTATTACGCCGACATGGGCAATTCTAAACTGAATCCCGAGCGTGCGACCCAATATAATGTCGGTGTGCTTTACGACCATATGTCGCATTCTTCGCTGCTCGCGGCGCTGAGAGTGTCGGCCGACGCATACTATAATACGGTCAGCGATAAAATCGTGGCATACCCCAAGGGTCAGCAATTCCGATGGACGATGCTCAATCTCGGGAGGGTGCATATCCGCGGCATCGATGTGGCCGCCGCCGCCACTTTCAATCCCCGGGATCAACTAATGCTGACGCTCCGCGCGCAATACACATTCCAGCGCGCGATCGACGTCACCGACCCCGCCGACAGCTATTATCGCAACCAGATCCCCTACATCCCCCGCAACTCCGGATCCGTAGTCGGCTCGGCGCAATGGCGCGGATGGGGATTGAACTTCTCCTGGATATATGTCGGCGAGCGCTACAACCAGCAAGACAATATCCGCTACAACTACATGCAGCCATGGTATACCTCCGACCTCTCGCTGAGCAAAGATCTCCGCATCGGTCGCGTCGCGCTGCGGGTGCTCGCCGAGATCAACAATCTTCTCAGCCAGGACTACGACGTCATCCTCAATTATCCGATGCCCAAGCGCAACTACCGCATCACGCTGACGGCCGAAATCTGAACCCCGAAAAGATATGACGACAAAACGCAAACTCCGACTATTCCTTCCGATTGCCGCCGCAGCCGCTCTGGCCGCGGGCGGTTGCCGTGGCGACGAACCTGTCGTGGCCGCCGAATATGACGTCGTGGCCGGCGCAACTCCCGATCCCGACTCCGAAATCGCCGGCTTCTATCTCCTCAACGAAGGGAATATGGGATCCAACAAATGCACCCTCGATTATTTCGACTGTTCGGCCGCGACATATATCCGCAATATCTATGCCGAATGCAATCCCGGAGTCATAATGGAGCTGGGCGATGTAGGTAACGATATTCAGATCTATGGCTCGAGAGTCTATGTCGTGGTCAATTGCTCGCATAAGGTGGAGGTGCTCGACGCCCGGACAGGGGTCAGGATCGGACAGGTGGATATCCCCAACTGCCGCTATGTGCGTTTCTCAGGCGACAAAGCCTATGTCAGCAGCTATATCGGGCCCGTGCAGATCGGTGCCGACAGTCCGAAGGGGGGAGTGTTTGAAGTCGACACGGCCTCACTCTCCATAACCCGGCAAGTCACTGTCGGCTATCAGCCGGAGGAGCTCGAGATTGTCGACGGTCTCCTCTATGTCGCCAACTCCGGAGGCTATCGCGCGCCTGACTACGACAATACGGTCTCGGTGGTCGACCTCGCCGAGTTTAAGGTGATCCGCGCCATACCTGTGGATATCAACCTTCATCGCCTCCGCAAGGATGGCCGGGGGAGGCTGTGGGTCAGTTCGCGCGGCAATCTCCACGATATCCCCTCGCGCCTCTGTGTGCTCGAACCCCGTGGAAAAAACGGCGCGATGGAGGTAGTCGACACGCTTGACGTAGAATGCACCGACCTCGCAATCCACTCCGACCGACTCTACTACATCTCCTCAGGCATGGCCGGCGGCGAGGCGCCGCAATATGGCGTCATCGACGTCAATACCCGCACCACACTCCCCGGAAGCTTCATCACCGACGGCACCGAAGCGCGCATCCGCCGCCCCTACGGCATAGCCGTCAATCCCGCAACCGGCGACATACTGCTGACCGACGCCGGCAACTACGTCTCGTCGGGGACTCTATACTGCTTCAGCCCCGACGGCTCACTGCGATGGAGCGTGCGCACAGGCGATATCCCCGCAGCGATAGCCTTCCTCCACAAATAGCAGGATCCGGCCCGAAAATATCCTTTGTCAGTCAAAATCGCGCGTCGGCTATGCGTTAAGAAACGGTTTATAACCCTTCGTTGATGGTGGAATGGGAAAATTTTTTTAAATTTGCATGCCAAACTGCCCCGCGCGGACAGTCGAGGCGACTCCTCTACACATTTCATGGCAATGAAAATTTATAAATTCCACAACATATATAAACCCACCATCTGGGGGGGCGACCGACTTCCTTTGTTTAAGGGAGACGCCGAACGCCCGTCAGGAATAGGGGAGAGCTGGGAAATCTCCGGCGTGAAGGGGAGCGAATCGATTGTCGAAGACGGTCGGGAAGCCGGCACCCCGCTTTCGGAGCTGATCGCCCGCCATGGCGCCCGGCTTGTAGGGGAGAAGGTCTTCGAGCGCTTTGGCACGGAATTTCCGTTGCTCATCAAATTCATCCACGCTTCGAAGGATCTGTCGGTGCAGGTGCATCCTGCCGATGAGCTCGCCCGTGAGCGCCACGGAATGCGTGGCAAGACCGAGATGTGGTATGTGCTCGACACCGACCCCGGCGCCTCGCTGATCTCCGGACTGCGCCGTCAGCTGACAAAAGACTCTTTCGACCGCGTTGTGGCCGAAGGACGGATAATGGACTATGTCGCGCGTCATGAAGTGAAGCCGGGCGATTGCTTCTATCTCCCCGCCGGACGAATCCACAGCATCGGCGCCGGAACTCTCCTCGTCGAGATCCAGGAGACGTCTGACATCACCTATCGCATCTACGACTTCGGTCGGCTCGATGCCTCAGGCAAGCCGCGAGAGCTGCACACCGCGCTTGCGAAGGATGCCATCGACTATACCGTCGAGGCCGACTATCGCACCCGCTATGAAGCCACTCCCAATCAGCCTGTCTTGCTCAAACGATGCGAGCATTTCAATGTGTCGCTCCTCGACATGACGATGCCGCAGAATTTGGATCTCCGTTCTGCCGACAGCTTTGTTGTCGTCATTGTATGCGACGGCGAAGTGACGCTGACTGTCGATGCCGACGAAACACGCCGCTGCCGATGCGGCGAGACGCTGCTTGTCGCGGCCGAATCGCAGGCGATGCAGATCAGTCCCGCAACCTCTTCGGCGCGAGTGCTTCTGTGTGTCGTCGACTAAGAGAGAGTATGTCTCCGAAGAGTCGGCGTCTTTTAATCGTGTTAAAGCTAAACACTCTTTAAGACCCCGGCATTACCAATTTTTGTAAACGGCACGCCGACCGATCATTCCACTCTATGACATCATGAAAAATAAGATATTCAGTCTGATATGCTGTCTGCTGATGATGTGTGCGGCAGCTTTGTGTGTTAAAGGTTCTCTTGCCGGATATCCGTCGGCCGAAACTCCCGCGACGGCTCCGACTGCAGTAAAGGTCGACACTCTCACGATGCTTCCCGACGGCGGCGTTGTCATCCATACCCGCGCCCTCACCTCCGAACAGGGCTACGCCGGGCCGACCCCGCTTGATGTGACGATCGCCGACGACGGTCGCATCGCCGACATTACCCCCCTGGCCAATGCCGAGACTCCCGGATTCTTCAATCGGGCTGTAGCGCTGCTCGAATCATATGTCGGCAAGACACCTGAAGAGGTCGTTGCGATGAAGCCCGATGCTGTGACCGGCGCCACTTATTCCTCCCGCGCACTGACAGCCAACGTCGATGCCGCCTCCCGCTACTATATCGAAAAGGGTGGGGCCGAAGCCCTCGACGCCGGTAGCGCAGGCTCGGGAATGCCCGTCAAGATGTGGATCGCACTCGGAGTGGCCCTCGCCGCGTTCCTGCTCCCCCTCTTTGTCAAAAACCGAATCTACCACAATCTCCAGCTTGCGGCCAATGTGATCGTGCTCGGCTTCTGGTGTGGCTCGTTTATCGACTACACTCTTATGATCCGATATCTTTCGGGGGGCATCTCCTGGCCCGAAGGGGTGATCGCCGTAGTGATGCTCATAGCCGCCTTCATCATGCCCCTCTTCGGCAGGCCGCAACATTACTGTAATCACATCTGTCCGCTCGGCAGTGCGCAGACGCTCATGGCGCAGATGTGCGGCTACAAGATCCGGATGAGCGCGCGCCTTGTCAAAGCGCTCGACACCTTCCGCCGCATACTCTGGGGAGTGCTGATGCTCCTACTCTGGGCCGATGTGGCCGTCGAATGGATGGACCTCGAACTCTTCCAGGCCTTCATCCCCGAATCGGCCGCCATCGGAGTCGTTGTCGCCGCGATCCTCTTTATTCTCCTCTCAGCAGTCGTCAGCCGCCCCTATTGCCGCTTTGTCTGCCCGACCGGATCGCTGATCAAACGCGCCGAAAATATCTAATCAAACTTAATCATGAATAATCCCGAGAATCCGGGGAATCATGTGAATCTCGAGAATCCGGGGAATCCTGAGTATTTTCGCTAATCTGCATCATAATGAAAAATCCGATCTATCTTATCATTCTTCTGGCTTTGGGACTCGTAGTGGTAGCTTATGGCTGGATCTCCTCGCGTCGCGAAGCCGAAGCCGCCCGCGAATCTGTAGCCACGGCCACAACCACCTATTCCGACATCATGACGCGTTGCAGCGTGCGTGCCTACTCCGATCGCAAGGTCAGCGAAGAGCAGGTCGACTCGCTCCTCCGCGCGGCAATGGCCGCTCCGTCGGCCGCCAACAAGCAGCCCTGGCGCTTCGTAGTCGTCAACGACCGCAAGACCCTCGACTTCATCGCCTCCAATTTCAAATCGATGACAATGATGAGCAACGCCGCATTGGCAATCGTAGTCTGCGGCGACATGAAATCCACTCTCGAAGGGGAAGGGGGCGACTATTGGGTGCAAGACACTTCGGCCGCTACGGAAAATCTCCTGCTCGCCGCCCATGCAATGGGGCTCGGCGCTGTGTGGTGTGGCGTCTATCCGATGACCGACCGCGTCAAGATCTTCTCCGAACTCCTGCATCTCCCGGCCGACATCGTGCCGCTCAATTGCATCGCAATCGGTTGGCCGGAAGGAGACCCCGAACCTAAAGACAAGTGGGATCGCGCGCATGTGCATTATAACACGTGGGACGGCGCTCCCGCCACTTTCGATGCCGCTGCTGAATGATCCCGACTAAAGAATATGTAGAGCGGAAATTCGATGAATTCAACCGCCTCTGCTTCGATGGTAAACTGAGCCGACTTCCCGTAGTAATGAGCCGCGGGAGGTCGGCTCTTGGTAAATTATCGTTCATGCGGCGTCGCAATCCCGACGGCTCGGAGGTGTGCAGTGATTTCACGCTTCGGATAAGCACTCGCTATGATCTCGACGAGAGAGTGGTGGAGGATACGATCATCCATGAGATGATCCATTACCACATCCTCAGCCACGGACTGCGCGACACATCCCCCCACGGACCGATCTTCCGCAACATAATGGCCGACATCAATCGTCGGCATGGCCGGAATATCGAGATCACGCATCGTCGCACAGAGAGCGAGATGGCCGCCGACACGGAGCGGAAACTCCACATCTTGTTGGTTGCCAAATTCAGCGATCGAAAGGTGTGTGTGACAGCTTTCAGCCGCAGTGCCTCAGTGTTGCTCCCGATCTGGGACACGCTCGGTCGAGTAGTCGGTTTGAGCGACTATCGCTGGGTGATCAGCGCCGATGCGTACTTCAACCGTCTGCCGCGCTCCCGCTCGCTCAAATTCTACCGCCTCCCCCTCGACGAACTGCGCCGACGGCTGAGGGCCGTCAACCCCATCATCCGCGACGGCCGCACCCTTACCACCGGTCGCGCCATCGACCTGACCGACTTCCTCGCCGACGCCCGATAGTCCCTCCTCGCCGACGCCCGATAGTTCCTCCTCGCCGATGCCCTCGATAGTCTCTCCTCCCGGTTAAGGAAGGCGATTTTTTTTGAAGGGTCGATGAACAATCGTCTCCATCCGGTTGTTGCAACATTAGCGGCGAAAGCCACTTACAATTTCTACATACAATACATACAATACATACAAAATGATACGACTGAATTGCTTTATCCGCGTCGACAAGGCCAACCGCGAGGAAGTGCTCGCCGCGGCTCGGCGCCTGACAGCCGCGTCGCTCCTTCAGGAGGGATGTGTGGCTTATGATGTTTTTGAAAGTGCGACACGCGAGGATGTGCTCATGATCTGCGAAACGTGGCGCGACCGTGCGTCCCTTGATGCCCACAGCGCCTCCGACGTCTTCGTCAAAGAGGTGGGCGTCATGCGCTCCCTTGCGGAAATGAAACTCGAATCCTTCGAGATGTAGTTTAGGTTTTAGGTTTTAGGCGTTAGGGTCATTAAGGTCATTAAGGTCATTAAGGTCATTAAGGTCATTAAGGACTTTAATGGCCTTATGCTTTTTTAATGGGCGTTAGGTTTTAGAGAGTGTCCGGATTTAACTTCCATTCACTCAAAGAGGATTTTTCGAGAGATTTTTCGTTCGGATTCGAGGGAGTAATTCAGATGATTATAGCAAAATAATTATAGCAAAAGTCCGACTGACGCGGGAGGTCAGTCGGACCGGGAGTCGGGATCTGTAGATGAACGATGCAAAGAAACTACAGGCTATCCGACAGATTTTGAATCTCGTATGCTATGGTGTTGAGCGCGTCTTTGAGTTTTTTTCGTTCCTCAGCTGTAAACCCTTCTCGCTTACCGTTGACAATGTTATTGTTCAACTTGTGGCACAGCCATGAGCGCGAGCGACCGAAGAAGCGCTCTGCAATGTAGGATACTTTCAGCACCTTCCCAATATCTTCTCTTTTGAGGTCAACAATCATTTTGCCGGGCGCAATCGCTTCTTTTTTCACTTTCGCGAAAAGTTCGTCGGCCAATCGCTGACCCTCTTCGGATTGAGCACGATCCATGATTTCTTTTACCAAATCTTCTTCTTCTTGTTCTGTCATTGTTGCTGTTTTTTAGTGAAGTCGTTATATGCTTCAATGTCCGGTCTCGCTTTGATGCTGATACATTACACCGATTATTGCTTTATTCTTGCAAACAATAGTATCGTCGCTGCGACGTTTGTCGGCCTATTATAGCCGATCGATCAGTTGCAACGCGAAGTGATGTTGCGGCGATAGAGTGAATGGCCGGTTTCCTGGAGGAGCGAGTGAATGCGGTCGATGCGAGTGGTCTGGCTCGTCTCTTGGGTTGCGTCATGGATATCCTCTTTTATGTCGAAAGTGCCGACGCCGGTCACAGGCAGATATTCGTTCCAATGCACGGGCACTTGGTGGTAGCACCCGTCTTTGCCGAGGACTTTGACATAGTAGGTGCGTGGCACTGCAGAAAATCAGTGGGCCTTGACGCGTATGGTGGCTTCCGACTCATCATCGGAGTCGCTCGTCAATTTTTCGGTCTTCAGAATGCAATCCGTCACACAATCGGGATGTTTAAATTTTTCGACTCCCCAGAAATTTGCCAATGTTTCGTGTTCCCAATATGAGCTTTCACGCTTCATATCGTGGCCATAGATGCTTTCTTGCGGGCGCAGCTGTTGATATAATGGCACAGCCAACAGTGGCGCGAAAGCAAAATATAAGGATCGGAAATATTCCGTATTGATGCGCACAAAAGCTTCCGACGCACAATCGAAGTTATAATTACGATATTGCGTGGGGTTCATGTCGATGTTTAAATCCTGCATATGGTCGGCAATCAGGACGTTGATCATGTGAGATTTCTCAAAATCGAAATTGTCGCCATAGCCTTCCTCCGAGTCGTTTAAGAGGCTCATCATATTGTTTTGAGCCATCGGGGTAAAAAGGAGGGCGAATTGTTGGTTGTTGTTACGGTTTGACGTGTCGAAGGCTACTTCGAAGTCTTCGTTGCTCATCATTGCGTAATCATAATCGCGAAAATTTCGCGACTTCCGTTTGAGAGAATTTTTCTTTAACCAACGACCCATCCTGGATTTTGACTTCGCATCGTTTTGAGTGCGATTGAATGTCAGATCGGGAGCGGCGGTATTGCCATATATAAGTCTGGTCTTTTTGTGATATTCCGGATAGGGGCGTGTTATTGTTGCCGTGAGAGTTTCCGAGCGAAGTCGGCTATGGTATTTGCCGTTGGAATTGCGAATGGTTTCGGTCCAATTTATTGTCAGCTGACCGGTGTATTCTCTATATCCCCATTCCATTTTCTTGGTTCGGCAGATTACAAACGGATTGCCGTTGATCACACCCGAATGCGAGAACAGCACAGAGCGCTCCGCATTGAACGCTTCATCCCATCCATACACCTCTTTCAAGTCGGCCAGGCGTTGAGTTGTAAAGAATGGGTCGAACTCTAAAGTCGGCACAGTCTGCATCATCATTCGCGTGAATATTCCCCAGTCGTAAAGGCGATTGAGCGGTTCCATGCCCTCCCACGCGGTTGTGTAAAGATCGGTGCGGAGAGCCGTCTTTTTATCGAGCTCTTCCTTTAAATCCCTGAGTTTAGGGTAAACCAATCCCAGAATGAACCATAGTAAAAGCAGGCTTGCAATCGCGACGGTAATTCCCCCGTTGACCTGATAGTTTAGAAAACAGTATATGGCCAACAGTACGCCCGCGGCAAATAGTATCCACAGGATCGCGCGGGGAATGACCCAAAGCGATAGCTCTTTTTTCAATCGGGCTATCTCTCGCTCGGTCTCTTCGATATGGGCGCAGATACGCCGGTTGTTTTCCGCATCGACATCCGACTCCGCGGCCAATTGGGCAAATGTTGATTCGCAGACGGCCTTGAATTTATCCTTGAAGACATTGACGTAGTCAGCAAGTGGATCATAAATATATTCACTCATAGATCAGAAATTCTTCATTTAGAAGAACTTGGCGCGAGCCATCTCACGCGTTTCTTTTGTGGCGGTAAATGGTATGCGTGTGGTATAGCCTTCGCGAGCTGCAACAATCATATTCGTTGGCCAGGAAAAGAGGTCGGTGTTCCACTGGGTGACGCGGCTGTTGTAGACAGTGCGGGCCGCAGTGATTTCTTGTTGGAGATAATTATTCTGTTGCATTGCGTCAGCGATGGCCCGGTGGGCTTTCAGTTCGGGATAGGCCTCAACTTGAGGGTAAAGACCGACAAAAGCGGCATTGACATGATCTACAACTTCATTGCGGTTATTCTCGTCAACGCGGCCGCCGCTGCGCAGGGCTGTCACGGCAGTCATTACAGACGAATCCAGCTCTACGGCGCGATTGACAAGACCCACTACGTTATGAAGAATTTGCACACGTTGCTCCAGATAATTATCGATATTCGAAGCCTCAGCCTGGATTTTCTGCTCCAGCTGTTGGAAATAATTCTTCGCTCGGATCTTCAGGAAAAGGAAAATCAGTCCGGGAAGTATGCCAAGTACGCAGCCGATAAGCATGGTCATCCAAGGGTTGATCATGGGTGTTGCCAGACAATAAATCATCACAATGATAGGTATTGTTATCCACAGAGCGATTTCAAACAACGTGGAGCCCATGCCCACTTCGACAGGAAGCTGACGATTGATGACTCTAACGTCTTGTCCCATATCATTGACCGGGCCGGTCATTTCATCTAAAAGATTTGCCATAATACGTGATAAATGGTTGGTTAAGTTTGAAAGTTGAAGCCTCACCCATCATTCGGCTGACGAGTGAAATTTATAAAACAGGCGCAGTAAATGCTCTCAATTGTAGGCTCCGCGCCTGACTCAGCCCGGATCTGCGCGGTATAGCCTACACGCAAAATTAGTGAAAAAATCCGATTTACTAATCAAATATGTTGTAAAACATCACCCTAAGCGCAAATTGTAGAGAAAAATGCCAAGGATAAGTTGGTGTTGCTCCCAGTTATGTCGTGTCAGCTACACACGTCGCCCGTAGATACTTCCCGTCGTTCGAACCCGGGTGCCTCCATTCTGTGATAGATTCTGCATTGCTGATCTGACCGCAAAGCCGATCGCGGGTGCCGCTCGACCGCCTCCGAAACGCCTTCGTTAACTCAATTTAACAAAGTAAATCGCATCAAAAACACAAAGTAAAACGCATCAAAAACATAAAGTGGCTTTGTGGAATGGGATTTAATTATTAAATTTGCAGTTAGTTATGGAAGATATAAAGTATTTGAACAGAATTGCCGACAAGACTCTTGATTTGAGGCTTGAGGCTTTTGGAGCGGTGCAGATCACCGGCCCTAAATGGTGTGGCAAAACAACGACGGCAGAGCGACGGGCGGCAAGTGTCATCAAGATGCAGGATCCCGACCGTCGAGAGGGCTATCTTGCCACTTCAAGGTTGAAGCCATCGCTACTGCTTAAAGGTGAAACGCCGAGATTGATAGATGAATGGCAGGTGGCTCCTGTAATATGGGATGCTGTGCGTCATGCCGTTGATGAGCGAAGGGCGAAAGGACAGTTTATTTTGACAGGCTCAACAGTAGTAGACAATGAAGAAATCATGCATACCGGCACCGGACGTATTACACGAATGGCTATGTATCCAATGAGTCTGTTTGAATCACTCGAGTCAAACGGATCAATCTCATTGCGCCGACTTTTTGACGAGCCGGATTATGATATCGATGGGGAAATGTCGCAACTTTCTATCGAGCAATTGATTTTCGCTGCATGCCGAGGCGGATGGCCGGCTTCGCTCGATGTTATGAGCCGTGATGCCAAATTGCTGATTGCAAAGGATTACGTTGATGTAATTTGCAATGAAGATATCTCAAGAGTTGATAAGATCCGGCGCAATCCTGCTTTGGCACGGTTGATACTTCGTTCTTACGCCAGAAATATTTGTACATTGGCCAAGAAAACATCTATGCTTGCTGATGTGGCGGAAGAGATGGAGGGCACCTCCATGCCTACATTTGACGACTACGTAGCTGCCTTTGAAAAACTGTTTGTCGTTGATGATATTGAAGCATGGTCGCCCGCGATACGATCAAAGACGGTGATACGAACCGGCAAAAAACGCTGTTTTGTAGATCCTTCTATTGCTGTTGCATCCCTGGGAGCTTCTCCCAAGAGTCTTGAACTTGACCTGAATACCTTCGGATTCATCTTTGAATGCCTGTGCTTCCGCGACCTTAGGGTATATTCGCAAGCTTTGGGCGGTCGACTTTCATATTATCATGATCGTTATGGATTGGAAGCTGATGGAGTGTTGCATTTAGACGATGGCCGATATGCCCTGATAGAATGTAAACTCGGAAGCCGGGAAATAGAGGAAGGTGCTAAGCATCTTCTTGAAATCAAGCGCCTCATTGCCGAAAAGAATATGACGGAAAAGCAAATCCGACTTCGTGAGCCGGATTTACTTATTGTCCTGACCGGTGGTGAAATGGCATATACCCGCGAAGATGGAGTAAAAATAATCCCGATCGGCTGTCTGCGAGATTAACCCCCCAACCCACAAAAGATGCAAACATAGTGGTCGTATCGTTGGCAGATACGACCACTACATTTGTGCGGGAGGAGGATTGACATATCTCTATTTGAATTTACAGACGTAGTAATCCAGGGCCATCCTTCGGCTTTTCTATCATCAGATCGATTACCGAACGGACGATCGGGTATAGATCGGCTTTAGAAGGATTTGAAGATGAGATCTCTTTGCCTTCTTGCAGAAGTTGGCGAGCGCGATTGGAATCTTTCCAGCGGGTAGACTCGAAATTCTTAAGATGCCAGTCAATGAAAAACTTAAGCTGATGGATCAGGGTTACATCTATATATAAGCTATTGATATCGTTGAGGGCGGTGTGGCCCTGACGAAAATCCTTAGACCGAATTGCCATCTCTGCATGATCTTTCGCTATCGCAACTTGTTGGTCATATTTATGACCAAGCTCTTCATTCGCCTTTTTCAAGCGGATGAACTTTTGACGGATTTTGTCTTCGAGGGTATCCCATTCATGGCTTCGTTCGACCTCTTCCATTTTCAAGAAAGCGCGTCGAATATCATCTTGAAGATGTTTGCGCCCCTCTTCATCACTCTTTTCATTATCGAAACGATTATTTATATCGTCAACGATTTTTGCCGCCTCCGCGGTTTCAGATTTTGAGATGATTAAGGAAGAATTTAGGTCTCGAAGCTTGTCATTCGCTGCATTTTTCAGCTTCTCAAGTTCGAAAGCTGAAATGACAGAGCGTGGAGGAATTTGAATTTCTTTCTCTACAGTTTCGTTACTTATTGGAAAGAAAGCCTCGAGTTTGAGTGTTTGTGAACTATCAACCCTAATAGTGATGTCGACGTCACTGCCTACAGGAATTTGCTGATTGACGTCATTTCCATTAATGACAACATCTGCGACATGGTCGTTATGTACGGCAGATGTTCCATCTGCATTATATTCGCACTGATAGATCGGAATAGAAATTGAATCAGTCTCAATTCCTGGTCGGAGTTGATAGCGGGTCTTAAGGTCATTCAAAACGCCTATAGCCGGGATTTGCTGATTCTTTTCAAGTCCCCACACTGCGCTGACACCATCTCTTCCATACACGGCGTTATGAACCTCGATCGATATATTGTAAGGTAATACAGCATTACCGACAACGATCCCTTGGATAATGCATAATTCTGTCGGGTAACAGGGAATAGCGTTGCCCTTGTCATCATAAGCGACGATGCTAAAGGAATTATTTTTGTTCTCCAAAAGTTGACACTCAATAATGTCTCCGATCTCGTCGATTTCAACTTTGCCGCTCGACCAACCCTTGTCGCCACGTATAAGTTCTACAAACAGCTTGGTCGAAAGATCGTAGGAACTATTAGCTTTATCAAATTGTACGGTAACATACTCCATGGGCTGAACGGAGTTAGTTTCGTAGGTGAGATTAAGCGCTACGGTGCCATTAGCGATTTCTACTTCGCACTGGTTGTCGATGGTGGATGCATATAGTGCGGCTCCTTTGGCGACAGCAGTCATGGGATCGATACTGTTGTCGATATTAGGAGTAATTTGTTCGCGAAGCATCTTGCGGAGCACTGGCGAGTATGTAGGTCCTCCGACAAGTATTAGTTTGTCGAGGTCCGATCCCTTAAGATGATTGCGCATGAGGAGATCTTTGGTGATGTCGATGGCCTTTTGGAAGATCCTTGCGACTACGGGTTCGATCTGTGATTGAGAAATGGCCAAGTCGAGTTCAATTTCAGATCCTTCGTCATCATTACCGAATTCGCCAAGCTGAGAAAATATTTCGATTTGTTGTTTAAAAGATAGTTGTATCTTAGCAAATTCAGCATGAGACTTCATGGCATTACGAAGGATCCTACGAGTATTGTCATTTGCCATTATTTCATCAATGACAAAATTCTCCAGAAGGTAAGGGATGAGGATGTCGTCAACAATTGCGTAGTCAATTTCTTTGCCGCCGAGACGATTGTCGCCTTCTGTATCTTTGACTTGCATAATGCCGTCTTCAACCTTGATAAGCGCCGCATCGAATGTGCCCCCACCCATGTCGAACACGAGCCATTGGCCACTTTTGTTGGTGGTTCCCATACCGAAAGCCATTGATGCTGCAATCGGTTCCTGGAGGAGTTCGCATCGTTCAATGCCGGCTAACATTGCGGCACGTTTGGTTGCCGCAATTTGATCGATTTTGAATTTTGCAGGAACTGTTATGACCGCTGATGAAATTATTTCATCAATTGCAAATGCTTTAAGTGTTTTAAGGACCTCAGCCGACAGTTGCTCGGGAGAATAATAGGCATCCATGTTGGAACAGTATTTTTGTGTGTTGATCCCCATGGAACGCTTGAATTCGATAAAGACATTTTCGTCTTTATTCGACCATGACTTTGTGGCGCGGGATCTCTCTTGAAAAAGAGAGTTATAGGCGCGATCGCCAACCAAAGTTATTCCCCTTTTGGTGAATGATACGCAAGACGGAAGCGTATCTTTAAGTGTGTCGGTTTTAATGACTACCGGCACACCTCCTTCCATTTTGCATATAGCGGAATTGGTGGTTCCGAGGTCAATTCCGAATTTTAATTTAGATTGAGCCATAGTTATATATGGTGATTAAATATTTTGACTTACTGTAATTTGTGCGGATTGAATCATCTTGCCTTTATAATTAATTTGAGGCTTGATGATAGTGGAAATGATTTGCTTACCGAATGGCAGCTCCTCATCTTCAACAAAATTCGCAGTTACTTTCATTCCATTGTGGTAGTCCTTTCCAAGCATATCCACAAGTTCATATCCACTGACAAGAAGATTGTCTTTCATTTGTTGAATGGACTTGGAAAGCTGTTTATAACCGCGAATAGAACGATCCATTTTGGAGAGAGTCATTTCCATAAAGGTGATGCGGTTAGCAAGTGCGAAAACAAGCTTTCGTTCGGTTTCGCTCCTTGCAGAAGAAAGATCCTCAATGGAATTGAGTTTATTGGAAATTGATTGTATCTCTGTTATTTCTTTCGACATATATAAGACTACTTCTTCCTTTAGCTTGTCGGTCTTAGCAGAAAGAGAATCAATCTCCTTACCTCGCTTCGCAAGGATTCTGCCAAATATGAATGCTGAGACGGCAATAAAGAAAATCAGCAGTATATAAATCCAAAGTCCGATTTGAGATTTCCTATCGATCGCATGGTTCAAACTCTCTGAGTTGTCTTGAATTTGAGCGAGCATAATAGAAGCGTTTATTTTTATACTGTCAGAGAGAGTAGTTATCCTAAGATTAGTATCCCTTAGGATATTTTCCAAGGAGTCGATCTCACTATCCTTAGCTTCAATATTTAGGTTAAGAGAAGCGATTTCGGCTTGTAATGTTTTGTTAGCGTGTCGTAGGTATTCAAGTTCGACATCAGTTGAATGCTTTTGATGAAAATTATTATGCAAAGAATCAGATGGATTCGTAGCAATGGCCGAGACGCAACAGAATATAAATGTAGTTATAATAAGAAGATGTTTCATAAGCTTGTATTTAATATGAGCATTATGGTGTTTTACTTAGAGCGATATTGTAGCGAAGATTTCTGACAATTAATACAATTCTTAATAAAGAATTAATATTTAAAATCATTATTATCAGCCACTATATCCCACATGCCAATTTCGTCTTGATTAATGATATTTTCCATGTAGTCATTTATCATATCGTCTGAGCCGGATCTAACAGAAGATAATGCTTCTTGATATTCATTTGATTCTTTAAGGTGTTCTAGATCATATGATTCTAATATAGAGTCACACTTGGTCGTCATAATCAAGTAAGCAGTCTTACCTTCATCTGTGTCATAGTATCGTGCTGCAAACCATGTTATGTCATCCAAGTCGGAAACATGTAATTTGTCATAAAGAAGATTACGAACCACATGAGCATATCTTGAGTCAGCGTAATCGAGGAGAAACATCTGGAGTGCATAAATAGAGCCATCTTCTACCGCCATAATATACTTTTGCTCAACATATTTTTGATGTTCCGGATCTTTCGTGCTATCCTCAAGCAGAATCCCCCTTAAGCCGATTCCGAGAGATATAATAGCAATTGAAAGGTTTATGATGAATGGTTTCAATTTTCCTTGCCGCATTTTGGAGAATGTGAATTTACAACCAATTGCAGCCAAGCCTCCAATAATGTAGATCAAGATATGTAATACGTCGAGGTTTCTAATTATTCCGATAGCAGTGATGGCAATAATAGTAAGGGCTATTATTGTCAGTCTGGTTTTATCCGTTGGAATTTTTTCGATGTAGCTATGCCACCGGTAATGAAGTCGCGTTTCGGCTTCAATCCGGTAAATGCCATTTGGAAATTGTGTGAGATACTCCTTATAGAATTTGCGAGTATTCTTAAGTCTACATTCTTTCCATAGTTGATAATCCGCAAGTTTTTCATGGGCTTCAGTGGAGTGAAGTCCTGAGGGAAACTTTTTAAGATATTCGAAATAACTCTCTTCAGATGAGCATCCGGCGAACGTGAGATTATCGATTTCATTGCGCGCTTCTTTCACATGACAACCATGTGGATGACCAATCAAATAATTTCCAAAATCGGAGAGTGTTCTGCAACATTTAAAATCCAAATCATCGATCACGTGTAGCGCTTCTAAAGAATGCCTACCATTTGGAAGATTTTCCAGATACTTGATATAATCTCTGCGACCTACACACTCTTTGAAGCTCAAATCGTCATATTGCTCTTTTGCCCTTGCAACAAAACGACCATAAGGGTATCTCTTCAAATATAATCGGAAATCATTAGCAGATTTACAAAATTTATATGTTATCTCGTCGCGCTTTGCTGCAATATTAAGCTTAGTGTTCGGATATTTTTTGCAGAAAGCATCAATGTCAATATGTGTCTTGCAATCATTTAATGAGAATTCTTCCATTTTAGCATAAACGGAAGATGAATATTTACCATTAGGAAATATCCGAAGATAATTTTGGCAGTCGGCTACTGATTTGCATGATTGGAAATATCCGGTTTCATCGCGTGTGTCGACACCTTGTAAAAAATCCTCGAATTTACAACTTGAATCACTTGGAATATTTATATTAGCTCTGTTGGACTGGTCGTAATCATTATAACGAATTGCCCCGCTACTAATAGCATTTCGCTTGATAATGTCATAGCTTGGTTGGAATTGCTCGGCTTTGAATGAGCTATCCATTCCAAAGAATGTCAGTTGATGCATTGCGGTTGCGGCCAATGTGACCAACTTCTTAAATTTATCATGCAATTTGCGTTTCTCCCATTCTGAAACATTTTTTATGCGAGTTAATATATCATCCGACTGTTTATTGAAGTCGTCAACAACATCATTGACAACAGCAGCTGCAACTTGTGTTGAAACGCGAATGTAGTAACTATGGGAAGCTCCTATAATTTCTTTTATTGACATGAGATATGGAGCACAATCCTTTATATAATTCAGAGCGCCTATGATTGTTGAAGGCTCTGAATTATAGCGGTCTATGCGAGCTTCAAGTAGATTCCGATAATAGAGAATCTCTTTTGGTGGTAGTTTCTCAGCGTGATTTTTGAGCCTGAGATAGTTATCGTGAATGCGTTCGAAATGGATAGTGTTTTGCGCTTGAGATCGCAGTTGATATGCCAAGCTGCATGCTTCATCCACAACAGCATCTTGATCCTCTGCATAATTGTAGTAGTCAATTACACAGTCGATTGCTTCTTTTACTACCTTGCTTCTGATTGCTTGTTCAATGCCGGAACTCAGTACATGCTTGAAATACGGACTTTTAAAAACATTGAGCAACATTATTGCTCCATCTCTGCGAGCTATAAAGTCCTCCATGTCTATTGCGTGAATTTTAGCTATAAGACCGGTTGTCTCCGAGATCAGTCGTTCAGCCAAAACCTTATGGATACATTCGACCCATAATTGGGATATTGGATTCTCCTCGGGCTTGTATTCTAATATGAAGTCATGTACTATGACAAATTCGTTTCTATGGGCGAGAATATAATCATCTGAAAAATTATCCAGTTTTGTGCTGATTTGTATAACTTTTTTCTTGCCATCAAGAGTAACAGTCATATGCCGACCGTAACCATTATTGTAGGTGTGGCAAATCTCAATGTCGTTTCCATTGTCAGGTTTTATGGCACTAAGTATTTCTATTTTGAGGCTATAGCTGTATAATTCATTTATTATGGTTGGATTATCAGCGTTTATGAGCTCAAGAAATTGGATCATCAGTTGTTCAGAAGATAGCATTTCCATTACTCCGAATTTCTCACATACCTGGCTAGGATATTTCTCAAAAAGCTGTGATGCGGAAGTAGCAAACAAATGCCAGTCATGTTTGATTGCAGCCGCTATCAAACGATTCTGGAGTGCACTGACGGAATCAATTTTGCACCATATTGAAATTGCTTTATCAACATTGCCGACAGCTAAATGTTGCAGGGCTATTTTATCAAATGGCGTCTCATTTGTAAGCCAAAAAATAGAATGCTTGAAGCGTTCTTTATCAAAATCAAGAGATTTCAAGGAGGTCCAAACTGTCTTTTCAGATCTTTCCGGAGTAGGATATTCAAGTAGATTATCGAAAGGAAAATCTATAGTTTTGCGGACTTTATTATATGCTTTTATCTTGTTGGCATTAGCCAATATCTCTTTTTGAGATGCATTGGTATATACGCCGAGAATACGGAACGGATTCTGCGCAATAAACTTCAAGAATTGTTTCGCTTCGACTGCCATATTATGATTCTCGATATAAATTCAAAATTGTCCCTGAATCCCCAGTAGGACATAGATGGTTGAACAAATAAGCGCGGGATTCATACTGTTGCTTGCCGGGCTATCAAGAAATTCTGCTTAAATAACTTAGGGGAGAATCTTGATTAACATTGTGTTAACTCCGTATGGAATTTGTTACAATGGAAAAATATGATTCAATTCGAGAACCTCCCAAGAATGTGTAATCACACCTACCGGGTTCTCATATCGCTTATTCTTTCCGATTGCAGATAAATTCCCAAATTCTTTGTAGCCAAGAGACGAGTGCAGTGGCCGCTCTCTTTGTGTTAAGCCCCGTCCGCGTCTGATTCAGTCGTGATGGGCGCGGTTGAGCCTACACGCAAAATTAGTGAAAAAATCCGATTTACTAATCAAATATGTTGTAAAACATCCGCCGAAGCGCGGGTCGGCAATCCCGGCTTGAGCCGCTTCTGTTAACTCAATTTAACAAAGTAAATCGTATCAAAAACACAAAGTAAAACGCATCAAAAACACAAAGTGACTATCGTGTGTCGTGCTTAATACGCAATCCCATAGATTAAGACGGGAGAACAGGAGGAACAGGAGATAATCGATTGGACAGCAATGCCGTGTCGTTCCTCCTGTGCTCCCGTCCCAACCGATCGGATAACAGTTTCGTATCGACGCTCCTGTTTCTACTGTTCTCCTGTCTTAACCGACTGTAGAGTAGTGAGATAGCGCTACTCTCGTCCTAACCGATTGGTGAGCAATGCCGTGTCGTTCCTCCTGTGCTCCCGTCCCAACCGATCGGATAACAGTT
>CAMWNT010000021.1 GCA_947175695.1 uncultured Porphyromonadaceae bacterium
CCTAAAACCTAAAAAAATGCCCGACCAAGATCTCATTGAGGGACGCCGACAATTCGACGATGCCGCCCACGCTCTCGCCCGACGACTGCAAGCCGACGGCATCAGCAGCGTGCTCGCCGCCGTATCCGGGGGCGCCGACAGCATGCTCACCCTCCACCTCCTCGCCGCCGCAGCACGATATCTCGGCCACTTCCGACTCGGAATATGCCACGTCAACTTCCGGCTCCGCGGCGAAGAAAGCCACCGAGATCAACGCCTCGTCGAGCTCATTGCCGACCACCTCCGCCGCCAACTCGCCCCGACTCCCGCCCGCGTCGAACTCCATATCCAAGCCTACGACACCCAAGCCTACGCCACCCGACAAGCCATCTCAATCGAAATGGCCGCGCGCGAACTGCGCCACAACCTCTGGGACTCTCTGATCAAATCCCACGGATATCAACGCATCGCCACCGGCCACAACGCCGACGACAACGAAGAAACACTCCTCCTCAATCTCCTCCGGGGCTCATCGCCTCACGGCCTGCGCGCCATGGCCCCCAACGGAAATCGGATCATCCGACCCCTCCTCTACATGCCACGCACCGAAATCCTCCGCATGCTCTCTCAGACTCAGCTCCCTCCCGACATCGCACGCGAATATCCCAAAGGCTACGTCACCGACTCCACCAACCTCACCTCCGACTACCGCCGCAACTTCCTCCGCAACGAAATCATCCCCCTCCTCCAACAACGCTGGGAAGGGATCCACACTGCCCTCCAGACCACAATCCGTATCCAGGCCGAATCCGCCGACATCATCGACTTCGCGATCGACAACGCTCTCGCCGACGAATCCGATCCCGACTCCCTCCGATGGTCGACAATCGCCCGATTCCCCGCCCCGGCGTCGCTCATCTACCACTGGCTCCGTCGCCACGCCGACTCACACGCCCCTCTCAACGCCCCCCTCTCAACCATCGCCCGCGAAGCCGCATCCCACATCCCTCAATCCCCCGGACAACCATGCCTCACCCCCGGACGACACTGGCAAATCACCACCGACTCCGAACTCCTAACCACCCCCTACTCACTCCAAATCCGACCCACCGACACCGGCACCGCCGCCGCCACAAAATTCGAATGCCGATGGCAACCGCTCACCCTCGACGACACCTTATATAATAAGATTCGCCACGCGACACCCGACGAAGCCTACCTCCCCCTCGGCGCCGACTGCTACGAATGGCGCACGCCCCGGACCGCCGACCGCATGCGCATACTCTCACGCCACGCCCAAGGAAGCAAACTCGTCAGCGACATCCTCAAAGAAGCCGGCATCCCCGCCGCGCAACGTCGGGAAATCCGAATGCTCGTCAACCGCGAATCCGGCCAAATCATCTGGATCCCCGGCATTCGACGCGCCGGAGCCGACCTCATCCCCACCCCCGACACCACGTCCGATGCCCCCGACACCACGCCCGACGCAGGCTCCGCCACTATCTACCGACTCACAATCAGCCGAACCGACGACGACAAATCATAACCGACCCGGCGCGCCGACAAACTCTATAAATGCGTAGCACTGACGCACAAAAATGGTGAATTTCGGAATAAATTGGTAGATTTCGGAAACAAATTTCACTATTTAAATGTTTTAACTGCGGTTTCACACCATTTTTTTGCAGATTTAAAATATTTAGTTTATCTTTGCAATGTCTATAAGACGATATCTCTTTACACCCTTTCAATTCACGCGCATACCGACGGCGCACGCCGGCAATGTCGCCGACAGCCCGGCGCCGACGCATTGATAGGAATTTTTCCACATTACCCCACGGTATTTTTTTTCGCGACCGCGAAATACACGCGCGCCCATAAAGCGTCTCACGCCCAAAATGCGACGCTTGAAATGTGTCCATCGAATCAGAACAACTCTGCTTGCGACCCTTTATGCAAAAACAGGAATCGCATATCGCCGGCCACATCTCGAATTCTTGAAAAATGCAATTCCCGAGTGATTTCCCTTTTGACGGGATCCTCAACACTTTCTATCGAAAGCCTCTCCTCGCGACATCCCGTCGGAAATCTCCACAATATCCCCTTCCCAAAATCGGCGGCATATCGTCGCCGGGATAAATCCGGATCCACTCTCCCCTCCTCGGAAACACCGGCCTCTATCCCCTCAAAATGTTTCTTATGTACAATCTTGAAGAACTTTCTTCCATGGAGCCCGAAAAAGTAGATGAACTCGCTTCCTCCATGGGCATGAAAAATACAGCTTCCGCTGAAGCTTTGGAAAAAATCTATTATATCCTCGACAACCAAGCCATTGACACTGCAAAGGCTGAAGCGTCGAAGGAAGCCAACCGCGCCAAAGCCGACAAAAAGGAACGCAAACCGCGCCAAAAACGCGCAGCCAAATCCCAAAACGACGCCGCCGACTCTAATGCGGCGGCATTCACAGCCGCCGATCCCAACGCTGCGGCATCTCCCGCCGCATCCGCCGAAGCCGCGCCCAAACGCCGCGGACGCAAGCCCAAAGCGGCCAAAGAGATCCAGCCCGCGACTCCCGCACTCCCGCTCGACTTCAACGACCGGACACACAAAGCCGAAAAGACCAAGCCGGCTGAAAAGGCCGATCCCTACGCCGGCATGACCCCCGAAGAAGTGCTCGCCTTCCTACGCAAACGCCGCGGACGCAAGTCGAAAGAGCAGAAAGCCGCCGAAGCCGCCGCGCTCGCAGCTATCGCCGCCCGCAAAAACCAGTCGCCCGAAGCCGCATCCGAAGCGGCGCCCATAAGCGAAGCTCCCGCCGATTCGCAGACTGCACCCATCCGGGAATCGATCGCGCCCGTAGCCGCTCTCCCCGCCCCCGAACAGGCTCTCGCACTCCCCGACTACCCCGCGCGCCGCGAAGCCACGGATGCCAACACTCCCAACCCGACGGCCGCCCCGACAGAATTCGCGCCCCCCGAATTCCAGCCCACTCAGCAGCAACGCCAGAACAGCGGACAATTCTTCTCAAAAAGCCGCCAATCCGGACTCGACTCCTTCTTCTCCGCTTCAAAAGGAAAAACCTTCAAGCCACGCTCCCAGCGTGAAATCGAAGAAGCAGCCGCCGCCGAGGCGTCACGCCCCGTCATGATCGCCGAGCCCGGCGCAAACTCGCAGTTCACAAAAGTTGTGGCCGAACCCCGCAACATCATGGGCAACCAGCGAATGACGCGCAAACAGCGCATCCAGCAGCGACAGATGCTCCAAGAGCAAAAGCGCATGCAGGAACAATACAACCTCGACGGAATCTTCAACTGCTTCGGTGTGCTCGAACTCATGCCCGAAGGATTCGGATTCCTCCGCTCAAGCGACTACAACTACCTCGCATCGCCCGACGATGTCTACGTTCCGCAGAACACCATCAAAGAATTCGGGCTCAAGGCAGGCGACGTCGTCGAAGCCTCGATCCGTCCTCCCCGCGAAGGCGAGAAATACTTCCCCCTCTGCAGCGTCATCTCCGTCAACGGCCTCAATCCCGAAGCCATACGCGACCGTGTGCCCTTCGAGCACCTTGTGCCCCTCTTCCCCGAAGAGAAATTCGAACTCACCCGCGGACGCACCAACAACATATCGACCCGCGTGGTCGACATGTTCGCCCCCATCGGCAAGGGACAGCGCGCGCTGATCGTCGCCCCGCCCAAGACCGGTAAGACAATTCTTCTGAAAGACATCGCAAACGCGATCTCAGAAAACCATCCCGACACATACATCATCATGCTCCTGATCGACGAGCGCCCCGAGGAAGTGACCGACATGTCGCGCAGCGTCAACGCCGAAGTCATCGCCTCGACATTCGACGAGCCCGCCGAACGCCATGTCAAGATCGCCGGAATTGTGCTCGAAAAAGCCAAGCGCCTTGTTGAATGCGGCCACGATGTAGTCATCATGCTCGACTCGATCACCCGCCTCGCCCGCGCCTACAACACCGTCTCGCCGGCATCGGGCAAGATTCTCTCCGGCGGCGTCGACGCCAACGCCCTGCAGCGCCCCAAACGATTCTTCGGCGCCGCCCGCAACATCGAAAACGGCGGATCGCTGACAATCATCGCCACAGCCCTGACCGAGACTTCCTCGAAAATGGACGAAGTCATCTTCGAAGAATTCAAAGGCACCGGCAACATGGAGCTCCAGCTCGACCGCAAGCTCTCCAACAAACGCATCTTCCCGGCTGTCGACATCACCGCATCCTCCACTCGCCGCGACGATCTGCTCCAGAGCAAAGAGACGCTCAACCGAATGTGGATCCTGCGCAACTACCTCGCCGACATGAACTCCGTCGAAGCTATGGAATTCATGAAAAAACGCATGGAAATGACCCGTACCAACGAGGAACTCCTCGTCACTATGGACAAATAATGCGCCTCGACTGATTTTTTTCGCAATTTTCGGTCGAAAAATTTGGTGGAATGAAAAATTCTTTGTAATTTTGCATCGCAAACGGGAAAAAGCCCCGCCCGCGAGGCCTCCCGCAAGCATAAATGGTGAATGTAGCTCAGTTGGTTAGAGCGACGGATTGTGGTTCCGTAGGTCGTGGGTTCGAGACCCATCTTTCACCCTCCGCCATTCCGAATCCCGGCAGTTTCAGCTGTCGGGATTCTTTTTTTGTATCCCGATTGTTATATCTACGGATCGCTATCGTTCATTGGCATCCAAAAACCCCGACTTCCCACTCCCTCCTCACTGATATCTGCTATCCGATATCCAATATCTGATATCTAATATCTGATATCCAATATCCAATATCTGATGTCTGATGTCTGATATCTCATATCTGATATCTGATATCTGATATCTAATATCTAATATCTAATATCTAAAACCTAAAACCTAAAAATCAACATGACTATAAAGCTACGCCGAATGATTCCCGCCGCGATACTTGCCGCATCGCTCGCCCTCGCATTCTCACTCCCCGCAGGAAGATTCTACGAGACATGGGACTGGCAGACCAAATATAAAGGTGAAAAAACGCTCCCGGCCGATTCCGGATGGGGGCCCGATGTGCTCGAAGGCTACGAATCCAGATTCGTCGACCAAGGAGAAGCTTTCGACGGGCCTGTCAGATCCACAATCATACGACTCAAAGGACAGCGACACTCAAGAAAAGGTTATCTTTACGTCCACGGATTCAACGACTACTTCTTCCAATCCGAGATGGGACGCATCTACGCCGACTCCGGATATAACTTCTATGCCGTCGACCTCCGACGCTACGGCCGTTCACGCCTCCCATGGCAATACCCCTTCGATGTGCGCGACATGAAAGAATATTTCGCCGACATCGACTCCGCACTCGCTCAAATGCGACGCGACGGAATCACCGACATCACCCTCAGCGGACACTCCACCGGCGGACTGACTGTCTGCTACTACGCCGCCTGCCGCGGCCGACGCGTCGGAGTCAGCCGCGTTGTCACCGACTCCCCCTTCCTCGCCTGGAACTTCAACGCATTCCTCCGCAACGTCGCGATCCCCGTGG
Source organism: uncultured Porphyromonadaceae bacterium (assembly GCA_947175695.1). Taxonomy (GTDB): domain Bacteria; phylum Bacteroidota; class Bacteroidia; order Bacteroidales; family Muribaculaceae; genus Lepagella. The sequence continues at coordinate 5,516 of CAMWNT010000021.1, forward strand.
TCGGAGCCATCGGCAAAATCATCCCCGGAGGAAAAATCAAGCAAGACCATTGCGACGGTTACGCCTATTCGCTTCTCCGCCAACATGACGGCGAATGGACCTACAACACCGACTGGAAAATGATCTACTCCCCGCCGGTCAAATATTCATGGATCGGAGCCATCGAATCCGCACAGAAAGATCTTCTCCGACGCAAAGACCACATCACTGTGCCACTGCTCGTCATGACCAGCTCGCGCAAAATCGAAGGTTGCGATTTCACCCCCGAATTCATGACCGGCGACGCTGTGCTCGACCCGGCCTCGATCCGCCAACGCGGCCGCCAACTCGGAGCCGACCCGATGGTATGCGAAATCGACTCCGGCCTCCACGACCTCATCCTCTCCCCCTCGCCTCACCGCGAAGCAGCCTACGACACGATCTTCCGCTTCATGCGCACCCGATGACACGCCCCTCCGGCCGACCATCATCCCCCCCCGACTCCGACAGAGCCGGCCCAGACCGACGACACCACAAACTCCGACGAACGGAGCCGGCTCCGACGAATTCCGCCGCATATCGAAAAAATATTCACCAAATATTTTGTAGATTCGCGCGCTCTTCTTAAATTTGCATCCAAGAGCCTGCCGCCCCGCAAGAACCATCCTCATAGTCCCGGCCATTACCATCCATTCAGGCCTACGGATCCTGCGTAGGAAGCATGCCCGACCAAACTAACCTTATATTTGACGATGAAAAATATTCTTATTATCGGCGCCACAGGCCAGATCGGATCCGAACTCACGATGCGCCTGCGCCATGAATATCCGCAAGGCAACGTCGTGGCCGGATATATCAAAGGAGCCGAACCGAAAGGCGAACTCCTCGAATCCGGTCCGTCGCATATGGTCGACATCACCAACCCGCTCCAGATTGCCGAGGCTGTCGAAAAATACAACGTCGACACGATCTACAACCTCGCCGCGCTGCTCAGCGCCGTAGCCGAGGCTAAACCCCAGCTCGCATGGCATATCGGCGTCGGTGGCCTATACAACACTCTCGAAGTGGCCCGCGAAAAGAAATGCGCCGTCTTCACTCCCAGCTCCATCGGATCATTCGGACCCGGCACCCCCGCCGACGGCACCCCGCAAGACACAATCCAGCGACCCAAGACTATCTACGGCGTCACCAAAGTGTCGGGCGAACTCCTCTCCGACTACTATGCCCACCGCTTCGGAGTCGACACCCGCTCAGTCAGATTCCCCGGACTGATCAGCTACGTAGCACCTCCCGGAGGAGGCACCACCGACTACGCCGTCGACATCTACTACTCCGCCGTCAAAGGCGAAGAATTCAAATGTCCGCTCAAGCCCGGCACATTCATGGACATGATGTACATGCCCGACGCCCTCCGCGCCGCCATCGAAATCATGGAAGCCGACCCCTCCCGACTCATCCACCGCAACTCTTTCAACATCACCTCGATGAGTTTCGATCCCGAAATCATCGCCGCCAAAATCAAAGAGCACATCCCCGGATTCCGCATGACCTACGAGCTTGACCCGCTCCGCCAGAAAATCGCCGACTCCTGGCCCAACAGCCTCGACGACACCTGCGCCCGCGAAGAATGGGACTGGCATCCCGAATACGATCTTGACGCAATGACCCGCGACATGATCTCCCATCTCCGCCAGAAATTCGGCATCGCCGCCACACGCAACGAATTCGCCCGCGTAGCCGAACCCGAACCCGCATTCTGACACAACATCCACACTCCCGCATACTCCAGCCTCGCCGTCACCCCCGACGGCGAGGCTGACGCTTTTTCATCCCGCCGATCCATCCCGCTCGATTCCTCAATCATGATCATTCCTGATTAATCATGAATAATCGCGATTCACTCACGACTCTTCCTCAAAAAACCAAAAACTTTTTTTTAGTTTTCAGTTTTTTATATTAACTTTGCGACGTTTTCCACTACCTGACCCCAATGAATCCATCATCAAATAAAGAGCAACTTCTTGATGAAGTCTATAAGATCTTGATTGAAAAAGGGATAAAATCCATGACTATGGATTCTGTAGCCCGGAAGCTCAAGATCTCCAAACGAACTCTCTACGAAATTTTCGACAATAAGCAAGACCTCGTAAAGCAGGCCCTGGAGCATCATACTACCCTCCATCGCATTGCTTGCGAGCAAGCTATGGCAAACGCCGGCAACATCATGGAAGGCCTCCTCGCAGTCACAAAGCTTCACCGCGACGACCTCCGAAATGTCAGCATCGAATTCTTCCGCGACATGGACCGTCTTTACCCCACAATGAGGGAAGACTACGAAAAGCGACGCACAAAAATGCGCCAGCAGCTCCTCCTCCTGTTTCAGGCCGGAGTCAACCAGGGCGTATTCCGAAAAGACACAAACTTCAATGCCCTGACCTACATCATTGAAGTCTGGATGGAGTCGATGAAACGCATGGAGAAAAATCTCCCCGACGACCTCAACCTCGTCGACATATTCGACACCATGACCCTCACATTCGCCCGCACCATTGCCTCTCCGCTCGGCATGGAAATGCTCGACCGAAGCATCCACACCCCGGCCAAAGAGCCCTCTTTCCCGACGCTGACCGACGCCGAGCTCTCTGAACTCTCTGAGCTATCCGAGTCATCCGAGCACTCCGAGCTCTCCGGGTCATCCGAGCTTCCGGCTAACTGCCGCTGACCTATCCGCAATCCAAGTCAACCAACAATTCATGATACACAAATCATTTATAATCCCGATCCTTGCTGCGGCGACAATCCCCGCCGCTTACGCATCGGGCGCCACAACCGCAACGCCCGATTCAATCGCCGCCGATTCGCCGACGGCTACCGCGATTTCCCAATCGCCAACGACAACCGCGATCTCCCAAACGCCCGCCTATGACAATACGGCCGCTCAAAGCGTAACCCTCTCCCGCGAAGAGTGCATACGTATCGCCCTCGACCAAAGCCCGACGATTAAAGTGGCCGACCTTGAAGTGAACCGGATGGAATACGCCAAGAAAGAGGCACAAGGCTCGTTATTCCCCACGATCGACTTCCAGGCCGCCTACCAGCGTTCGATCGAGCTCCAGACAATCCGCATGGACATGGGCGGACAGAGCCAGAGCCTTAAAATGGGATCCGACAACACCTGGAATTTCGGATTCAACGCCCAAATGCCCCTGGTCAACCCGGTGCTTTGGAAATCCATCAGTATCTCGAAGACGCAGATCCTGGCTCAGATGGAGACAGCCCGCCAATCGCGACTCGACCTCATCGACCAGATCAACCAGGCCTATTACTCACTGCTGCTCGCAATAGCATCGAAAGACGTAATCCAACAGAACTACGACCGAGCCCTCTTCAACGCCGACCTCTACAAAAAGCGCTTCGAAGCCGGCACGGCGTCGGAATACGATGTGCTGCGCTCTTCCGTGCAGGCCACCAACATCGAACCCGAGCTCCTGCAGGCCGACATCTCCATCCGGCAGTGCAAGCTCGCGCTGAAGGTGCTCATGGGATTCGACTATAACGTCGACATCAACCCCGACACGACACTGGCCGACATGCAGCGCGAAATGTATGGCTACGCCCTTGGAGCCGACACCGACCTCTCCGGCAACTCTGCTCTCCGCTCGCTCGACATCCAGACCGATATCGCCCGCAAAAACGTCAACCTCAAGAAATTCGCCTGGATCCCTACGCTCGGCGCCACTTTCAACGTCAGCTGGCTCTCGCTCAGCAACGGCAATGCACTGCGCAATCAGGAATTCAGCCCCTATTCCAACGTCGGACTGGCGCTGAGTGTGCCCATCTTCAGCGGCGGCTCGAAATACTACGGCCTCAAGCAGGCGAAAGTGCAGGTTGAAGAGCTGCGGCTCCAACGCGAAAACCTCCTCATGCAGCTGACAATGCAGAAAGACCTCGCGATCGACAACATCAACCGCGAAGTGCTCCAGATCGCCAGCAGCGAGCAGGGGATGAAAGAGGCCCGCAAAGCCTACGACATCATGCAGAAAAGCTTCGAGATCGGCGCCGCCTCATATCTCGACCTCCGCGACAGCGAAATCGCCAACACCTCCGCCCAGCTCGCCTATCTGCAATCCATCTACAACTATCTGATCTCCACATCCGAACTCGATCTTCTTCTCGGCAAGGAAGACGAACTCCGCTAATCCATTATCATCAACCCGCAAAAAAAATGCCCATAGATATGAAATTCCGCAAATCTCTTTTTCTTTCAGCCATGGCGCTGCTGATCATGGCCTCGGCCTGCACTTCGAAGAAGGAAGCCGAAGAGACGGAGTCGCTCCCCGTAGTCAAAGTCGCCACTGTGGCTGAAGAAGACGTGGCCGACATCCAGACGCTTACAGCCACCGTCGAAGCCGACAAAGTCAACAACATCTCCTCCAACTCGCCCAACCGCATCAAGCAGATCCTCGTCGACGTCGGCATGATGGTCGGCGCCGGACAGAAACTCGTAGTCATGGACGACGTCAACACTACATCCTACGAACTCCAGGTCGACAACGCCCGCGCCGCGCTTCGCAACGTCGAGACCGACTACAACCGCGCCCTCGAGCTCTTCCGCATCGGCGGAGGCACGAAGCAGCAGGTCGACCAGATGGAGCTCCAGCTCGTCAACGCCCGCAATCAGCTCGCCTCGGCCGAACGCGCCCTGCGCAATGTGCGCGAAAACACGGTGCTGACCGCCCCCGTCAGCGGAGTCGTCACCGCCCGCAACTACGATCCGGGCGACATGTCGGGCACACTTCCGATCCTGACCATCGGCACAATCAATCCGGTCAAGGTGGTGGTCAATGTCAACGAAAGCGAGTTCGCCCGCGTCAAAATGGGGATGCCCGCATCGCTGACCCTCGAATCATATGGCGACGAGACATTCTCCGGAAAGGTCACTATGATCGCTCCGACCGTCGACCAGGCATCACGCACATTCGGACTCGAGATCACTGTGCCCAACCCCGGCGGCCGCATTCTCCCCGGCATGTTCGGACGCGTGCAGCTCGACCTGGGCCACGCGCGACGCGCCGTTGTGCCCGACAAAGCGGTCGAAAAGCAACGCGGCTCGGGCAATTACTTCGTCTATGTGCTCCGCGACGGCAAAGTCAGCTACTCGCAGGTGCAGCTCGGACGCCGTCTCGGCGACCGCTATGAGATCATCGAAGGCGTCGAGCCGGGCGCGCAGGTGGTCGTATCCGAAAAATCACGCCTGACCGACGGCACAGCCGTGGAAGTGCACAAATAATAATAAACCCGAACCCAGCATCATCCACCCTTCAATCCATTCATTATGAGTCTATACGGTGCGGCCGTCAAGCGACCGATCATGACCACGCTCTGCTTCGTGGCCGTGATTATCATCGGCCTTTTCTCACTTGCCAAGCTCCCGATCGACCTCTTCCCGGACATCGACACCAACACGATCATGGTCATCACGATGTATCCCGGTGCGAGCGCCGAGGATATAGAGCAGAACGTCACAAAGCCGCTTGAGAACACGCTCAACTCCGTCGAGCATCTCAAGCACATCACCTCAGAATCGCGCGAAAACACATCCGTCATCACCCTCGAATTCGAATATGGCTACGATATCGACGTGCTGACCAACGATGTCCGCGACAAACTCGATATGGTGGAATCGCAGCTCCCCGACGATTCCGAAAATCCGATCATCTTCAAATTCTCGACCGACATGATTCCGATCTGCCTGCTGTCGGTCGAAGCCAAGGAGAGCATGGCGGGTCTCTACAAGATCCTCGACGACGGAGTCGTCAACCCCCTCGCCCGAATCGACGGCGTCGGCACAGTCAGCATCTCCGGCGCCCCCAAACGCGAGATCCACGTCTATGTCGACCCGCATAAGATCGAAGGCTATCATCTGACTGTCGAGGGAATCTCGCAGGTGATCGCCAACGAAAACCGCAACATCCCCGGCGGATCGTTCGACATCGGATCCAACACGTATGCGCTGCGTGTGCAGGGCGAGTTTGTCACGTCGGCCGAAATGAGCGACCTCGTCGTCGGCTCGACCGAAGGGCGCCCCATCTATCTCCGCGACGTGGCCCGAATCGAAGACTCGCTCGAAGAGCGCACCCAGGAGACCTACATCAACGGCCAGGCCGGCGCTATGATCGTCATCCAGAAGCAAAGCGGCGCCAACTCCGTGCAGATCTCCGAGAAGGTGATGCAGATGCTTCCCAAGCTCCAGAAGAATCTTCCCTCCGACGTCAAGCTCGGCGTTGTGGTCGACACTTCCGACAACATCCGCAACACGATCGCATCGCTTGAAGAGACGGTGCTCTACGCGCTCCTCTTCGTCATGATCGTCGTCTTCGTCTTCCTCGGCCGCTGGCGCGCCACGATGATCATCGTCATCACGATCCCCGTCTCGCTGATCGCATCGTTCATCTATCTCTTCGCGACAGGCAACACGCTCAACATCGTCTCCCTCTCGGCTCTCTCGATATCGATCGGCATGGTGGTCGACGACGCGATCGTTGTGCTTGAGAATGTGACGACCCACATCGAACGCGGAGCCGACCCGAAGCAGGCCGCCGTCCACGGCACCAACGAGGTGGCCATCTCCGTCATCGCCTCGACGCTGACTCTGATCGCAGTGTTCTTCCCGCTGACTCTCGTCACAGGCATGACAGGCGTGCTCTTCCGCCAGCTCGGATGGATGGTGACGATCATGATGATCATCTCCACCACCTGCGCCCTCTCGCTGACCCCGATGCTCTGCAGCCAATGGCTCCGCCTCAACAACCGCCACGGCCGCCTCTACACCCTCTTCTTCACCCCGATCGAACGCGCCCTCGACCGCTTCGACGACGGCTACGCCTCGCTGCTCCGCCGCGTCGTCGTCCATCGCGGACTGACGATCACCATCTGTCTCGGCATCTTCGTCGGCTCGCTCTTCCTGATGAAATTCGTCGGCACTGAGTTCTTCCCCACTCAGGACAACGCCCGAATCGGAGTGTCGCTCGAGCTCCCCGTAGGCGCCCGCGTCGAAGAAGCCCGCGAGGTGATGAGCCGTCTCGACACCCTCTGGCGCAAGAAATATCCCGAAATCAAGGTGCAGACCTACACTGTCGGCCCCGCATCGTCTGACAATACCTTCGCCTCACTCTCCGACAACGGCGCCCACATCATCGAGATGAACATCTCACTTCTCGATCCCGGCGACCGCGACCGCGGCATCCAGGAGATCGCCGACGGAATGCGCGCCGACCTCGCACGCGAATTCCCCGACTTCAAAAAGGCCCAGGTCAATGTCGGCGGCGGACGCGGAATGGGTATGGGCGGACAATCTACCGTCGATTTCGAGGTCTACGGCTATGATTTCGAACAGACCGACACCGTCGCCGCCCAACTCAAGACGATTCTCGAAGGGATCCCCGGAACTGCCGACATCACAATATCGCGCTCCGACTATCAGCCCGAATATCAGGTTGACTTCGACCGCGAAAAGCTCGCCCTCTACGGGCTCAACCTCGCGACAGCCGCCACATATCTGCGCAACCGCATCAACGGCGCGACATCCTCGCAATTCCGCGAAGACGGCGAGGAATACGACATCAAAGTCATGTATGCGCCCGAACACCGCACTCAGATCTCCGACATCGAAAACATCACGATCATGACCCCCTCCGGAGCCGGAGTGAAGGTCAAGGAGCTCGGCACAGTCGTCGAACGTTTCACTCCCCCGACGATCGAGCGTAAAGACCGCGAGCGACAGATCACAGTCTCGACCGTCGTCAACGGCGTTCCGATGGACCAGGTGGTGACTGAAGCGCAGCTCAAGATCGACGAGCTTCATCTCCCCTCCGGCATCACCATCGAGCTCGCCGGATCATATGAAGACCAGCAGGATTCATTCGGCGACCTCATGATGCTCGGCGTGCTGATCATCATCCTCGTCTATATCGTCATGGCCGCCCAGTTCGAATCGCTGACATATCCCGGCATCATCATGACCTCGCTCCTCTTCGCCTTCTCGGGTGTGTTCATCATCCTTTGGCTGACCGGCCACAACCTCAACGTCATGTCGATGATCGGCGCCATCATGCTGATCGGCATCGTAGTGAAAAACGGCATTGTGCTGATCGACTACATCATCCTCAACCGCGAACGCGGAATGTCGATCCGTCGCGCCGTGATCCATGCCGGCAAATCGCGTCTGCGCCCTGTGGTCATGACCACGCTGACCACGATCCTCGGTATGGTGCCGATGGCTGTAGGCTCCGGACAAGGCTCCGAAATGTGGCGCCCGATGGGTGTCGCCGTCATCGGAGGTCTGACTTTCTCTACGATTCTGACTCTGCTGTTTGTGCCCGTGCTCTACTGTGTATTCGCCGGACGCGGCATCAAAAACCGTCGCCGCGCCCACCGCAAGGCTCTCGCAGCGGCCGCCGAGTCGATCAAATCATAATTCAAAAACATCCGCAATTGATATGAAATCCGTATTCATAGCCTACGACCAGGCCCACCACGAAGCGATCATCGAGATCCTCGACTCCCTCTCATGCCGCGGCTTCACAGCCTTCGGCAATGTCCAAGGGCGCGGCTCGAAAAAAGGTGAGCCCCACTACGGCACCCACGCATGGCCCGCGCTCGCATCGTCGATGATCACATTCGTGGCCGACGACCGCCTCGAGCCCCTCCTCGACGCCCTCCACAAGCTCGACCTCAGCAAGCCTCTGCTCGGCCTGCGGGCATTCGCATGGGATGTCGAAAAGACAATCTGACAATCCCCGGGCTAGCACCCGGCCCGACCGACACGAGTCATCCCGCATCATCCGCGCCCGGAGATGCGGGATGACTTCTTTTATCGTCAACCGCAACAATATCCGCCACCCCGACCCGGCCGCAATCGCTTTTTATCGCCCGCGATTGAGATTTTCTCGCATTTTTTTGTTAACTTTGCAATTCAACGAGACATCACACGACACGACATATGATCAACAAGATAAACACGCTGGCTGAAGAAATCAAAGCCCTGACTGCCTCCACTGCGGAAGAAGTGGAAGCGATCCGCCTGAAATACCTCAGCAAAAAGGGAGTGATATCTTCGCTCATGAACGATTTCCGCACCGTTCCCGCCGAGCAAAAACGCGAGATCGGTCAGCTGCTCAATCAGCTCAAGACCGTGGCCAACGACAAGTTTGCCGCACTCAAGGAGTCGCTCGCTTCGGGTGCCGACGCCGCACATAGCGAAATCGACCTCACCCGCAGCGCTACGCCCGCTCACTTCGGCACGCGCCACCCCCTCTCGATCGTCAAAAACGAAATCTTCGAGATCTTCGGAGCCATGGGATTCACTATCGCCGAAGGCCCCGAAATCGAAGACGACTGGCACGTCTTCTCCTCACTCAACTTTCCCCCCGACCATCCGGCTCGCGACATGCAAGACACTTTCTTCATCTCGCGCCACCCCCAGGATATCCTGCTCCGCACGCACACCTCGTCGGTGCAGACCCGCACAATGGAGGCTACCCGCCCCCCGATCCGCATCATCTGCCCGGGTCGCGTCTATCGCAACGAAGCAATCTCGGCCCGCGCCCACTGCTTCTTCCATCAGGTCGAGGGCCTCTACATCGACAAAAACGTTTCTTTCGCCGATCTCAAGCAGTGTCTGCTCTACTTTGCCCGCGAAATGTTCGGCCCGGAGACAAAGATCCGTCTGCGTCCCTCCTACTTCCCCTTCACCGAGCCCTCAGCCGAGATGGACATCTCATGCCATATCTGCGGCGGCAAGGGATGCCCCTTCTGCAAAGGCACGGGATGGGTCGAGATCCTCGGTTGCGGCATGGTCGACCCCAATGTGCTTGAGGCATGCGGAATCGATTCGAAAGAATACACAGGCTACGCGTTCGGCATGGGCGTAGAGCGTATCACCAACCTCAAATACCGCGTCAAAGACCTACGTCTTTTCTCCGAAAACGACGTACGCTTCCTCCACGAATTCGACGCGGCCCACTGATCCCGCTCCCCCGCCGACATCGGCACTCCTTCCCCATTCCCCTGCAGCAATCGGCCCCAATCGCCCTTTGCCGCAGGGGATTTTTTCACCCCCTAAAACCTAAAAAAAATGACCATCAAAGAGCGATATAATCTCGTCATAGAGCGCTTCAGCCGGTCGATGCCCGACCCCAAGACCGAGCTCGACTACGACACGCCGTTTCATCTGCTGCTCGCCGTCATACTCTCCGCGCAATGCACCGACAAACGCGTCAACCTCGTCACACCCGCACTCTTCGAAGCCTTCCCCGACCCGCAGTCGCTCGCCGCGGCCGACGAAGCCACCGTGTTTGAATACATACGCTCAGTCACATTCCCCAACAACAAAACGCGCCATCTGATCAACGCCGCCCGACTGCTGACCGAAGAATTCGGTGGCGAGCTCCCCTCGGATATCGACAACCTGATGAAGCTCCCCGGCGTAGGCCGCAAGACAGCCAACGTGATGCTGTCTGTAGTCTGGAACAAAGCCGCGATGGCGGTCGACACCCACGTGTTTCGCGTCAGCAACCGCATCGGACTGACCCGCAACTCCACCACCCCCCGGGCCACTGAAAAGACCCTCTGCCGCCATATCCCCGCCGAACTGCTCCCCAAGGCCCATCACTGGCTCATCCTCCACGGCCGATATGTCTGCAAAGCCCGCAAACCCGACTGCCTCAACTGCATCATCCGCGACCTCTGCCTCCACTATTCCCGCTCGACGAAATAAGGATTCACGTGACCGCGATATAAGAATTCACGTATGCGCGAAAGAAGAATTCACGTGACCTTGAAATAATAAACGTCGGCAACCACCGCATTGATTCGGTGATTGCCGACGCTTTTTCAATCTGTCGGATATTTCATCAGTTTTGCAAGATTTATTTCATCAGTTTTGCAAGGCGATCGAAGAAAGAGGGATCTTCACCGACTGTCAGATCGACAAGCTTACCTTCGGGATTGACAATCGCTTTGGTCGGGAAGCCGGTGATGCCGTAGGCGTTGAGGAGCGCCGGATCGTTGGGATTGTTGTAGACATTCACCCAGGGGAGCTCATACTTCTTCACTCCGGCGCGCCAAGCGTCTTCCGGCTCGTTGCAGTCGACGCCGATCACAACCAGGCTGCCCCCATATTCATTATAAGCCTCCTTCAGTTTCGGGAAGCCCTTGATGCACCAGCCACACCAGCTGCCCCAGAAATCGATCACAACCCATTTGCCGCGAAAATCACTGAGGCTGACAGGCTTGCCGTCGAGATCGGGAAGTGTGAAGCCGGGAGCGTCGACATTGCCGCTCAGCATCTCCTTCTGACGACGCGCGCCCTCCACCTGCTTCTGCACGCGGGGAAGCTGTGCATCGGCAAAGGGCATCATGATCGACTTGCGAGCCTCCGGAGTCAATCCCTCATAAGCCTTGAGGAACTCCTCGCCTTGAAGATCGACAATAGCGAACGGTGCGGCGGGCGACGTCGGATGCGACGCCACGAAATCGCGGATCGCCTGATCATAGCGCTCCATGATCGGGCGCACCTGCTCCTCGGTCATCGGGCCGGCCTGCGAGAGGGCGTAATATTCCGCTTCGATGGGATTCGTGACGGCGGCGAGCTCAGTCATGTCGGTCATCAGCTCCGTACCGCTGACAGTATAGTTGAGAGGCGAGATGCTCTCGATTTTCATCACGATTGTCTCATCGGGAGCGGCGTAGAAATCGGCCGACACACCCTGCTGAAGATCGACGCTATAACGAGCCGCGCCGGCCGGATCAAGCGGAAACACCACCTTGCCGTTGCTGACACTCAGTGTGTCTCTGACCACATTAAGGTCGCTCTCGCGGCGAGCCTTGACAAGATTGTCGATCGTGGCGTGGCTGACCACGACCGTCGGCCGGTCGTAGCCTGCCGGAAGTTCGATTGTGGCGTCGGATTCGCGGGCCGCGCATGAGGCCAACGTCAGTCCGAGACCGAATAAAAGGCAGATCTTTTTCATTTCGTATTATCTTATATTAATTTTTATTCTTGAGAAATCAAAATTCGCAAACTCAACTCATTGAAAATATGCGACATGTGGAAACGCGCCATTGCGCGTCAACGCATCCGACCCCACATCCCTGCAAATCGCCCCATTATGACTTTGATAAGCGTCGGTGAAGAAGGTTTACAAACTGATAATTTTTTATTCCCCACTTCGGCGCTACCACCATCTCCGGAGGTGCCTGAGCCACAAATCGCTCGAGCGCCACATCGGGACGCAACTCCCGGACTCTCTCCACCACTCTGACGCAAAGATCGAGATAGGAATCCAAATCATAGGGATTGACCGCGATTTCGCCACGCTCCATCATCCGATATAGCGGCGTGCCGGCCACGACCTGCAGTTGATGAAGCTTCAGTGTGGCCACAGGGAGCCGCAACGCCCTCTCTACGGTGGTCAGCACATCATCGTCATCCTCACCCGGCAATCCGGCGATCAGATGCAATCCGCTCTCTATCCCGACGTTGTCGAGCCGCTTGACGGCCTCCGCGACGTCGCTCCACGTATGGCAACGGTTGACGAGGCTCAGTGTGCGGTCATGGCTCGTCTCGGCCCCTATTTCAACAATCACCGGCAAGCGGCGGTTGAGCTCCGCGAGCATATCCACTACGCCGTCGGGCAGTGCGTCGGGGCGCGTGCCGATGATCAATCCGACGATATCTGTCTGCGACGCAGCCTCTTCATAGAGTGCGCGCAGGGCCGGGAGCGCCCGTGCGTGAGTGCCTGTGAACGACTGGAAATATGCCAGATACTTCATCTGCGGATACTTACGCGCGAAGAAACGCTTACCCTCGGCGAGCTGACGCGCCACTCCGTCGGCCGGATCGCAATATGAGGGGGTAAACGAGCGGTTGTCGCAGTAAATGCAACCGCCGCGCGAGATCGTGCCGTCGCGGTTCGGGCACGAGAACCCGGCGTCGACCGACAGCTTCTGCACCTTCACCTCGCCGAAGCGCTCACGCAAATATTCCGAATAGTCTTTATAATAGGGATTCACCTTGCTGAAAATTTTAGCTTAGGATCGGGAGATCTCAGAGTTCTCGGAGTTCTCGGAGCTCTCGGAGCTCTCACAGAACTCACAGAGCTCACAGAACTCATAGAGCTCACAGAACTCCCAGAACTCACAGAACTCACAGAACTCTCAGAGCTCACAGAACTCACAGAGCTCTCGGAGCCTGCTATGAGATCACTAATTGTTGCTGCAACATCAGATCGCCGAGCACCATCCACGACAGCGCTTCGACAATCACGGGCGCACGCATAGCGACGCAGGGGTCGTGACGTCCGCGAGCCTGCACAATGTCGATTTCCCCATCTTCTGTGGCCATCGCCACGGGTCGACCGATAGTCGGCGTCGGCTTGAACCGGAGGTTGAAATAGATCGGCATACCGGTGGTGATTCCACCCAGCACTCCCCCGGCATGATTGCTCGAGAAGGGGGTCGGACAAAAGCCTTCGTTGAAATTGTCGATCACTTCCGAGCCGCGTGCCTCGGCCATTCGGCTACCCATCCCGTATTCGAATCCCTTGACGGCATTAAGACTCATCATGGCCTGGGCAAGTCGGGCCTGGACCTTCCCGAATACGGGATCTCCGAGTCCGCCGGGAACGCCGGTGATGACACAGCTGACGCGGCCGCCTACCGAATCCCCCTCCGAACGGGCGCGCTCCACTTCGGCGCGCATCGCCGCCTCCACATCGTCGTTATACGCGATCCCGATTTCGGCGTTCTCGCCGAATTCAAACGGCTCGTCGTAATGCACATGCCCCACGGCTGTCAGTCGCGCCTCGACATCGAAATCATAGAGCGCGAGCCATTCACGCGCAAGGGCTCCCCCCATCACCCAATTGACGGTCTCGCGGGCCGACGCACGTCCACCGCCGCGATAGTCGCGCCGCCCATAGCGCAGGTCATAGCAATAATCCGCATGATTGGGACGGAAATGGTCGGCAAGCTCGGAATAATCTCCCGAGCGGGCATCGGAGTTACGGAATATGAACCCGATCGGAGTGCCGAGAGTAAACCCGTCTTCCGACACGCCCGAGAGGATCTCCGGCACATCGGTTTCGCGACGTTGGCTTGTCAGGGGGTCGACGCCGGTGCGCCGGCGGTCGATCATCTCCTGTATGCCCTCCATATCGATTTCCACACCCGACGGCATCCCGTCGAGGATTCCCCCCATAGCCTTACCGTGGCTCTCGCCGAATGTGGTCAGGCGCAATCTTTCACCAAATGTATTCATCTTCTGCAATTTTAAAGGACTCTATGGCCGGGGGCGGCGTCAGGCTTCGCGGTCGGCGATTATATCGGCCGGAGTGGCACGGGCCACTCTGATAAGGTCTTTCGGATCGAGCTTGAGCTGCAGCCCGCGCTGCCCGGCGCTGACATAGACGTAATCCCAATCGGGCATCTCCGCCGAGACATAGACCGGGAAAGGCTTCTTCATACCGATCGCCGTGCAGCCGCCACGTATATAACCCGTCACATTCTGCAGATCCTTCATCGGGATCATCTCGGCTTTCTTATTGCCCGACGCCTTCGCCGCCTTCTTGAGATCCACCTCGCGGTCGCCGGCGAGTATGCACACGAAATAACCCGTGCGGTCGCCATGGAGCACGAGTGTCTTATACACCCGTTCGATCGGCTCGCCGAGAGCCTCGGCGACATGTGTCGCGGCGAGATCATCCGGATCCACCGGATAAGGGATCAGCTCATAAGCCATCTTCTCGCGGTCGAGAATCCGCGCCGCATTGGTTTTTTTCTCTTTCATCGTTTGTCGATTTTCCCTTCATAGAAGTTGATGAAGGCCTGGTTGACGATACGGTTGCCACCCGGCGTCGGATAGTCGCCGCTGAAATACCAATCGCCGTGATGGTCCGGGATCGCCTCATGCATCCCTTCGAGATCCTGATAGACGATCTTCACCTCCGCCTTGACATCGTCGGGGGTAAGCATCCGCGCGATTTGGGCGCTGATCTCCTCGTCGGTAAAGGGTTCGTAGATACGCTTGACATAGTTGACGATCCTCTCCTTCGGCAATTCCTCCTGGGTCTTGCAAAGAGCATAGACTTCGTCGATCACATTCTGCATCCCCCTCTCGCGCAGCAGCTCGATGGCGGCGCGGAAAGCGATAAACTCGCCCATGCGCGACATGTCGATGCCATAGCAGTCGGGATATCTGACTTGCGGCGAACTCGACACGATGACGATCCGCTTCGGATGCAGGCGGTCGAGTATGCGGAGGATCGACTGGCGGAGGGTCGTGCCGCGCACGATGCTGTCGTCGATAGCCACAAGGTTGTCTTCGCCGGGGCGGACGGTGCCGTAGGTGACGTCGTAGACATGGGCCGCCATATTGTTGCGGCTCGCGCCCTCGGCGATGAATGTGCGCAGCTTGATATCCTTGATCGCCACCTTCTCGCGGCGCACCCTGCGGCGCAGGATCTCCTCGACGGCGCGGGGATGGATCTCGCCGGTCGCGGCCAATTCTTGAATCTCGCGGATCTTGTCTTTGATCACATGATCCTCGAATCCTTCCACCATACCGAAGAACGCCGCTTCGGCCGTGTTGGGGATAAAGGAGAGCACGAGACGATTGACTTCATTATCGACCGCGCGGAGCACCTTGTCGACCAGATTGCGACCGAGATTCTTGCGTTCGCGATAGATATCCTCGTCGCTGCCTCGGGAGAAGTAGATACGCTCGAACGAGCATTTGCGGTTGGGGCCTTCGGGCAGAATCTGCTCGATGCGGGGAGTGCCGTCGCGGTCGACGATCAGCGCGCTGCCCGGGCGCAGCTCGCAGACATCGGATGTGTTCAATCCGAGAGCCGTCTGGATGACAGGGCGCTCCGAAGCCACGACCATCACCTCATCGTTGATATAATAAAACGCCGGGCGTATGCCGTTGGGGTCGCGCATTGCCCAGAGGTCGCCGTTGCCGACGATACCGCAGATGACATAGCCGCCGTCCCAGGTCGGGGAGCATCGGCGCAACACATTGGCCACATTCAGCTCCCTTGCTATCGCTCCGGCCAGCGAGAGTCCGCGCATTCCGGCCGAATGATGCTCGCCGAAGAGGCGTTCGTTTTCGCGGTCGAGGGCATGACCGAGCTGCTCGAGGAGGAGGAAAGTGTCGCCGTAGAGTCGCGGATGCTGGCCTGTGGACGTGATCTGCTCGAAGAGCTCGTCGACGTTGGTAAGATTGAAATTGCCGCAGAGCAGGAGATTTCGGCTCTGCCAGTTGTTGCGGCGCATGAAGGGGTGGACATAGCTGAGTCCGGATCGGCCGGTGGTCGAATAGCGCAGATGCCCCATATAGACTTCGCCGATGTAGGGGCAATCCTCGAGCGGGAGACCTTCGGCGCGCGCCTCGGCGATCTCCTTATGAGCCTTCTCGAAAATTTCCTGGATCGCGCCCGAGCCTTCGGCTCTCTGGCGGAAGAGATATTCGCGTCCCGGCTCGGTGTTGAGTCTGACCGCACCGAGCCCGGCGGCTTCCTGACCGCGATTGTGCTGCTTTTCCATCAGCAGATAAAGAAGGTCGAGGCCATAGGCCGCAGTGCCATATTTTTCTTTGTAATACTCCAGTGGTTTCAGAAGGCGCACCATAGCGACGCCACATTCATGCTTTACAAGTTCCATCTTTCTTACCAAAAAAAGCTTATCCGCCCGAAAGCGGATGAGCAACCATGTGTTTAAACCACAAAATTAATAAAATTTTCAATCCGCAGCCCCGCGTCGATGCCCAAAAAGAAAAAAAAGTCCCGCAGAGACCGAAATCTCTGCGGGACCACCATTTATACACAATTCGACGTGAATCGTCGTAGAAGAGGCTTACTTGATGACAATCTTCTTATTGCCTACGATATAGAAGCCGGGGGTGAAGTCGCAGTATACATTGACGCCTTCGCGGAGTTCTACAGCGCGGCCGCGGCCATCGAGAGTGCAGATGTTGATCATGCCTGCCTTGGGCGATTCAACAACGATCGAGCTGCCTACAGAGTAGATCTTCATGCCTTCGGCTGCGTTGAGCTGCTCGGCTACAAGAGTCTGATAGCCCTGCGAAGTATAGATGCCTTTGTTGACAGCTGTGAAGTCGCCGGTCTGCTGGCCGGTGCCGCTGTTGAAGATGATCATCGGCGTTACGAAGCTATAGTCGGTAGTGAAGCTTATAGCATAGAGGCCGTCTTCCTGACGAGTCATCTGAGTGCCGGGCCATGCTCCGAGGAAGTTAGTGGCATTCGCGTTGGTGTTATCCCAGAAGTAAGCGTAAACATTGCCCCAGTTGGATACGGAGTTATCGAAGTAGTAAGTGTAGGTGGTCTGAACGCCGGGGATGATCGGCTCGTCGGGGATATCACCTGCGCCTTCGATAGTCTTCACATAGCCTGTGGAAGTGTAGTAACCGCCGTTGACAAACTGGAAGCCGTCTTTCGAAGTCTGGTTGTTGCCGGCGTTGCTGAAGATGACCATAGCAGTCGAGGGGATCTTGCCTGTGCCGGTGTAAGTCCATTTGTAGACGTTGTTGCCGAGGTAAGTGAGAGCCTCGCCGGGCCAGTTGCCGCCGGAGTAGTTGGTGGAGCCTGACCATACGTGAGCGTTGACGGGATTCCAGGATTCATGCTCGAAGAATACAGCCTGCTCACCCTCTTCCATCGATGGTGCGATGGGCTCATCGGGCTCGACACGGTCGCCGCCTACTACGGGGCCGCTTCCGGAGGGCTTCACAGTCCATGTCTCATCGGGCATTGTCTCGTCGGGCCATGTAGTCCATGCTTCGCTTGCGGGAGCTGCGCCAAAGAGATAGAGGCCGTCGTCGCCGACCTTGCCGGGAGCGGGAGTGAGAGCTGTGTCGAGCACATATACGCGGAGGTTGCCTTTACCCGAGCAGGAAGCTGTCAGCTTGCCGTCGGTGACATTCTGCACGTCGCCGGTGATAGCGTCGACATAGCGGCCGTTGAGCACGCCGGTGAATGTAGCGCTGCCGGAGATAGTCACGAGCACATAAGAGTCGGTCTTGGAGTCGGTGTAGCGGCGCTTGAAGGCCATTGTGCCGGAGCAACCATCGTTGCTGTACTGCCCCTTACGCAGAGCGGGCACAGCGGCGCGGATCTTGTTGAGGCGCTGGATGTGGCGTGCGAGGGGGTAGCTCAGAGTGGAGGCGAGGTTGCCTGTCGCGCCGTTGTATTCAGCGAAGTCGGTGACGTTGACGTCGCCTTCGAGATAGCCGCCGAAGTAAGCGCGGCCGGATTCTTTAAGCGCGAGCACCGCACCCTTGTCGATATCCTTGCCTTTCTGGAATTCAACCTCGGAGCCGTAGTAGATACAGGGGATGCCGCGGAATGTGAACATCAGCGAGAGGTTTTCGGCCCATGTCTCCTGATCGCCACGGAAGCGATAGTTGCTGTCGGGAGCATAGTCGTGGGAGTCGACGTAAACGACGTTGTATGTAGCGTCGTTATAGAGATCGTCGGAGCCTCTTACGCCATAAGCGCCCTGAGCGGAGTTGAAGTTCCAGTGCATCGCGAAGTCGATCACGTTCAGACCGGAGAATTCCGAGTGGTCGGGAGCGTGATATTCGTTGCCGTTGAGCTTGTGGTTGGTGCTGTGGCGCAGAATCGACGCGGCGTGGCCGAGATCGTCGGTAGCCGACTGAAGCACGCTGTCCCAGTTAGTGTGGCCCGACACTGTGAAATAGTCTTGCGAGCCCTCTTTCTCTGTGGGGATTGCGACTACGCTGTCCCAGGATTTGGGATCCATATCCCATGCGTAGTCTTTGTTTTCTTTCCAAGTGTAGTAGCAGGGAGAGCAGTTATAGTTCTCGCCGCGGTAGATGACCTCCATCGAGCGTGCGCACACCTCGCCATACATGAAGAAGGGAGTGTTGCCGCGCTTTGCCTTGGCCTCAGCGCTTTCGGCAGCTTCCAGGAACTGCGGGAGGAACATCTTGTTGAACGACAGACGCGGAATATGTCCGGCTGTGTCGATACGGAAGCCGTCGACACCCATCTTGATGAAGCGGGAGTAGCAGTCGACGAGATATTGAGTCACTGCGGGATGCTCTGTATTGAGGTCGACACAGTCGCCTGCGATCTGACCCCACCAGCGGGAGGGATCATCCCAGTCGAACCATGCTTTATGGTGCCAGTAGTTGTGGACGTCGCGGTTGGTGAAATCGGAGTTTTTCATCATAGCCAGACGTGTGCCATACTGATCGGCAGGCTTCATCGAGGGATAGTTGGCGGGGAGCATACCGCCCTCGCTTTCAGGCACAACGAGCATCGAAGCGTTGATGTCGGCAAGATCCTTGGTGTAGTCTTTACGGAACATGCGGCAGAGGTTTTCTTCGCCGAAGTTGCCGGTGTGCTGGAGCACGATGTCGAGGATGAGTTTCATGCCGCGTTTGTGGCATTCGTCGATGAGCTCCTGGAATGCAACGTCGGCGTCGGCCGCAGTGGCATCCTTCGAAACGTAGCGGTGGTCGACTTTCGAGAAGTCAAGAGCGTGGTAGCCGTGATAGTCGAGACCCGAGCCGTTTTCCACCACAGGAGTGATCCACACGGCTGTGAAGCCGAGGGCCTTGATGTAGTCGAGTTTTTCGATGAGTCCACGGAAATCGCCACGCCATTCAGGGTCGTTGACATTGAGTACACCGTCCCAGCAATATGTATTGTTGGTGGGATCGCCATCATAGAATCGGGTGGTCATGGCGAAGTAGATCGTCTCGTCGCGGAAGTCCGTGCGATCGCCTACGAATGTGGCCGACATTCCCGAAGCCGCTGTCAGGCCCATCAGGCCGCCAAGCAAGCATTTCGATAAGTAATTCATGATTGTTAAGTAAGATTTATTTAGCTAATCAAATAAGAAGCCTTTTTGATCGACACTCGGCATGACCGAGAGTGTCGCACTCCACTGAGCCCGGGGTGTTGATAGCCGAGCCACTTTTGAGTTTTTCATTGCCGGAAATACCTACTTCTGCAACTTGCCGCAAATTTAGCATTTTTTATTAATTCCACCAAATTTTTTACATTCTTTTTCAATATTTTTTATTTCCTCATATAATCTCATATAATAATGCCCCCTCCGGCTTCAGCGCCGGAGGGGGCATTGGATTAATTTGCGAGGGATCCCCTATTTCATCAAGCCGCTGATCAGGATCACCAATATCAGAAGCGGAGCCGGATAGCGGATGATGAATTCCATCACCGGCCATATCCGACGACTGACTGTGCCGTCGTTGGTCACTTGCCCGCGCAGCGTGCCTTTCGGGGCAAACCAGCCGATGAAAATCACCCCGACGAGTGCCGTGATCGGAAGTAGCCAGTTGGTCGTGAACATGTCGAGGAAGTTGAAGATTGTCTCGCCGAAGATCTTGAAGTCGCTCAGCGCGCCGAACGACAGCGAGCATAACGCGCTGAACACGAGCAACGGCAACATCACGATCAGCGTCGCCGAAAGACGACTGCGGCGAAGACGCTTCTCGACAAATGCCACCGACACTTCACCGAGCGAAAGTGTGCTCGTCAGCGCCGCGACAAGCAGCAACAGGAAGAAAAGCACCGACCACCCTCGCCCGCCCGGCATCTGCGCAAACACCTCCGGAAGAGTGACAAACACGAGCGTCGTGCCGCGAAGGCTGTCAAGATCGAGCCCGAAACTGAACACTGTCGGGAATATGATCACGCCCATCATGACGGCCACAACCGTGGTCAGCACCGACACCGTCGCCGACGTCGGCACAAGACGAGTGTCCGACGGATAATAGGAAGCGTATGTCACCAATATGCCAATTCCAAGACTCAGCGAAAAGAATGTCTGCCCCAATGCGTTGCCGATCATTCCCCATGTCATTTTCGAAAAGTCGGGATGGAAGAAGAAGCGGAGGCCGTCGGCAGCTCCGGGCAGCGTCAATGCGAAGCCGCAGAACACGAGCAAGAGCACAAAAAGCAGCGGCATCATGATGTTTGACGCCCGCTCGATACCCTTCTGCACTCCGAAGATCAAGATGACGGCATTCATGACGATCACACCCCACGTCGATATCAGAGGCGCCCAGTCGGAGGATATATAGGCTTCCATCCGAGAATGGAACGTCTGCTCCATGCCGGCCGCATCGCCCGAAGCTATCCCGCTAAACAGATCCCCGCTCAGGGAATCCCACAGATATTCAAGCGTCCATCCGGCCACAACCATATAGAAGCACAATATAAGATAGGAGGCCAACAATCCCAGCGCGCCCCCGATCCACCAGCCCGAGCGCGGTCGCAGATTCGAAAACGCACCGACGGCGTCCGAACGTCCCGCGCGACCGATCGACAACTCGGCCACCATCACCGGTATGCCCAGAATCAGCACACAAGCCAGATATACGAGCAGAAACGCGCCGCCACCGTTTTCCTGCGCTTCGGCCGGGAAACGCCATATGCTACCCAGGCCTACCGCCGAGCCGAGCGTGGCCGCAATCACCCCCATCTTTGTCTTAAACATCCCTCCCCCGGTATTATTATCACTTGATGCCATTCAATAAAGTGTTTTGTTAATCAATTTAAGTTTCGCAAATCGCGCCCAAAATCCCGATACTTCATGATTGATCAAGAATAGTCATGATTAATCATGACTAATCAAGAATAATCATGACTAATCATGATACGCCTAAATCCTAAAACCTAAAACCCAAAATCTAAAACCTAAACCCTAAACCCTAAAACCTAAAACCTAAACCCTAAAACCTAAAACCTAAAACCTAAA
>CAMWNT010000022.1 GCA_947175695.1 uncultured Porphyromonadaceae bacterium
GGGGAATTCCACGGTGATTCCGAGTTGTCCATAGCCGAGAAGCGACACATCGGTGAACACCTCTCCTTCTTCCGGAGTGAGTGAATAGGTGAAGTCGACGGCGGTCGATCCGCCGGCGGTATAATGAAATAGAATCGATCCGCCGGCGGTCGGACGCCCCTCTATCATGATTGCTCCGTCGGGAATCAGGAGGCGGTAATAGCCATAGCGCGTGAATTTCTGAAGTTCGTCGACGACTATTCCACCGGTGCCATCGCCGGCGAAGAGGATGTTCATATAATAGGAGGGGGTGAATGTCGGCAGTCCGTCGTCGTCGGAGGTGGTGGTTGCAGGAGAGGAGGTCATCGATGTGCCTTCGAAATTGACAGCGCCTTCATTGGCCACGTTGACGGAGGCAAGCGTCTCATAGTCGCCGTCTAAGTCTTCACTATAAAGCATTGAGATCTCTCCTTCTCCGGCGGAAGCATCGGAGGTGTCGAGTCCGAGACAAATTATTCCGAGTCCGCTTCCGAAGTAAGTGGCGGTCGTGCGGGGATTGCATTCGCTTTTTGCAGGATGCAGCAGCGTCAGATGCCGGAGCACACTTTCCGATTCTTCTGAAGCTTCATTTGATTGCGCTTCGTCGGTCGGCAGTGCGGCGTAGGGAAGTCGGTCGCAGGATTCAATTGGCGCGATTGAGGCCTGAGCGCCGCGATATTCAGACGCTTTGAGCGGGGTGGCGGATTCTAAAAGTGCGATCGCGACAAGGAGTGGAATTGATTTTTTCATAGGCTGTCGTTATTTCGGTCGCGGCCACGTGGCCACATTGATATCAATATGTCAGGCGATTGAGAGTATTCACTCGCATTTGCGGGCGAGCGGGCGGCTTCAGATGATCCATCAGGAGCTTCCCGACGGCAAAGTTAATATTTTTTCCGACTATTCCAAAATAATTTTCCTTGTCGGCGAAATATTCGTCGATCCGGAATTACGACCGCTTCCAACAAAAAAAGCAAAATGAGAACCCTCGTTTGAGAGTCCTCACTTTGCTTGTACCCTGAGCCGGGGTCGAACCGGCACGGATTGCTCCACTGGTGTTTGAGACCAGCGCGTCTACCGATTCCGCCATCAGGGCTTCCATTTGCGTTGGCAAAATTACGATTTTATTCCCGAATTACCAAATTTTCAGTCATGTTTTATCGATTTATTATAGGGGAAACAGTCGGATTGATCGATTGATGAATTATGGGATATGGGCCGTATATCGTTCGTATTTAATCGTAGGCGATCTTGGCTTTGCGGAGCATGCGCCAGCAGCCATCTTCGAAGATCGCCGTGCCGGCGGAGACAGTCCGGATTCCGTCGGCCTCGGCTGTGTCGGTCAGATCGGGCGCTACGCATCCCCCTCCGAGATAGTATTCGGGGTTGTCGAGGGCCATGTCGATGGCCGGCGTGGATTGAAGCACACGATAGCTGCCTGTGCAACCGTCGGATGTCGAGAGCACATATACACTCTTTCCTTCCACGGGGCGACGGTCGGCTCTGACAAAGATACCTTTCGAGTTGACTCGTCCGAGATAGATTTCGCGCTGGCGGCTCTCTCCTTCCTTTCTGACGCGGGGCTCGGCATCAGTGCGCGATTTGCGTCGCGGGGCTGCGGTCAGATCTACAGTCGGCGATGACGAAGCCGCAGATGCCACTGCCGAAGCCGCACGCAAGCGTCCGCGGAGCGATTCTGCCTCGCGCTGCGCCATGGTCAGATCCGACGTCAGTCGGCCGTTCTCTTCGCCCAGTCGCATGCATTCGTCGCGCAGATCGTTGATTTCTCGATGGAGTTGGCGAATCTCTTCATCCTTAGATGCGAGTGTGCGCACAAATTTTTCTCTGAGAGTCTTCTCTCCGGATGTGGCCGGAGCGGCTGCATAGACGCGATCGTCGACCGAATCGTCGACCGGATCGGCTTCAGGGGCGGGGCGGGGATCGCGAGATTTGCGGTCGGAGTCACGACGCGGGTCGCGGTCGGAGTCATCGCCCGATTGCGACTGCATTGTGCGCGATGCGAAAATCACAAGCCATACGACCACCCCGATCAAAGCAATGAGGGCCACGACATAGATCCAGGTCGACGACGACCCTGACGACTTGGAAGTCGTTTCCTCCGGGAGGAGGTCGGCGCCTTGAATAGAGTCGGCGGTCGTTGTCTCGTCGATGATCTCCGATGCCGACGGAATTGCGGGGTCGGGAGCCTGCGATGCGGCAGAGGGAGTCTCGGGCGTAGCCGGCGCCGCTGCCGGGGCCGGATCTGTCGCCTCGGGAGCGGCTATCGAGAGCGCCTCGACATCACGCTTCACTCGCGAACGCGCACCGCGCCCTTGCTCATTCAGCCCCTCTGAAGCGAAGAATGTCGAACTCCAATATTCGACGAGCTTCGCTTTATCCCACGACGCATAGTCAGAGGGCTGAGCCACGCTTTTGAAGGCTTTGATATTTTCTTTCTCCTTAGCCTTAAGTTTCGACTCGAGCTCCGACATCGAGGCAGGCTTGAGCTCATCGAGATAATCGGATCCATTGTTCGACCATCTGAGATACCATTGGGCCGCGATAGCCCGCGCATGGTCCATCTCTTGGGCGGTCACGGCATGAGCCGGGCCGGCGCTTCCCACGAGAAGCGCCATGGCGGCCGCTGCGATCAGTTTCCTCCTAAATTCCATCTTTTTTGCTTCTTTTCGGGGGGTGTGGGGTGTTGGTTGAGACTGAGTGGCTCAGTCTTCTTCTTTCATGTTGTGGAAGACGTTCTGCACATCTTCGTCGTCTTCAAACTTCTCGAGAAGTTTTTCGAGAGCCTCGCGCTGTTCGGGAGTGACCTCTTTGTAGTCGGTCGGGATACGCTCGAATTCAGCGCTGACGATCTCCGCGCCGCTTTCCTCGAGGAATTTCTGGAGGTTGGCAAACTGTTCGAAAGCGCCATAGATGAGCCATTCTTCCTCCTCGGCTTCGAGTTCGGCCTCGAAGTCCATGAGCGAGAGTTCGAATTCGTCGCGGTCGGTGTCGGCTGCGGGCTTGATATGGAAGACGCTCTTATGATCGAAGAGGAACGAGAGCGAGCCCTGGGTGCCGAGCGAGCCGCCGTGCTTGTTGAAGTAGGAGCGGACGTTGGCCACTGTACGCTGGTTGTTGTCGGTGGCTGTTTCCACTACGATAGCGATGCCGAAGGGACCATATCCTTCATAGACGATTTCCTTGTAATCGGATGCGTCCTTGTCGGTGGCCTTTTTGATGGCGCGTTCTACAGTATCCTTGGGCATGTTGGCAGCCTTGGCATTCTGCATGAGCACACGCAGACGGGGATTCATCTGAGGGTCGGCTCCGCCTGCCTTGACGGCCATGGTGATTTCTTTACCGATGCGCGTAAATGTGCGCGACATGTTGCCCCAGCGTTTGAGCTTGCGGGCTTTGCGATATTCAAATGCTCTTCCCATATATTATAGGTGGGTATTATATAAGTAGGGTTGCTGTTGTTGTATTCTTTGATTATCGGAGCTCGGCGCCGAGTGAGCGTTTGAGCTGGTCGATGATTTTATTCATGACAGAGTCGATCTGACGATCGTTGAGAGTCTTTTCGTCGTCTTGCATGGTGATTGCCACCGCATAGCTCTTTTTACCTTCGGGCAGGTTCTTGCCTTCATAGACGTCGAAGAGCGTCACGCTGCGGAGGAGTTTGCCGCCGTTGCGGCGCACAATCGATTCGACGTCGGCGAACGATGTGGATTTATCGATGAGCAGAGCGAGGTCGCGGCGCACGGGCTGCGTCTTGGGAAGCGGAGCGAATTCCGTCTTGACCTTCGATGCGAGTCGATAAAGTTCGGCCCAATCGAATTCGGCGAATGCCACATCCTGGTCGATGTCGAAGCGCTTGAGCTGCGCGCGGCTGACAAGGCCGAGTTCGCCGATACGCTTGCCGGCTTTCGACTCGATAAGCAAACGCACCGACATGAGAGGCGTCGCATCTTGAGTGAATTTGAGAGCCGAGAGCGAGATTCCGAGACGACGAAGGAGCATTTCCACGACAGCCTTAAGGTCGAACACTGTGGCCTCGGCGCGTTGCTGGTTCCATCCGGCGAGACGATAGTCGCCGGTCAGCCAGATGCCGAGGTGCTCGGATTCGGAATATCCGGCCAGAGGGCGTTCGGGAGCGGCCGCCGCAGCGCGTTCGGCGTCGAATGAATACACCTTACCGAATTCATACATTCTAAGGTCGGCCGCTTTGCGGTTGACGTTATGGGCGATTGATTCAAGACCGCCATAGAGCAGTGTGCGACGCATCGTCGACAGATCCTGGCTGAGGGGATTGAGGAGCTGCACGGTGGTCGACGCGGGATAGACTTCATTGTCGGCGTAATAAGATGCCGCGGAGAGGGAGTTGTTGAGGATTTCCATGAATCCGCGGGCTGTCAGCAGATCGCTGACTGTCTGCTGGAGGGCGTAGCTGCGGTCGACATCGCCGCGCACACTGAGGTTGGCGTGCATTTCTGTGCCGAATTCCACATTATTATATCCGTAGACGCGGAGTATCTCTTCCACCACATCGCAGGGGCGAGTGACATCGACACGATATGTCGGCACGTGGAGACGAAGAACGTCGGGGTTCTCTGTCTGCGCGACGCCGAAGTCGAGGGCCTTGAGGATACACATGATGAGTTCCGCGGGGATCTCTTTGCCGATGAGCGACGCGCAGTAGCTGAGGCTGAACATGACTTCAGCCGGCTCTACGGGACACGGATAAAGATCGACCACCGGCCCGCAGATCTCACCGCCTGCGAGTTCGCGCACGAGCAGAGCTGCCACACGCGCCGCGAAGAGTGTGATGTTGGGATCCGTGCCGCGTTCGTAGCGGAAGGATGAGTCGGTGCTCAGGCCGTGGCGGCGTGCCGTGCGGCGCACACGAGTCGGATTGAACCATGCGCTTTCAATGAAGATATCGCGGGATTCTTCAGTGACGCCCGAGTCGAGACCACCGAACACGCCGGCGATGCAGAGGGGCTTTTCGGAGTCGCAGATCATCATGTCGGCGGCCGAGAGCTTGCGTTCCACGCCGTCGAGCGTAGTGAAGGGCGTACCCTCCTCACACGTGCGCACGACAATGCGTTCGTCTTTGACCTTTGCGAGATCGAAGCAGTGAAGCGGCTGACCGAGTCCGAGAAGCACGAAGTTGGTGATATCGACAATATTGTTGATCGGGCGCTGGCCGGCGGCTATCAGCAGATTGCGGAGCCATTCGGGTGATTCGGCCACTTTCACACCGCGGATTGTGATGCCTGTGTAGCGTCCGCATCCTTCGGCATCGAGAATCTCAACGTCGGCGCCGCCGTCGGGGCGATCGACGGTGAAGGCGTTTTCATCAGGCATGCGGATTTCGGGGAGCACGGCTGTAGACTCCTTGTCGTAGGCCTCGCGCCAGAGATGAGCTTTGAGATCGCGGGCACAGCCGTAGTGGCTGGCCGCGTCGACGCGGTTGGGAGTGAGTTCCACCTCCAGACGCCAGTCGCTTTCCACATTGAAATATTCAGCGGCCGGAGTGCCGGGAGCGACGGTGTCGGGGAGCACCATGATGCCATCGTGGCTTTCACCTATCCCGATTTCATCTTCGGCGCAGATCATGCCAAACGATTCTACGCCGCGGATTTTCGATTTCCGGATCTGAAACTCCTTGTCGCCGTCGTAAAGCGTTGTGCCGACAGTAGCCACGACCACAGTTTGGCCGGCCGCCACATTCGGGGCGCCGCAGACGATCTGGAGCGGGGCTTCGCCGCCGAGGTCGACGGTGGTCACATGCAGATGATCGGAGTCCGGATGCTCGACGCAAGTGAGCACCTTGCCGACCACGATTCCGCGCAGACCGCCGCGGATCGATTCGACTTCCTCGACATTATCGCATTCCAGGCCGAGAGATGTGAAGACAGCCGCGAGCTCACGCGGCGAATAATCGAAATCGACATAGCGTCGAAGCCATTTATATGATATATCCATCTGGTTAATTCGGATTTTGGCGTCGGCTCCACGGCATATTGGCCCGGCGTCGGCGCGATATGATCAAACTGTAATATAGCGGTTCAAATGCAAAATTACTAAAAATTCGGGGGTTTTCACCCCTATTAAGAGTAAAATTTATCAGTTTTTCTCCGAAATAGGGGTTTTTGCCAATATTTTTTGCTAAATTTGTGAGTCATTTCGGTCTTTGAGTATGTGAAGTTTTAACTCGAGTAAAGAAAAAGGTCGATTGAATGAGACTGTTTTCATCCTCTCAAAGGTCATTTTTTTCGGTGGTTTCGTCTCCGGATTCATCGGCGATCGATTCTTGATTGCAGCTCCGGGCTCTGACGGAATTCCTCCCGAAAGCTCCCATTTGGACAAATGATTGTTAAAACCCCGACATACTCTTGACGCCCAATGACATTTTTTCACCTGCAAGCATCAGATCCACCTTAAATGAAGATTCACCGCGAAGGAACTAACATATTGATTTTGCTATTCATCGTGTTGTTGGCTGTCAACATCCCGGTGTGGCTCTTTCTGCCCCCATGGATCCTTCCTGCAATCTGTTCGGGCATCTCGATGCTCGTGTATTCTTTTGTATTCAACTTCTTCAGATGTCCGAAACGCAAGTTTCATGGCGACAGCCATGATCTTGTGGTCAGTTCGGTCGATGGCAAGGTCGTGGCGATCGAGAAGGTGTTCGAAGGTGAGTATCTCCATTCGGAAGCCATTATGCTTTCGGTGTTCATGTCGCCGCTTAACGTTCATGCAAACTGGTTTCCCACTTCGGGCGTTGTAAAGTATGTACGCCATCATAAAGGACGCTTTCTTTCGGCCTATCTGCCGAAGAGCTCCACAGAAAATGAACGTTCCACGATCGGCCTCGAGACTCCATCAGGCAATCGCCTGACTATCCGCCAGATTGCCGGAGCTATGGCCCGACGCATTGTGACCTACGCATATGTCGGGCAAGAAGCCTTGATCGACGAGCATCTCGGATTCATCAAATTCGGTTCGAGAGTCGACATCTATCTGCCGGTCGATGTGGACATTCTTGTCAATTTAGGCGACATTACCCGCGGCGGACTCACGCCCGTGGCCCGTCTGCACCGTGCCGAGTGATCTCTCGCTCGCCCGGCTGCCCGACTCGGCCGCCGACTCTAATTTTTTTAACGTGAATTTCATAACGTGAACCCTATACGCAGAAATTTCCCTAATCTCCTCACATGCCTCAATATCCTCTCGGGATGTGTGGCAATCGTGTTTGCATTCCATCCCCAGGAGCTCTTCGGAGTCTGGCCGGGATGGAAATGGGCATGTCTGGCCATAGCCGTCGCGGCTGTGGCCGATTTTATGGATGGCTTCATGGCCCGACTGCTCCACGCCTATTCCGAACTCGGAAAGCAGCTTGATTCGCTTTCGGATCTTGTCAGCTTTGGCGTGGCCCCGGCGATGATGATCATGAATATCCTCGCCGTCAATCCCAATATCCCCCCTTTCATCGGATGGCTGACTCTGCTTGTGCCAATCGCCGGCGCGATCCGCCTTGCGCGATTCAACATCGACACTCGCCAGTCGTCGGGATTCATCGGACTCCCGATCCCTGCCAACGCCATTTTCTGGATCGGATGGGCCGCATTGGTCGAGGCCGGTTGGGCATGGGTGGAAAACCCCTGGATCGTCGGAGCGATCGTCATCGGCGAATCATGGCTGATGGTCAGCCCGTTGCGCCTTTTCTCCCTGAAATTCCACGATTATAAGTGGAAGGGAAATGAATATCGCTGGATTTTGATCATCGGAGCGGCACTCCTGCTCGCCCTCTGCGGCATCAAGGCGTTCTGCCTGATCATTTTATTCTATATCCTGCTCGCCATTGCCGCCGCGCGCCGCGCATGAGGCCCAGACCTCGAGTTGACAACCGGATTTTTGGCTCGCTTTTTGTCGGCTTTATCAATCGACAGGCATTGTCAATGTTGATCCGATCGAAATCATTGTCACAGCCGCCCCCTCTTCATCCTTTTTACTTGCATTCTTATGTATTTTTTACTTACGCTCATAGTGCTCGTCGTCGGCTGGATGATCTTCGGCGAGAAAATCAAATCGTGGCTACGCAGTCTGATGATGCGCAAAATGGAGGATGCCATCCGCGCCCAAATGGGCATGCCCTCACGAAAGGAGGAGGAGCGGATGAAGCGGAAAGCAAAGGCGACATCCGCATCCGCCGGACGCCGACCGGAAACTTCACGCCACACATATGGATCATCCGCCCATCACATCATCCCTCCGGAATATGCAGAAGACGCCGAGTTTGTGGAATATAAGGAGTTCTCAAACTCTGAATCGGCCTCCATCAGCGACGGCGGCGTCGAGTTCAAATCCGAGAGCCAAGTGACCGATGTGGAATTCACCGAGATAAAAACCGACAACCGCTGACTATGAAGACTCTCTATATCACCGATCTTGACGGCACACTGCTCGACAGCCGGATCAGAGTCAGCGAGACTTCAGCCGATCTGCTCAACCGCGCCATAGCTTCGGGAGCACTCGTCAGTGTAGCCACAGCCCGCACTCCGGCCACTCTCTCAATCCTTCTGCGCGATGTCAGATTCCGACTGCCTATGGTGGTCATGACCGGCGCAGCACTCTGGCATCGCGACGACAACCGCTATAGCGACGTCTGCACATTCCCGCCGGAAAAAGTGGAGGAAATCCGCGCCACCTACAGTCGCTATAATCTCCCGACTTTTATCTACACGCTGCGCGACAACCGACTCCACATATATCATCAAGGTCCCCTCTCCGACTACGAGCGTAATTTTGTCAGCGAGCGCCTCCACTCCCCTTTCAAACGCTTTCATCTGACAGATCCCGTGCTGGCGGCCGTCAGCCACGGCGAGAATGAGATCCCGGCCGATTCACCCGTCGCCATCCCCGACGTGATCGACAATGCACTTCTCTTCTTCGGAATGCAGAACGCCGCGCTCGACCACCCGGCTTATATCGCTCTACGCAAAATCAAGGATATCAACGCGATGATTTATCCCGACGCGAATATCCCCGAAATCACAATGATCGAGGCTTTCGCCCGACATGCCACCAAGGCCGAAGGAATACGTCGGCTCAAACGCATCGCCGGAGCCGACAGAGTGGTTGTGTTCGGCGACAACCTCAACGACCTCCCGATGTTTGACGAAGCCGATGTGGCCGTCGCCGTGGCCAACGCCCTCCCGGAAGTCAGACGCCGCGCCGACATCGTCATCGGAAGCCACGACGAAGACTCCGTCGCAAGGTTTATACTCGACGATTATCTCTCGCATACGACCGACGCACCGAAACTTCAATTCTGACCCATCCAACCGCACACCGGGAATGAGAAAGATCACTCTATACGACAATCAGCGAATCGGACGACTGATATTCCTCTTGATAGGCATTGTGGCTGTCATCGCCGTGATGCTCATCAGCAACAACCTCGTCAAGGCGCTCGCCCAGCAGGAAAAGGAACGCATGAATATCTGGGCCAAAGCCACCGAACGTCTCGCCCAGGCCGAAGCCGACGCCGATTTCGAATTCCTGCTCTCGATCATCGAACAAAACAATTCGATCCCCGTCATGGTGGCGGATGAAAATTTCAATATCCTTGAATTCCGAAATTTCAATCTCCCGGATAAGCATGTGGGCGACGGAATGGGATTTGAAAGCCTCTCCAAAGCGAATCGCACCTATCTTCTGCGACGCCTCAAAAGCCCCGGCGGCGACACTCCCCTACATATCATGGCCCGACGCGACCCACACTTCATCCAAGTGGAAATCTACGACCATAATTACCAATATATATATTATGAGGATTCGATCCTCCTCAAGCGCCTGAGCTGGTATCCTTATATTCAGTTGGGCGTGATGGTGGCGTTGGTCATGATCATCTATGTGGCGGTCATCTACACCAAACGAGCCGAACAAAACCGCGTCTGGGTCGGACTCTCGAAAGAGACCGCCCATCAGCTGGGCACCCCCATCTCGTCGCTCATGGCATGGAACCAATATCTCGAAGCCACCGGCGCCGATCAGGAAGTGACCCGCGAAATCGACAAGGATGTAAAGCGGCTCTCCGTCATCGCCGACAGATTCTCCAAAATCGGCTCTGTGCCCGAACTCAATCTGGAATATCTCAACGATGTGCTCGTCACATCGCTCGATTATATGAAGACCCGGATCTCGGGAAAGGTCAGCGTGACCATGAATCTCGATTCCGACGACCATGGCGTCGACCTCTCACGCCCGCTCTTTGAATGGGTGATGGAAAATCTGGCCAAAAACGCCGTCGACGCAATGGACGGCAAAGGGAGCCTGTCGATCACATCCGGCGCCGACCGCAATGTCGCATGGATCGAAGTGACAGATTCCGGCAAAGGAATCGCACGAAAAAATTTCAAGACAGTCTTCAATCCCGGATATACCACTAAAAAACGTGGCTGGGGCCTCGGACTGACCCTCGTCAAACGCATCATTGAAGACTACCACGGCGGCCGCATTTTCGTCAAATGGTCGGAAGTCGGAAAGGGCACTACCTTCCGCATAGAGCTTCCGCTCAGCGGCCGCAACTGACGCCTGACGGCATTGTCTGACCTGTCCGACACGTCCGACACGTCTGAGTCGTCTGACCGGTCAGACCGGTCAGACCTACTGATTCATCCGATACAAACACATACATCTACATCGTGAAGAAAGCGCTCAATCTCGAACAACGCATCGGCCAACGCCTCACTCAACAGCAGCTTCGATTCGTCAGGCTGCTGGAACTCAGTGCGCCCGAAGTCGACGAGACTGTAGAGCGCGAACTGGAAGACAACCCGGCGCTTGAAGCGATCGACGCTTCACCCGCCCCGGCACTTCCAACCGAAACCACGGCTCCCGATTCCGACCAATGGCGCGGAGCCGCATCCTCAGGCGTATTCCTCCCGGCTGCCGCGAGCAGTCGCGAACAAGAGGCCACCCCCTTCATCCCTCGCGATGACTCGGAATCACTCGGTGATGTCTTGCGTCGCGAAGTGGCCGAAAGAGAAGTGTCGGCCGAGGTGCGTGCCGTCGCCGATTATATCATCGGCAATCTCGACGGCAACGGATGGCTGACCCGATCGCTTGACCAGATGCTGACCGACCTTGCCGTCGGCCATGATATCGACGTCAGCGAGACTACAGGCCGCGAAGCGCTCCGGCTCGTGCGCTCGCTCGATCCGGCCGGCGTCGGTGCGGAATCGCTCGCCGACTGCCTCCTGCTCCAGCTCCATCGACTCCCCCCGAGCCGCGAACGCGACGACGCAATTGAAATCATCACCGGCTACTTCCGGGAATATTCCATGCGCCACAGCCATAAAATCATGTCGGGCATGCAGATCTCCCGCTCGCGGCTCGACGCCGCCCATCAATTGATTCTCTCGCTCAATCCCAAGCCCGGAGCGGCCTTCGGCGGCAACGACTCCACCATGGCAGGCATCATCATTCCCGATTTCACTGTCAGCGACTGCGACGGGCGCCTGATGATCGCCGTCAACAACCGCTATCCCGACCTTGCCATCGAAGAAAGCTTCGCCGAAGCAATGCGCGGCATGGAAGGTCGACGGGGCCGACGCCGCAAAGGAATGGAATTCATCGCATCCAGATATGCCGACGCGCGCGATTTCATCGCCTTGATGCGTCAACGCCAGCAGACGCTGATGAGCGTCATGACAGCAATCACCGCGCGCCAGAAAAATTACTTCGAATCGGGCGACGTGTTCGACCTCCGCCCGATGACACTGCGCGATCTCGCCGCCGCCACAGGCTACGACCAATCGGTCATCTCCCGCGCTACAGCCAACAAGTTTGTGGCTATGCCATGGGGCGAAGTGCTCCCGCTCCGCAGCTTCTTCAGCGGCGATGTGGCCGCCGGAAACGCTTCCGCCGCCGACCGTCTGACCGCCGACATCGACGAAAACAACGCGACAAAAGGCGACGACGACACCGAAAACGCCGACGACGCCCTCACCAACCGCCAAATCCAGCAGGCAATAGCCGACATCATTGCCGAAGAAGACCCGCGCCACCCTCTGAGCGACGAGAAACTGCGCCTCGCCCTACTGCAAAAAGGCTACGACATATCGCGCCGCACTGTGGCTAAATATCGCGACCGCAGCGGGATTGCCGTTGCCCGGCTGCGCAAACAATTCTGAGCCCCGCCCCCCCATCAAAACCAAAAAACGCATCTACACGCAAAAAAAAATACAAAATAATTGCCTAAACCATAAATTATTCATAACTTTGCAAAACGGAATCTATCCGCGTCAAAGCCGCGAAGAATCCGATAATTGTCAAAACATCCCGCTAATCAGAAAATGGCAAATACTCCCAACCAACAGGAACAGAACGCAATCGACAACATCGACATGCAGCTCGCTTCTGCAAGCGAGCGTGTTGCTAAAAATAAAAAAGTGATCTACTGGAGCCTCGGCATCATAATCGCCATCGGCGCTTGCTGGTGTGCATGGCTGTGGTTCTATCAGACTCCGCGCGCCAACAATTCCGCAGCCGCCTATGATCAGGCGATGACAAAGGCAATGGGAGGCGACTCAATCGCAGCCGCAGAATTCGCCGCCGTAGCCGACAAATATTCTTCAACTCCGGCCGGCAATCTCGCCGCAATGCAGGCAGCTCAGGCCTACTACCGCCTCGGCGACTACAACAAGGTAATCAACTACCTCGGCAAGTTCTCTACTGATGAGGAAGTTATGGATGCCCAGTCTTATGTGCTCCTCGGCGACGCCTACGTCAACCTTAAGAAATATGACGAAGCCCTCAAGGCATTCGACACTGCTGTCAAGAAAGGCGCAGGCAACGATCAGATCGTGCCGGTTGTGCTTTGGAAGGAAGCAAATATCTACGATGCCCAGAAGAAATATCAGGAAGCTCTTAACTGCTACGAGCAGATCAAGACGGCCTTCCCCAACTATGTCTTCGGCAACGGCTTGACTCCCGACGCCTACATCAACCGCGAGAAAGCTCGCCTCGGCAAGTAAGCGACTGCGGCGTCAATCCTCTCCTCCTCTTTCCCTCCCCTCGGCCGGATTCCGAAATGGAATCCTCCCCAACATGGCTATCCATAAAATAATAAAACATTTTGCTTATTTTATGTAAAGGACCAAGGTTTTCGAGCCATGGTCCTTTCCTTTTTTGCCTATCCTTAGCTACCTTAGCTACCTTAGCCATCTTAGCTATCTTAGCCATCTTAGCGATCTTAGCTACCTTAACTTCCTTAGCTATCTTAGCAATTTTAGCTATCCTTAGCTATCTTAGCTATTTTAGCTATCCTTAGCTATCCTTAGCTATCTTAGCTATCTTAGCTATCTTAGCTATCCCGGCTCTGACTTATCACCTGACTCACTACACATCTCGCAGATATGAATATGATATGGAAAATACTGATGGTAGCCGTGGCAGGCGGCGTAGGCGCCGTATGCCGCTACCTCATTGAAATATGGCTCAAAACGACGCCTATGGGATTCTCCACATGGGTCATCAACTCTCTCGGATGCTTCCTGATCGGCATATTCGCCGGTTGGCTCGCCAACACCGCCTGCGGCTGGACCGAGCAGACACGCACAGCCTTTGCCCTGCTGACAATGACCGGTTTCTGCGGAGGATTCTCCACCTTCTCCAGCTTCACGCTCGACTGCGTGAAATACTTCGAAAACGGCCATATTTTGACATGGATAATCTTCGGCACGATGACAATATTCGTCGGCCTCTTCGGCTGCGCAATCGGCTTCTATCTCGGCAAAAACCTACTCTAACTTCCAGTCACTGCGACCGGCCATCGCAATCAAATCCCCGACAAGCCGAACTCTCCGGATTATTCCCGAGATCCCCGAGATCCTCGAGTTCCTCCCGATCCTCATGAGCCTCATGATTAATCGGGATTATCCTAACGCCTAACCCTAACGCCTAACGCCAAAAGGGTACAAAAAAAGCAGACAACTTTCACAAGTTATCTGCCGCTTTGCGAATCAAATTTATTTCTACAAACCTAACATAAACGATTTAGTCGTCAATTTTCTTTTTCTACACCTTTATACTAACCTTGTAAATCTTTATCCATCTTAAGACCGAAGTCGCCGGATGGATTCTATAACCTTAAAATCCTTTTTACCTAATATTTTTTCAGCGACCCGTCCGGGATTTCGGCCCATTCTCGGCTTGCGTTCCGTCGGTGCCTTTGCGCATCCTTGTCTTAGGATGATGTCCCGACTAATGCCGGGCCGGCTGGCCGCCGCTTGATCTATCGTAAGAATTCACTCAATTAAGTTGAGTATGTTTAGCCTGTCGATGTATTTCGACAATGCAAAATTACTACACAATCGGGCAAAATCAAAACGATATTTTTGCAATATAAGGCAATATATAAGGTTTAGTTTTATTATTTACCTATGCCTCAGGCTATTGAAAATTTCGAATATAAGCCCTTATACACACAGAATATAAATCAGATCTCAGTGCTTTTCTTGCCGATCCGCATCACATCGGCATCGAAATTATCGCGATCTATGGCTCGGTTGCGCATTCTGTTGCGATAGGCGTAGACTGTGCTGACACTGTAGTTGAGGATCTGCGCGATGCGTGTCGACTCCTCGACGCCGAGCTTGACAAAGGCGTAGATGCGGAGCTCAGGTGTCAACTCGTCGGGGCGCTTGAGTTCAAGTTGCTCCTCGGGCTTAAGCAGGCGATTGATATTTTCGATAAAGTCGGGATAAATATCAAGAAATGCAGAGTCGAATATTTTACAGAATTCTTCATTCTGATCGTCGGCGAATTTGCCTGTCTTGACCAGTCGGAGAAGTTCTTCGCTTTGGCCTGACGCGATTTTGCGGGTGACGAGTTTCTGCAGAGCTTCAAGTTTGTTGGCATATGTAGAGCTCAAGCCGATGAAATGCCCCATATATGACTCCTGCATCTTGGCGGTCTGAGCGAGTTTGTTGGTCGTCAGACGCGAGCGCTTGACCATTCTAAGCAACATGACGACGAGCACCGCCGAGAGCACCAGGAGGAATGTGACGAGCAGAAGATATATCATCAGCTCATCGCGCGATGCATTGATCTTTTCCTTATATGCCTCATCGATCACGGTCAGAAGAGCCGCAATCGAGACGGTGCGCATCCTGACATTACCCGTCATCGCGTCCTCAAGGGCGAAGTTGATATATTTGAACGCATCGCTGAGCTCCCCTTGCTGATAGAGCCAGTCAGCAAGCGCCGGGAGTGCGAAGCCATCCTTGACGCATCCTTTGATATCCGAAATGGCGGCTTTGCAGAGATACGAGGCATATGAGGTGTGATCTCCTTCGTTTTTACACACCAATCCGAGCTGGAATGCCGCCATACCATAAAGATTTGACTCTTCGGGATGAGAATTGCATATGGATTCGAGCATCCTGCGAGCGTCGGCGTTCTGACCTTGGTTGACGAGTCGCTCCGCAAGAAAGAATGTGCGCGTAGGATTGTCGTGAGGGAGATTGTTGATCAGCGAGTCGTCGTATTGCAGATAGCGCTCGGAGTATTCAGTGAAGAACTGTCGGTCGCCTTCCACATAGACCATCATATATCCGAAAAGCTTTCTTCCGGCAAGCCAATAGGATATTTTCATATCGCGGGTCATTGGCGCATCCGCCAAGCCGTTGAATTCTGCGAGTGCGCGGGTGAATATGCCGGCGGTGCAGAGTGCGTTGACGCGGGCCACACGGCTTTCGAACTCACATTGCGGATGGCCGCTTTCGGTAGAGAGTTGGATCGCGATCTCGGAATATCGGAGAGCCGAGTCGGCTCTGACGGGGAGATAAGCCTGCGAGAGCTTGACGGCCTCCTGCCATCGTCCGTGAATGTCGGTGGCGGGGAGTTCGAGATAAACGTTGGTCAGCGAGTCGAGAAAATTTGTTTTGTCGCGCATATAAACATCGGCGGCTCCTATCACTCTGTTAAGGCGCTTGAGCTCGCTCTTGGGCAGATCGGCTTCTTTATGGCGCGAGGCCTCGGCCGGAGCTACGCCGAAGAGCAGAACGACTGCAAGAAGCGCAAAAAAACGTGACAAGGCCGTCGGACGGCTGCCGTGTCGGCGGTAGCGATGGCCCGCTGCCGGTGCGGGGCATGAGTGGCGGTTGATAACCATTTTGTTTTGTGTAAGTAAGATATATTCCCTTTATTCCCAGGTTCACATTGAATCGATACGCCTTTTCAGATGTCGATGATTGACATTTTATCCTCGGGTAAAAATACGCAGAGTGGGCGGGGAGGCTGAAATTATGTGCAAAATTAGAAAAAATTTCGTAATTTTGCATACTCTGCGCCTCGCATATCTTTTAATAAGGGTTGATTGCGCGCAGGTCCGAATGTTTTCCACATTCTTTCAATATCTATGACGCTGACTAAAGAGACACCCCGCAAACTGATGATCGTCATCAATCCCATAGCCGGCGCACGCGCCGGCCACAATGCGATGGATATGATCAAGTCGGAGGCCGAAAAGCTCCACTATGCCGACGCCGACGGCCGGCAAATCTCATATGACATCGATATCCGAATGACCCGCCATCCGGGGCATGCCACGGAATTGGCGCGCGAAGCTGTGGAAAATGAATATTATGGCGTGATCGCATGCGGTGGCGACGGGACTGTAAATGAGGCCGCCCGTGGCGTCTGCGGGGCTGAACGGCTCGCTTTGGGGCTCGTGCCGCTCGGGTCGGGCAACGGCCTTGCCCGACATCTCGGCATTCCGATGACTGTGCGCGGCGCGATGAAGGTGATTCAGGAGGATCGTATTCTGACCTCGGATTACGCTACAGCCAACGGCCGACCGTTTTTCTGCACATTCGGCGTCGGATTCGATGCCGAAGTGACCGATAAGTTCAATCATCTTCCGGGTCGCGGACTGAAGACTTATCTGCGGGCCGTGCTTGAGGAGTATTTCAAATACAAGGGAGACACGTATACCATCATTGCCAATGGCGAGCGACTGACTGAAAAGGCGCTGCTTGTGGCCGTTTGCAACGCGTCGCAATATGGCAACAACGCGTATATCGCGCCTCAGGCGTCGATTAAAGACGGCCTGCTTGACATCACCATTCTGCATTTCGGCAATCTGCTGGAGAACACCATGGCTGCGTTCGACATTCTTTCGGGAATGGTCGGCAAGTCGGCCAATACCACCACCTTCCGCGCCTCTTCGCTCCAGATTATCCGCAATAGCGACGGGGCTGTGCATTTCGACGGCGAGGCGGCTAAGCTCGAAAAAATCATTGACGTCAAATGCCACCATGCCAATCTGCGCCTTTTCTCGACAGCACGCAAGCGCAAGTTGCATGCGATCATGGCGCCGGAGATTCCTTTCATCTCTCCCATGGCATTGACCTTGCGCGATCTACGCTATAAGCTTTATAATCTGCTGAGCAAGTAGGTTTTTAGGTTTTAGGTTTTAGATTTTAGGGGTTAGGGGCATCACGATTAATCAGGATTAATCGTGAATAATCTTGATTAATCCTGATTAATGGGAATTCTTGGAATTTCGGGGATTTTAGCCTGAGCGGCGTTCAATCTTTGGCGCATTCTTCCTGCTTCTTGCGGTTTTCACGCTTGACGAGCCACGGAAGAAAGGAGTTGACGAATCTGACGGCGTAAACGTCGAATCGGCGAGTGCGATAGACGAAGTAACGCTGGAGCATGAAGTTCCATGCCCACGACACTATCAGCGCCACAAAGAGGCGCGCCGCCGAGAAGTAGCCGGCTTTCTTGAAGCCGATGGTCTCAAGCCAGTCCCAGTCTTTGATCAGTTCGTAGAGGAATTGCGTGCCGAATGAGTTGAGCAGTAGGCTGCCGATCCAGACCATCGCATATTTGACCACCACCGCGCGCCAGTCGACGCCGTCGGCATGGAATGTGAAGCGATAGTTGATGATGCAGTTCACGATGCCGCCGGCCACGGCGCCGAGAGCGGAAGCCACCAGCGGCGTGAAGCCTATCCATTGGAAGAATACGAAGCTAACCGCAAAATCCACCCATCCCGATGTCTGCGACGACACAGCCGAGCGAAGGAATGTGAATATGAAATTATCGTTTTTGAGCAGGTTGTCGCCAACTTTTTTTATCTCCATAAGATTCGTTTCGTCAGTTATTTTTTTGCGACCCGGGGCCGCTGTCGGCCCTGCGCCACAAGGGGGCAGGCGATTCCGGCTCCCCTTCGGGGGCGACGTCTGAAACCACTTGCGACGCGCGGGAATCGATGCCTACATTTCGCAAAATTAATAATTTTAATCCATTTTAACCTTATCAATCCCTTTTTATCTCATCTTTTTTTCCCGTAAACTATAAATTATTCCTAATTTTGCATATATTTTCCTCTCCCGCTCCGATGCGCTTCGGAGCCTATCCGCATTGAAATATGAAGTCTGATTATAGAATTTTCACTCTTTCCAACGGCATGCGTGTCGCTGTGCGCCGCGCCGAGTCGCTTGTCAGCTACATCGGCCTGGCCATCAACGCCGGCAGCCGCGATGAGCCGGCGAGTCTCGACGGCCTCGCCCATTTCGTGGAGCATACAGTGTTTAAGGGCACTGACTCGCGCTCTTCGTGGCATATCTCCAACCGCATGGAGAGCGTCGGGGGCGAATTGAACGCCTATACGTCGAAGGAAGAGACTGTCATTTATACATGTGCCCCGGCCGGCAACGCTTCGCGGGCGATCGAGCTTCTTGCCGACATTGTCGCCAACTCTCGCTTTCCGCTGAAGGAGATCGATATGGAGCGGGATGTTGTGATCGAGGAAATCAAGTCGTATCTCGATTCGCCGGCGGATTCGGTGTTTGATGAATTCGAGGAGCTGGCTTATGCGGGCTCCCGACTCGCGCATAATATCTTAGGATCGCCCGAGAGCGTGCGCTCGCTGCGCCCGGAGGATTGTCGCGCATTCCTTGATTCGTGGTACACCCCCTCCAACATGACGGCCTACATCTCCGATCCGGGCGATCCGGAGCGGCTTTGCGCCCTTATGGAGAAGTATTTCGGATCGATGCATTTCCCGGCCCGAGAGCATTCACGCGTCACGCCGCCCCCTTGTGTCGGATTCAATGAAGTGCGCGACCGCCAGGGACATCAGGCGCATACGATCGTCGGATTCCGGCTCTTCGGTCGCACCGATCCTCGCCGATATCCCCTCTCGCTGCTCAATAATTATCTCGGCGGACCCTGCATGAACTCCCGTCTCAATCAGGAGTTGCGCGAGAAGCGCGGACTGGTCTATACGGTCGACAGCTCTCTGGCATTGATGAGCGACACAGGGCTTATGCAGATCTATTACGGCTGCGATCCGGACGCCGCGGAGAAGTGCCTGAAGATCATTCGTCGCGAGATCGACCGTCTCGCATCAGATCTGCTTCCGGAGCGCACATTCGAGTCGATCCGGCGCCAATATTGCGGCCAACTGACCGTCAGCTCCGACAATCGCGAGAGCATGGCTATGTCGATGGCGAAGAGTCTGCTGTATTATGGCGAGATCCATGATGTTGTGACGATCACAGAGCGCATCGCCGGCGTCAGTCGCGAGGAGTTGCGTTCAATCGCCGAGTCGCTGGCCTCTGCTCCTCTATGCAGGCTGACTATCCGATAACTCTCCACCTGAAAGGGGGGATTGCGAGCGTAGACGCGCGCAATATGCTTAAGCTAATTTTTCCCAACTGACTGAAAAAAGATTGTCTATCATATGAAAATTGAGAATATAGATCTTGGCCAACGCCCGGTGATGCTCGCTCCGATGGAGGATGTCACCGATGAATCGTTCCGCCTTATATGCCGCGAGCAAGGCGCCGCGATGGTCTACACGGAGTTTGTCTCCGCCGAAGCTCTCATCCGCGACATCAGCTCGACCACCCGCAAACTGCGTGTCAAAGCCGAAGAACGTCCCGTAGCGATCCAGATCTACGGACGCGAGGCCGACGCGATGGTCGAGGCCGCCAAAATCGTGGAGCAGGCGGGGCCGGACGTGCTCGACATCAATTTCGGCTGCCCGGTGAAGAAGGTGGCTCATAAGGGAGCCGGCGCCGGGATGCTGCGTGATATCCCGAAGTTGCTTGACATCACGGAGAAGGTTGTGAAGGCCGTCTCGATTCCGGTGACAGTCAAGACGCGTCTTGGCTGGGACGCGGAGAGCCGCATCATCTGCGATCTCGGGCTGCAGCTTCAGGACTGCGGCATTAAGGCGCTGACTGTGCATGGCCGCACACGCGCCCAGATGTATAACGGCGAGGCCGACTGGACTCTGATCGGAAAGCTGAAGGCCGACCCGCGAATGAAGATTCCCGTGATCGGCAACGGCGACATCTGCACCCCCCGACAGGCCCGCGACGCTTTCGACAATTTCGGCGTCGACGGCATCATGATCGGTCGCGCCGCTTTCGGCGCGCCTTGGATCTTCAATGAAGTGCGTCAGTATCTTGACACCGGCACAGTGACTCCCTATTCGATCGAGGAGAAGATGGAGCTGCTGCGTCGCCAGGTGCGCGAAAGCATCGAGCGCATCGATGAATATCGCGGGATCCTCCATATCCGACGCCATCTGGCCTCGTCGCCGCTCTTCAAGGGGATACCGAATTTCCGCGAGACCCGCATCAGCATGCTCCGCGCGACGACTTTC
Source organism: uncultured Porphyromonadaceae bacterium (assembly GCA_947175695.1). Classification (GTDB taxonomy): domain Bacteria; phylum Bacteroidota; class Bacteroidia; order Bacteroidales; family Muribaculaceae; genus Lepagella. The sequence continues at coordinate 20,717 of CAMWNT010000022.1, forward strand.
GATGAGCTCTCGGCATTGCTCGACGCTACCGAGCGCCGTCTCCTTGAGCAGGAGGGTGTCACGGCCTGACCGACACCCGACCGGGCCCGCTGAAGTCTCCCCTTCTCCCCTATCAAACCAACCTAATCCTATCCTTATATGAGAACCCTATCCATCATGATACGCTTGGCTCTCGCGATCGCATTGCTGATGGCAACTCCTTCAAGCGCTTTCGACGTGGAAGCTGCCTCTCCGGCGATCGAAAAGCCGGGGCTGGAACGCTACACATTCGAGGTCAGGCAGTTTTCGACACTTTGTGTGCAGGATAACGTCAATGTGGTCTACACCTGCTCCAACGATTCCACGGCTCGCATCTACTATGAATCGGAGCCCGATTTCGCAGACGCTTTTATCTTCACCGACAACGGCGAGACGCTGAAGATCCAGGTGACAACCGAAGATGTCGGGAAGCCCGGAATGCCGACTCTCCATGTCAGCTCTCGACGACTGGAGCGTGTGGAAAACTATTCTGATTTCAGTCTGCGCGTTGAGGAGATTCCTCCCTGTCAGGAATTCAGCGCGTCGCTCGTCGGCAACGGCACAATTCTTATCAACGACATCAACGCCCACAATGTGTCGGCGAAAATCACAGCAGGAATGGGCACAATCATCCTGACCGGCAAGTGCTCTTCGGCTCATTTCAAACTGACTGGAGCCGGCACCATCCAGGCCGACCGACTGAAGGCAGACTATGTCACATGCAAGACTCTCGGAGGAGGATCGATCACCACCTACCCGCTGAAATCGCTCAACATCCGCGGACTCGGCTCCACCAAGATCTACTATCGCGGCGATCCGAAGATCAAACGCAGCGGCAGCCCGCGCCCGATCCCCATCGAACAATAAACCGACACGCTTCCCAACCGACAATGTCGCTTAAACTACAGACAGCCCGCACCATCAAATGGAATGCCATCGACCGCGTGGCCACACAATTGCTTTACGCAGTCGTGGGGGTCGTGCTGGCCAATATTCTCTCGCCGGCGGAGTTCGGCCTGGTCGGCGTGTTGCTGATATTCCAGGCGTTCGCCACAATACTTGTCGATTCCGGATTCGGCGCCGCATTGCTCCGCGAGAAAGAGCCGACGCAGGAGGATTATTCGACAGTGTTTTGGTTCAATCTGCTGGTCAGTTGCCTGATATATGCCGTGCTGTTTGCCGCTTCCCCGCTGATCGCACGCATCTTCCATGGCGAGGAGGCTTTGATCGGGATGTCGAAGGTGATGTTTCTGACGTTTGTCATCAACGGCATCTCCATCGTGCAGGTCAATCGGCTGATGAAGCGCATGGAGGTGAAGATGATTGCAGTGGCAAACACTATCGGCCTGACAGTCAGCGGAGCGGTTGCCATTTGGCTCGCACTGCGCGGAGCCGGAGCCTGGGCGCTCGTGTGGCAAAACATCATCCTGGCCACAGTCAAGACCGCCATACTCTGGGCTACAGGCCATTGGCTCCCCTCGATGAGCTTCTCGCGAGCCACGATGCGCAAGATCCGGGCCGTCGGCATGAGCGTATTCTCTTCGTCGCTGCTCAACACTATCTCGCTCAATATCTATAATTTCGTTATCGGAGCGTTCTACACAATCACGTCGCTGGGCATCTACACCCAGGCCGACAAATGGGCCAAGATGGGTTCGGCCTCCGTGTCGCAGATATTGACGTCGTCGTTTGTGCCGTTGCTTTCAAAAGTGCAGGATTCGCGCACGGATTTCCTCAGATATGTCGATAAGACAGGGCGCTTCACCAATTTCATTCTTCTTCCGCTGATGACTCTCTGCGCCGTCTGTGCCGCCCCGCTCTTTCATCTTCTTTTCGGCGATAAATGGGACGCGGCGATACCCCTTTTTCAGATCCTTTCGGTCAGAGGCGTTTTTGTGGTGCTGATCTCGCTTTATGGCAATTATCTGCTTGCGCTGGGAAAGGCGAGGATGCTGTTTGTGTCGGAGGCTGTAAAAGATGGTCTGATTTTCGTGGCGATCTTGGCCACTGTGTTCCTGCGCGACATCACATGGCTGATTGTCGGCCAGTTGGCGGCGAGCGTGGCGACATGGTTGATTCTGCTCGTGCTGACGGCGCGGTCGATCTCCACGACCACGCGACGTCTGGCCTCCCACATATTTCCTTTTCTCGTCGCTTCGCTTGCAATGGCGGCCGTCGGACTGCTGATCGTCTATCTCGCCCCTCACATCCTACCGCTCTCACTGACCGCCTCCGACGCCACATCACGCATCGTCGGCAATGCGCTGCTGCTCATCTTGCAGTCGGCCGGCGGCATCGGGGTCTATCTGCTTATGGCTTCCATTATGCGGCTTCCCGAACTTCCGGAGTCGACAGGCTATCTCCTCGGCCGCTTTCGCCGCCGACGGGGTGATGCTTAAGCGCGACTTTAGTTTTCCTCCCCCCCAAACAAGTTTTTCTCGATTTCACTTCATGCAACTAAAGAATCCCACTGAGATAATCGGCGCTTCGATGACTGTCGCCGAGTCGAAAATCGCCACAACCCGCAATCGTCCGTGGCGACTGTTGCTGGCTGCCATAGCGGCCGGAGCGTTTATCGCAATCGGCGGCATATTGTCGCTGACTGTAGGCTTCGGTTTTCCCGGAGCCGCCGCGAGTTGTCCGGCGCTCCCCAAATTGCTGGCGGGCGCGACGTTTCCGATCGGGCTGATACTCGTAGTCGTGCTCGGAGCCGAGCTCTTCACAGGCAACAACGCACTGCTCATCCCGGCCTATATGGAGCGTCGCTACCGACTGACGGATGTCGTCGGCAACTGGACCATCGTCTATATCGGCAATTTCTTCGGAGCCGTGGGATTCACCTATCTTTTTGTGTATCTTGCCGGACTGACGGCTTCCGACCCATGGCATTCGGCCATTCTGACGATCACGTCTGCGAAAACTTCGATGAGCTGGGGCGTCACACTGCTCAAGGGGATCGGAGCCAACTGGTTTGTATGTCTGGCGGTGTGGCTCGCCCTTTCGGGTCATAATCTGCTGGAGAAGGCCTTTGGATGCTGGTTGCCGGTGATGGCATTCGTTGTACTCGGATATGAGCATTGCATAGCGAATATGTTTTATCTGCCGTTGGGGTTGCTTGAGGGTAGCGACGTGTCGGTCGGCGATTGCATATGGCGCAATCTTGTGCCGGCCACAATCGGCAATATCATCGGGGGAGCAGTCTTCGTCGGGATGCTCCATTGGTATCTCAGTCGCCCGCGGCGCAACTGAAGACTTCCACTACCCCATTATCGTCAACAACACTTACTTACCCCCCAGTCTGCATCATGGTTCTCAATTATATCTGGATCGGTTTTTTACTTGTGGCCTTTCTCATGGCCGCAGGGCGCACATTGCTATACGGCGACCTCGACATATGGTCGACCATAATGAATGCTTCCTTCAGCCAGGCGGCGTTCGCGTTTGAGGTGTCGCTGGGGCTGACGGGCGTATTGACGTTCTGGATGGGGATCATGCGTGTCGGGGAGCGGGCCGGCGCGATTTCGGCCATGGCTCGATTGATTTCGCCACTGTTTTCGCGACTTTTCCCCGGCATTCCGAAGGATCATCCGGCGATGGGAGCGATTTTCATGAATATATCGGCCAATATGTTGGGGCTCGACAATGCGGCCACTCCGATGGGGCTGCGTGCGATGCAGGAGATGCAGTCGCTGAATGAGCAAAAGGATACGGCCACTGACGCGATGATCATGTTTCTTGTGCTCAACAGCAGCGGGTTGTGTCTGATTCCCGTCAGCATCATGATGTATCGCGCGCAGGGTGGCGCATCGAATCCGTCGGATGTGTTTCTACCGATACTTGTAGCTACAGCGATCGCTACGCTCGTCGGGTTGATTGCTCTTTGCGTGCGTCAGCGCATCCGGATGGATCGCGTCATCTGGAGCTGGCTTGGGGGGATCGCGGCCGTCGTGGGGCTGATCGCATGGCTATTTTCGGGGATGTCGGCCGAGGAAACTCAACGCTGGAGCACATTCGCGGCCAACATGATTCTCTTCAGCGTCATAGTCGGTATAGTCTTGGCCGGTATGCGTAAGCGGCTGAGGGTCTACGATGTGTTTATCGAGGGGGCCAAGGAGGGATTTCACACTGCCGTCGGGATCATACCCTATCTTGTGGCGATTCTTGTGGCTATCGGTATGTTTCGCGCTTCCGGCGCGCTTGATGCATTCACCGGCGCCGTGGAGCGGCTCGTGGGGCTTTGTGGCTTTGATACCCGTTGGGTCGGTGCGCTACCCACGATGCTTATGAAGCCACTGAGCGGGTCGGGCTCGTGCGCTATGATGCTCGACGTCATGCACGCCAACGGCCCCGACGCGTTTGTCAGCCGACTGGCCGGCGCTGTCAGAGGTAGCACCGACACGACCTTCTACATACTTGCCGTCTACTTCGGCTCGGTCGGCATCTCGCGCACCCGCTACGCTGCCGGCTACGCCCTGCTCGCCGACATCACGGGCGCCGTCGCAGCCATAGGCTGCGCCTATCTCTTCTTCGACTGACCCGGAGGATTAGACGCGACGATGCGCCATGGGATCGATGGAAGTCGGGATTGCCACATTCCGATAAATAGACCGTAAACAAGGCCGATCATGAATATAGTTCCAGCTGATGGCGGACATAAATGCGGAGGTTGGTCTCATGCTTGTCGATACCCAGTTTCTTGCGAATTGCGCTACTCATATTGACATGGCTACGCATCTTCATATATGCGCCGACCTCCTTCCCCTTCAATCCGATGGCATATAGGCAGACATAGTTGATCTCACGAATTGTCAGGTCGTGATCTTCGAAATATTTAATGAATCGTGGGTGAGTCGCCTTGAATGCCAGACGATTGCTATTCATGAATTGTTCGGCATTTTCTGTGAATTGCCTCATCCATTCCGCATATGTCGCAACGTCGCGATCCTTATTGGATATATATTTGGCCATCAAAGTGTTCAATAATTGAATACGATCTTTTATGGCCGTCATTACTTCAGATGGCAATTCATCCTGTGTCTCAATCAACTCCTTCAATGTCGCACTTTCATTTTCGAGGATATCCACACGATGAGACAGAGCCTCGGCTTCAAGAGCCTTTTTATCTCTTTCCAGTTGCAAATTTTCATTTTCAAGAGCAATTCTTGCAGTTTCTTCTTTCAATCTTTTGTTCTCAAGCTCGGAATTCTTGGCTTGTTCCAGAGCCAATGATTTCTGATTTTTATTAGTTCTAAAAAGCAGGAACAGAATCCCCACGACCATGACGAGAAAAGCGATTCCGGCAATACAGCTCCATATGATTCTTGAGTTTTTTCTTTCCGCTTCGGCCGCCATAATTTCCAAGTGATGCTTTTCCTCAAGAGATTTGGCTTTGTGATCGAATCTGAGAGCATTGATCGAATCACACATAGCTGCAAATTTCTTATATGTCGCAAGAGCGTCCTTGTAGTTAGCGTTATGCTCAAGTATCGGAACTGCCACGGCCAGATATTTAAGTGTGTCATACCCGGGACCGGTAATATTGTCAAGTACCTGTTTTGCATACTCCGGATTGCCGGTTTTGTCATATGCAAGTGCGATGTTGAGCCATAAGTTTTTATTCTCAACGGGACAAGCATCTAAATCACCGAGCAATGCTCTAAGTCTGTCGATATCTTCAAATTGTGATGCATGGCAGAATTGAAGACTTTTTATACTTGTTTGTTGGATTCTTTCCGCATCGTTAAACTTTTCGCATTCAGCCATCAAACTGTCGGCTCTAACTTTGTTTCCGGATGCTATAGCTCCGTTCAAAGCATTCAGCAAACAATCTAAACGATAATAATCGCGCGATAGAGATTTATATATATTCGCAGCTCTCAAGTGACATTCTGTATAATTTTCATAATCAAGAAATTCATAATACATACACGCTTGCGACACGAGCGTTTTGGCAATGTATAGCGCATCTTCGGTTTGACCTGAGTATGCTATTGCCTTGGTAAAGGTGTTAAGCGCGCTATCCATATCTCCACGATTTTGAAAGATTCTACCTTGATAATATAAAGTGCGTAACCGTTCAGTCCCATTGTCTTTTTTAAGATAATAGTCTATTGCCGGCTGTAGCACTTCGAATGAAGTCTTGTCGATATAATTCTTATCAAGAGCCATTGACATAAGTAGAGCATAACGAGCCTTATCTTCTTTTGATCTCAACCCTCTCTTATCAATCTTTCTAAGAATCATCAACGCCGAATCGGGATGAGCTTCCATCATCGATTCAGAAACATCCAGAGATTTCAAAAGATTGCCGTCGGAACAAGATATAGCAAAACATGCCGTCAGCAGTATTATTGCAAGATAATGATATATAGCCTTCATAAAATTTTAGCCGCAATATAAGTAAACACTCGCTAAGAATGGAGAAATATTAT
>CAMWNT010000023.1 GCA_947175695.1 uncultured Porphyromonadaceae bacterium
GTCTTATCCGCGAACTATATCAGGCCGGGGTGGATGCGGTCATTGTGCAGGATATGGGGATTCTGGAAATGGATCTTCCTCCTATTGCCCTTCATTCTTCTACACAGTGTGATACGCGCACGCCTGAAAAAGCTCGCTTTCTTGAAGCGGCGGGGTTCTCCCAGATAGTCTTGGCGCGTGAACTGACAGTCGAGGAAATCAGCGATATAGCAAAAGCTGTGACTGTTCCGCTGGAGTGTTTTGTCCATGGGGCCTTGTGTGTGTCCTACTCCGGCCGATGTCATGCCAGTCAGTCGGCATGCGGACGCAGTGCCAATCGTGGAGAATGCGCTCAGATATGCCGCTTGCCCTTCACGCTTGCCGATGCCGACGGCCACATCCTCGAGCGCGACCGTCATCTGCTGTCGCTCAAGGATTTCAATCTCTCCGACAATCTGGAAGAGTTGCTCGCTGCCGGAGTGTCGTCGCTTAAAATCGAGGGACGACTCAAGGACGCGTCTTATGTCAAGAATATAGTGGCTCTCTATCGTCAGCGCCTGGATGCGGTCATCGCCGCTCATCCCGACCTATATTGCCGGGCCTCGGCCGGACGTAGCGAAATCAGTTTCAAGCCGGAAGCATCCAAGAGCTTCAATCGCGGATTCACACGATATTTCTTTGATTCCCGTCGGCCAGAGGCAATATCATCGCCTCTGACTCCAAAGTCTATGGGAGAGATGATCAGCGATATCCATGAGCTCCACAACGGCGACGGCATAAGCTATTTCAATTCCAAAAATGAATACGAAGGGGTTATGGTCAATGGTATCAAGGGCAACCGGATCATCGGCAACCGGGAATTCCGGATCCCGCCCGGATCCGCGATCCATCGTACGCTCGACATTCAATGGCAAAAAGCACTTTCACGCCCCACAGCCACACGCCGCATGCGTCTCGATGTCGCTTTGACCGACACATCGCTATCGGCTCGCGACGAACTCGGCCGCCGGGCTTGCGTCGCTCTCCCGGCCGATCTTGAAGCAGCCATGACCCGCAAGAGCCTGCGCGACAATTTCAATAAGCTCGGCAACACCATTTATTACCTTGGAGATTTCGACGATTCGGCTTTCAGCAGATTCATTCCCCCTTCGCAATTCGCGGAGTGCCGACGCCGGCTGATCGACATGCTGATGTCGACCGCCAAGGCCACTTATTCCTTCGATCGCCGCCGGCTGACGCAACCGGACTGCATCTATCCGACTAAAGAACTTGATTTCCGCGACAATGTGGCCAATCGACTCGCTGAAGATTTCTATCACAGCCACGGAGTGGATCGCATTTCCCCGGCTCTCGAGACCCTCGACCGGCCGGATAAAAAAAAGCGCGTGGTAATGACCACACGCCATTGCATACTCCGCGAGACGGGGAGATGTCTTAAATATGATCGAGCCGGAAAAGCTCTGCGTCTCCCGCTGACGCTCACTTCCGGGAAGTCGCGCTGGGAGCTGAAGTTTGATTGTTCGCGTTGCGAGATGCAACTCCTGGCCGACGACCGGCAAGAGAATCGCGCGCCGCGACCGAAGAGATAGAATCTCCCGATATTGAGTCGGCCGCCTGAGGATGAGCAAAGCGATATAGCCGCTTGTCGAAAATATGACGCACTTTTTCGAGGGCTATGGCGAGAGTGTCGTTGTGCCCCTCCGAAACATGGAAATCCGTGTCGGGCGCCACAGAATAATTCAAAGCCGTCAGTCGCTCATCAAATCTCTCCATCAGTGATTCCGCCGCAGCTGAATCTGCTGCATTTGCCATGCTGTCGGCATACACTTTGGCGAGTCGAAGCGAGGATTCATACAATCGCTCCGCATCGGCGTTGTAGTTGTCATCGACTTTCTCTGTGCATCCCGACGCGAGAGCGGCAGCCACGACTGCAGCCGGAAGCAGACGGCGCACGTCGATCACTCCCACGCTATTTAAAATCTTCAACTTCATGAGTCCTTGCTGTTATTCTTATGATTGAGTTTGGGAGCGAGATAGCGTCCCGTGTATGACGCTTCACACGCGGCTATATCTTCGGGAGTGCCTGCAGCCACAAGATTCCCTCCGGCATCGCCACCCTCCGGACCGATATCGATCACCCAATCCGCACATTTTATGACATCCATATTATGCTCGATAATGACCACTGTATGACCGGCATCGACAAGCCGACGAAGCGATTTCATCAGTGTCGATATGTCGTGGAAATGGAGTCCGGTTGTCGGCTCGTCGAATATGAAGAGCGTATGCGGCTGATTGTCTTGTGATATATAGTAGGCGAGTTTGACTCGCTGATTCTCGCCGCCTGAAAGGGTCGAGCTGGATTGGCCGAGCTTGACATAGCCCAGTCCGACTTCACTAAGCGGGCGCAGCCGCTTGATGATTTTGACAGCGGTCGGCGATGTGTCCTCACTCAGGAATTCTATGGCATCATCGACTGTCATCTCAAGAAAATCATAGATACTCTTGCCCCGATATTTGACGTCAATCACTTCCTGCTTATAGCGTGTGCCATGACAGACATCGCATGGGATCGTGATGTCGGCCATAAACTGCATCGGGATTCTGACCACCCCCTCACCCTTACATTCCTCACATCTTCCGCCATCGGAGTTGAATGAGAAATATCCGGCGGTAAAGCCCATCTGTCGGGCAAGCTGCTGCTCGGAAAAGAGTCGGCGAATCTCATCAAAGGCCTTCAGATAAGTGGCCGGATTTGAACGCGAGGAGGAGCCGATCGGATTCTGATCGATAAATTCCACAGCCCCTATGTCGGCCACATTGCCGGAGAGGCGCTTATGAAGCGCAGGAGCATCGCCGGCCTCACCGAGCGCACGCACGAGAGATTTATACAGAATCTCTCTGACAAGAGTGGATTTGCCCGACCCGCTCACTCCGCTGACCACAGTCATCACTCCGAGCGGAAACACGACATCGATATTCTTGAGATTATTCGCTTTCGCGCCCTCCACTTTTATGAATTTCTTCCAGGGTCGACGCAACGGATCATAGGCGATCTCGCGGCGCCCGCTGAGATAATCGAGCGTATAGGAATCGTTGACAGTTCCGGCTGCCAATGCATCATGAATATTTCCGGCAAAAACGATCTCTCCACCGTTGGAGCCGGCATCGCGGCCGACATCTATGATATTGTCGGCTGTCAACATTATTTCTTCATCATGCTCGACGACAACCACTGTGTTGCCAATCTGCTGCAAGCGGCGGAGCACACTGATCAGACGCTGAGTGTCGCGCGAATGCAGCCCGATGGAAGGCTCGTCGAGAATATACAAAGAGCCGACAAGCGACGATCCAAGCGATGTCGCGAGATTTATGCGCTGGCTTTCGCCGCCGCTCAGGCTGTTGCTCACCCGGTCAAGGGTAAGATATCCCAGCCCGACTTCTTCCAAAAATCCTATTCGACTGCGGATTTCCGAAAGCAGACGCGCGGCTATGAGAGTGTCGGAAGGGGAGAGAGTCAAATCGTTGAAAAACCGACGAAGGTCGCTGACCGACATCCTGACAAGTTCCGTGATCGACTTACCTCCGACTTTGACATACTCTACATCTGGACGCAGACGCGACCCATGACATGACGGACATTCTGTCTTTCCCCGATAGCGCGAGAGAAGCACGCGATATTGGATCTTATAGCTGTTTTCATCGACCCATTTGAAAAAGCCGTCAATACCCGGCCACTTTTTTTTACCATGCCAAAGGATCTCTTTCTCTTCTTTGGTCAAGTCAATATAGGGGGTGTGAACCGGAAATGACAATCCCGAGGCCATCCTGACAAGATCATCTTTCCATGTGCTCATTTTCTCTCCTCGCCAGCATTGCACGGCTCCTTGATAGACCGACAGCGATTGGTCGGGCACTACAAGCTCTTCACTTATGCCCAACACCTTGCCGAATCCCTCGCATACTTCACAAGCTCCATAGGGATTGTTGAAGTTGAACATCAGATCCGATGGCTCGCGGAAGTCGATGCCGTCGGCGGTGAAACGATCGGAGTAGTGGCGCGTATGAATCCCGTCGGCAGCCCAGATCTTGACGACACATTGATTGCGTCCCTCGAACATGGCTGTCTCAAGAGAGTCGGTCAGACGCGATATCTCGTCTTTGTCGGTCGATACGCTGAGTCGGTCGATCAACAGATTCAAGCCGTCGGGAATCTCGACTATGCTTTCATCGGCCAGATAATCTTCAATATCGATGAATTCACCGTTGAGTTCAAGACGGCTGAACCCGACCTTAAGATATATTCCAAGTTGCTCGCGAAAGCTTCGTCCTTCCGGCACATTGAAGCCGACTCCGACTGCGAGACGCGTCCCTTCCGGATAGGAGCAGATCTCCTTGACCATATCCTCGATATGATGCTTCTTAACCTCCTCACCGCTAATCGGAGAATATGTCTTGCCGACGCGGGCGAAAAGCATGCGGAGATAGTCGTAGATCTCTGTGGATGTGCCGACTGTGGAGCGTGGATTGCGTGTGACCACCTTCTGCTCGATGGCAATCGCCGGAGGCAAGCCCTTGATATAGTCACATTCAGGCTTCGACATGCGCCCCAGAAACTGGCGCGCGTAGCTCGAAAGGCTCTCGACATAACGACGCTGGCCTTCGGCGTAGAGTGTGTCAAACGCAAGGCTGGATTTGCCGGAGCCGCTGACGCCGGTCATGACCGTAAATTCATTCAAAGGGATGGAGACGTCGACATTTTTGAGATTGTTGACTCTCGCCCCTTTCACTTCTATATATCTTTTCTTTCCTGTGGTTTTCGCAATCGTGTTGCTCATAGTCTGATAGTTTATTATCCGACACATCCAAAGAGTGCTTCTCAGATCCGGATCATTTCCCGATCAGAGCCAGGGCCGTCTGGAATTTGGATATGTTTGACGCTTTGCGGATAGCCTTCCACGCTTTACGCCCAATCTCGGCTTCGGCATATTCCCAGAAGGGAAGAATCTTGGAAAGCACCTGATGGTCGCCTCCGACAAGAGTCGCTCCGTAATGGGCAAACAGCTCGCGATGGAAGGCGAGCATCTCGCGCCGACGTCGCTCTTCAGGCCATTCCTCTCCCGATATGATCTCGTTGAATATCGACGGACGTCCGAGAGCGCCACGCCCGATCATAATGCCGGAAATCGCCGGATAACGACGGGCCACTTCGGCGGCATCGGCCGGAGTGAGAATATCACCATTATATACAATCGGATTGGCGCTATGTTCAAGTATCATGCGGAAAGCATCGGGATGCAGTTCGCCGGTGTATTGATCGCGAGCCGTGCGGGGATGCACAGCCAAATGATCAAGCCGGATCGTGTTGAGAGTTTCGAGCAGCGGCATAAACTCCTCTTCTTCCATCCCGAGGCGCATTTTCAGACTGAATGTGATATCGGGATTGTCGGCCACAGTCCGGGCTACCGCTTCACGACATTCGGGATCGGCCACAGTTGCGGCACCCCGGCCTCGAGATGTCTGCAATGGAAATGGGCATCCCATGTTTATGTCGATATGTGTAGCGCCGTTGTCTTTAAGAATTCCTACAAGAGCGTCAAGCTCACTGCCGTTTTTGAATATAATCTGTGGAAGCACATTGGCCACGCCGTTGAGCTCCGACATGGCATCTTTAAAATCTTTTTTGCGCAACGCTCCTTTTTCAAGGCGGATAAAAGGAGTTGTGTACACAACATCGGATCCGACGCCATAATGGCGCGCGTGAAAATGCCGATAGGCCGCATCAGTGTGGCCCTGCACGGGCGCGAAATAATACTTCATAATTTTCAAATTATTCAACTTACAAAGTTACAAAAAATCAACCATTTTTGAAAATCTGCCGGGCCACACCCACAAACCTTCGGCCCGCTCCGTCAATATTCATGCAATCAATTAAGAATCAATGCAATCACAGCTGATATCAAATCATTCACATTCTCAATATTATTCAATTTCAACTCAAGCATTTACATTTCTCCTTTTTTTTTATTAATTTTGCACAATCCGGCGAAGGCATGTGCCGTCTCTCGTCAGGATTCGCACACGATAAGCCCACGTCAGCAGCCAACAATAATTTGGCACCGCGCGTTTTTATTATATTTGAACGATATGACTACAATTAATTCTTCCTCCGATAAGGCGCCGTCAGCGGGCGACAGCCGCGAACAGCATCCTCTCCGCCCGTTTCTGCCCGAAGGGTCGAAGCTTCTGATGTGTGGCACATTCCCGCCTCAACGTCATCGCTGGAGCATGAATTTCTATTATCCGAATTTTATCAATGATATGTGGCGGATATTCGGAATCATACTTCATCACGACAAGGATTATTATGTCGACCGCGAAGCGAAGACGTTTCGCCTTGCGTTGCTGAAGGATGATCTGACGGCTCTGGGCGTGGCGCTGAGCGACACGGGGCGTGAAGTCGTGCGCACAGCCGGGAATGCTTCGGATAAATTCCTCGATATCCGCAAGAGTATCGACCTGCCGGCCATACTCGCCGAGATTCCGGATTGTGTTGCTTTGGCCACAACCGGAGAAAAGGCTGCTTCTGTAGTGGCGGCCATCACATCCTCGGAGGTCCCGGCTATGGGTGAAAGCGTAGAGTGCAAATTGACAGATTCGCTTGGCAACGAGCGTCTCTTCCGCCATTACCGCATGCCCTCGTCATCGCGGGCCTACCCGATGAAGATCGAAGAAAAGGCCGAGAAATATTCCCGAATGATCCATGAAGTGTTTGGCGATCTCGCTACGACTTTTCACGACAGCCGCCAATAAGCGGCTTCCTGGAGCCGAATGGATCCCGCATGGACGCATGACCAAGATGCCCCGCCGCGACCCGCTCGCCCGACAAAAATCTCTTTGAATGGAATGACGGAGGGGTCAACTAAAAATCGTTTCTAAGACAAGAATATATGATTCTACTGGAAATATTTAACGCGGCTGATTTTTTCAGCTGGTTTGTGGAGAATGCCAATTATTGGTTTGTCTTCGTGTTTATGGTGATCGAGAGTTCTTTTATCCCGTTTCCTTCGGAAGTGGTTGTGCCACCGGCGGCTTATCTTGCCGCCACCAATACTGGAGCCGGAGCCGACATGAATATCTTCGGCGTTTTGGCCATGGCCACTTTGGGAGCCCTCGGCGGAGCCTTTATCAACTATTATCTTTCGCTATGGATCGGCCGCCCGGTGATCTATCGCTTCGCGGACTCCAGACTCGGACACGCATGTCTGCTCGATCGTGCGAAAGTGGAGAAGGCCGAAGCATATTTCGATCGCCATGGAGCAGTGTCGACATTTATCGGCCGACTTATTCCGGCTATTCGCCAGCTGATATCGATTCCGGCCGGCATCTCGCGCATGAATATCGGCAAGTTCGCTCTGTTCACAGCCCTCGGAGCAATGGTCTGGAACGCTATTCTATGTGGCCTTGGATATTGGCTCGCAAAGACTGTCGATCCGACTCATCTTTTCGAGAAGGTCGAAGAATACAACCGTTATCTGACGTGGGCCGGATATGCACTGGCTGTCGTTTGCATCGGATATATTCTTTGGAATGCCTTTCGCCCCCGAAAGAAATCCGAAGAATCTCAATTAATCAAATAAATTTTTGTTCATCCATGCGAAGCCTCGACAGTCAGTCGGAGTTTCGCATTTTTCTTCTTAAATCAATTCATGAAAGTTTCCCCATCTCTTTTATCGGCCAACTTCGCCAATCTGACGCCGGATCTTGAAATGATCAATGATTCGAATTGCGATCTGCTTCATCTTGATGTGATGGACGGCGTATTTGTGCCTAACATCAGCTTCGGCTTTCCGGTTATGAAAGCTGTGTCGAAAGTATGTCTGAAGCCTCTTGATGTGCATCTGATGATTGTCGAGCCTCAGAACTGGATCAGCCATGTGGCCGACCTCGGAGCTGAGTATATGGTGTTTCATCAGGAAGCGTGCACTCATATCCACCGTACGGTCCAGGCCATTCATGCGGCCGGAATGAAGGCCGGCGTGTCGCTCTGTCCGGCCACTCCGATCGAGACGCTTGAGGATATCATCGGCGATCTGGATCAGGTGTTGCTCATGTCGGTCAATCCGGGATTCGGCGGCCAGCCCTTCATCCCCCGGGCTGTAGAGAAAGTCAGAAAACTTCGCCGCATGATCGATGAAAGCGGAAGTCGCGCGCTTATCAATGTCGACGGAGGCGTCAATGCTTCTACAGGCGCATTGCTTGCTGAAGCCGGAGCGGATATCCTTGTCGCCGGAAGCTATGTGTTCGGAGCCGCCGATCCACGCGCCGCAATCGATTCGCTAAAGGTGCTCTGACGCACGCAGTATTCCCGGAGGTCTTCAAGGGTGATAATTATCAAATGATCAAAATAGAAAGCTCCCGTTCCGACTCTGAGTCAGAACGGGAGCTTTCTTTGAATGTCATATTTTGCACCCGATTCGGAGAATCCCTCCCCTCGGCATTTATTCTTTGCCGATCATCTTGAGGAACTCGGATTCGTCGATAAGAGGGATTCCGAGACTTTGGCATTTCTCATATTTGGCGGGGCCCATGTTTTCGCCGGCCAACACGAAGGTTGTCTTTTTGGAGATACTGCCCGAGTTCTTGCCGCCGTTGGATTCTATCATATTTTTATATTCATCACGCGAATGGCGGGAGAATGTGCCGGAGATGACAATAGTCTTTCCGGCCAGGGCATCGCCCGCCGGCATAAGCTGATCCGAAGCCAATTCCATTTTGACCCCGGCCGCGGCAAGACGATCGATATTGCTGACATTGACAGGATCGCGGAGGAATTCGTGGATTGCTCGCGCTATGACCGGCCCGACGTCGGGCACAGCTGTCAGCTCCTCGACTGTCATTTCGCGCATTCGCGCCATGCTCTTGACTGCCCTCGCAAGGCGTTTCGCCGTTGTCTCGCCGACATTCGGAATCGACAAAGCGTAGACCACTCTTTCAAACGGCACCTCCTTCGACGCCTCGATACCTGCGATGATATTCGCGGCGCTTTTCTCACCAATGCGGTCGAGCCGCGCAAGTTGATCTGCCGTCAAATCGTAGAGGTCGGCGATTGTTTTGACCAGACCTGACGCATAAAGGAGTTCGGCAGTCTCTTCTCCTATGCCGTCGATATTCATCATCCGACGCGCACAGAAGTGCTCTATTTTGCCTGTGATCTGCGGCCGACATCCGTAATGGTTAGGGCAACACCACGCCGCCTCGCCATAGATACGCTCCAGCGGAGTTCCGCATTCGGGGCAGCAGCTGACGAATTTCACACTCTCTGCGTCTTTATCACGTTGCGAGAGATCAACTCCCGTGATTTTGGGGATAATCTCACCCCCTTTTTCGACATAGAGCCAGTCGCCCTCATGAATGTCGAGCTCACGGATGATATCATCGTTATGAAGCGATGCGCGCTTGACTATTGTGCCTGAAAGAAGCACGGGTTCAAGATTGGCCACAGGAGTGACAATTCCCATTCGTCCGGTCTCGAAACTTACGAATCTCAAGCGCGTGCAGGCGCGTTCGGGATTGAATTTAAACGCGATGGCCCAACGTGGGGATTTGGCTGTAAATCCAAGATTGAGCTGCTGGCGGAGGGAATTGACTTTGAAGACAAGGCCGTCGGTTGCCACAGGGAGTGTGCGTCGCTCTTCATCCCAGCGTGCGACAAAGCGGTCGACGTCTTCGATCGAATGAAGCAACTGCATGTGTTGCGACACTTTGAATCCCCATCGGCGGGCGGCTTCCATATTTTCGTAATGGCTGTCGGAGGGGAGGTTGTCCGACAACAGATAGTAGAATCTCGCATCAAGATGGCGAGCCGACACGATGCGCGGATCTTGCAGCTTGAGAGTGCCTGAAGCCGCGTTACGCGGATTGGCGAATAGCGGCTCCTCATTGAAAGCACGCTCTGCGTTGAGCTTCTCAAAAGTCGACCAAGGCATGAGGATTTCGCCTCGTATCTCGAATTCTTCGGGCCAGTCGCCTGGCTGAAGCTGCAGCGGAATCGATCGGATGGTCTTTACATTTGCCGTGACATCGTCGCCTTGAGTGCCGTCGCCACGGGTGACGGCCTTGACGAGGCGCCCTTGCCGATAGGTGATGGATATCGATGTGCCGTCGAATTTCAATTCTCCGACCACATCGAAGCTTTGGCCGGCAAGCGATTTCTTCACTCTGTCGAACCATTCGTCGACCTCTTCTATCGAATAGGAATTCGACAGCGACATCATGGGTCGGGCATGCACGACATGCTCGAATCCCTTGGTCAGGTCGCTTCCGACCCGACACGTCGGCGACAATGGATCATTAAATTCCGGAAAATCCTTTTCGAGCTGCTCAAGTTCTTTGAGCAGGTGGTCGAATTCAAAGTCGGAGATTTCCGGAGAGTTCAACACATAGTAGTTATGATTATGGCGATTGATATCTTCCCGAAGCCGGTCGATTCTCGCTTTTGCATCATTCTGATTCATAGATAAGGGGGATAAGTCGGTGGCGTCATTTCCCGGGCACATGCCGAATTTGACTGATGATGAGGGTCAAAGCATTCCTTGCGGATATTTCACATCCCAGAGAAACAGGGCTTGCGGCGGCATCGATGTGCCTGCACTGCAACGATCTTGCTTGCGGATTATTTCTGCGAATCCGTCGTGCAAAAGCCGATGGCGGCCGACATCGACAAGAGTGCCGACGACGGCCCTGACCATATTCCGCAGGAATCTGTCGGCCGATATTTCAAACACTATTCCTTCGCAACCGTAGGGATCTGTCGACGGCGTCCATTCGGCATGTCGCACATCGCAGATATTGGTCTTGTTGTCGGTGTGCAGTTTTGCGAAGGATGTGAAGTCTTCGGTGTCGAGCAGCAAGGCGGCAGCCTTGTTCATGGCTTCGATATCGAGCCGGGTCGGGGAGTGCCACGACCGATCGCGCATGAAGGGATTCTTGGAGTAGCTTACAAAATAACGGTAGGTGCGTTCGACGGCATCGAAGCGAGCATGGGCGTCGGGAGCCACCTCGATGAGCTCCTGAAGCGATATGGCGCGACCGACAAGTCGATTCAGTCCACGCAACATCGAGCCTGCATCGGCAATCGGAGAATCCACATCGAAGTGAGCGTACATACATCGTGCATGCACGCCGGTGTCCGTGCGGCCGGCTCCGACGATCGGAGTCGGCCTGCGCATGACGGTAGAAAGGGCTTCTTCTATCGTCTGCTGCACTGACGAAGCGTTAGGCTGACGCTGCCAGCCGTGAAACGCACCTCCATCATAAGCCAGTTTAAAAAAATATCTCATATTCCCGAGTCTAATTATGGGCCGACACGACACGTTGCGTCAGTTGCGTTCCTGGAGGTAAGTCATGCCGTAAAGGCCCGAGCGGTAGATATTGAGAAACTGTCGGCCTTCCTCAGATGAAATGACTCCGTCTTTGACAGATCTCGACACCCATGTCTCGAGATTCTTCACCAGCTTCTTGGTGTTGTATTCCACATAGTCGAGCACATCAGCCACAGGCTCGCCGTCGATCACTTGCTCGATCTGATACCCTTCGGGCGATCCTGAGATATGCACAGCCGTAGTGTCGCCGAAGAGGTTGTGATGGTCGCCGAGGATCTCCTGATAGGCTCCGACAAGGAATACGCCGATATAATAGTGGTCGCCATGTCGGAATTTATGGATCGGGAGCGAATGCGATACTCCCTGGGGTGACACAAAACGGTTGATTTTGCCGTCGGAATCACATGTGATATCCTGGATTGTGCACTCTTGAGTCGGCTTTTCGTCGAGATGGGCGATCGGCATGACCGGGAAGAGCTGGTCGATAGCCCAGGAGTCGGGAAGCGACTGAAACAGGGAGAAGTTGCAGAAGTATTTCTCGGGAAGCATACGCGCCACTTTGCGAAGTTCTTCCGGCGGATGCTTCATGGATGATGCGATTGAATTCACATCGCGAGCCACACTCCAGAACAGCTTTTCGATCTGTGCGCGTGTGGTCAGGTCGAGCAGTCCGAGGCTGAAGAGGTCAAGGGCTTCCTCACGAATCTGCAAGGCATCATGCCAATCTTCAAACACGCGTGCCGGATTGATCTTATCCCAGATGTTATAGAGCTCGCGGGTCAGTTCATGAGCGTCTTCAGCGATCGAATCCTTTTCGTCGTCCCATTTGGGGAGTTGCGTTGTCTCGAGCACTTCGATGATCAACACCGAATGGTGGGCGGTCAGCGAGCGCCCGCTTTCTGTGACGATATTCGGATGAGGCAACGAATTTTTGACACACACATCAACCAGCGCGGCCACCGAGTCGTTGACATATTCCTGAATGGAATAATTCATGGAGTTCTCTCCCGAAGCCGAACGTGTGCCGTCGTAATCCACTCCCAGGCCGCCGCCGATATCGACGAATTCCACATTGAAGCCCAGTTTTGAGAGCTGCACATAGAATTGCATGGCCTCGCGCAGGGCGTTCTTGATGCGGCGGATTTTGGTGATCTGACTTCCGATATGGAAATGGATCAGTTTGAGGCAATCGGTCATGCCGTTAGTCTCAAGATAGCTGAGCGCTTCGAGAAGTTCGCTGGAATTAAGACCGAATTTGCTGACATCGCCGCCTGATTCTTCCCATTTGCCGGAGCCGGATGATGTGATCTTGATCCGGATTCCGATATTCGGGCGCACGTCGATTCTTTTAGCCAGCTCGGAAATGAGCCGGAGTTCGTTGAGTTTTTCCACGACGAGGATCACTCTGCGTCCCATCTTTTGGGCTAAAAGGGCGAGCTCTATATAATCCTCGTCTTTATAACCATTGCAGATGATCAGCGAATTGCGATGGGCATTGACTCCAAGCACAGCGTGAAGTTCGGGTTTTGATCCGGCTTCAAGGCCTATGTTGTATTTATTGCCGTGGCTGACAATCTCTTCCACCACCTGGCTCATTTGATTGACCTTGATCGGATAGACCACAAAATTCGATCCCTCGAAATTATATTCCTTTGCCGCACGCTGGAAGCATTTGGTGATCTTCTGGATCCGATCGTCGAGGATATCGGGGAAGCGGAGCAGCACGGGAGCCGTGACATCACGCTGATGTAGATCGGCCATGACTTCGGCCAGATCGATCGGAGCGAATCCTTGTCGGGCTACAACCTGCACATTCCCTTTATCGTTGATTGAAAAATATTTCAGACCCCAGCCGCCGATATTGTAGATCTCGGCTGAATCTTCAATTCTCCATTTTCTCATTATCTATTATTATTGATTTTAGTTTGCTTTAGTTTATTGGCCGGAGCGACCGAGGAGCTCGAATGTGATCACTTCCACTTCTGCGGCCCGACGCTTGACCTTGAAGCGATCTTCATAATCCCTATATCGCATTTTGCCTTCAAGATAGAGCCGCGATCCTTTGCGGACGTATTTTTCCACAATGACGGCATTCTTGCCGGTGAAGATACATGTGTGCCAATCCGTCACTTCGGCGCCTCCGATACCCTTAGGCTCGGATGTCGCCAATGAAAGGCGTGCCACAGTGAAGTCTTTCTCGGGATATCTGATCTCGGGATCGTTGCCGACATAGCCGAGAAGTATGATTTTATTGACTGACATAATAACTCTTTTATGCGCGTTTTGGATTAAATACACATTCCGTGGCCGATAATGTTTCCGGCCCTCAAACCTTCAAAGAGGCTACGATTGACTCTGCCGGAGGATCAGATTTCCCAGGCCGTGGATCTCAGATCAAGCCCGGTTGTCTCGTGAAGTCCGAGAAAGAGATTCATGATATGAATCGCCTCTCCGGCGCCGCCACGCATTCTTGGATCTGCGGCCACCGTCAGCGAGATTTCCGAAGGGGCGGATTTGCCGACACTAATGACGACACGCTCTGTCGATTCCACTTCGGCCGGAGTGATCGGGGATGTGACGACGTGTGTGAAATTATGATCGTCGTAGACTGAATCGTAGATTTTAAGCAGTTCTTCGACGGGTGTGGCGGATGTGATCTTCATCTCGATCAGCATCCGTCTTGCCGCGCCGGAGTCACAAGCCGTGATCCTGACGTTGCCGTTGTAGCTTGTCTGCACAGACGCGAGAATCCGACGGATCTCATCGCATGATGCGGCGAGCCTTTCCGGAGTGATGATATCGGCGGGGGCGGAAAGCCGGATGTCGATATCCCCTGAGAGCATCAGATGCATGGCCAGAGGATATAGGGCCACAAGCACAGGCGACGCCACACAGTCCGGCACAATAGCCTCCCGGGCTCCGCGCACCATCGGCTTGCGGTTGATCTCCGAGAGTCCATACACCGGCGAGCTGGGAAGCGCACCTGCCACAGATTCGGCTCCCGGGAATATTATCAGACGAAGATCCTTTCGATCACTCATCAGTTTGGCCCAATCGCTGTCGGAATAAATCGGATGCATTATGAATGCCACATCCAAGGCCGTAGCGTCGAAACTGGAGGAGAAAAGGAGCCTGGGCTCGCCGATGAATCCGGTGTGCACACTCGCGACACTTCGACCGGCATAGGCCGGTGCGTATGCCGACACAATGTCGACATCGGGGTGATGAAGACACAGGCGGAGAATCTCGCCGGCTATCCGGGAATCGGCTCCGGCTATTCCTACTTTTATCATTTACGTCTGTTTTTTTTACGTATTAGTTAGGAGAGGGGTCAAAACTGGAAGAAGTTCTTGTCGAGAGGGAGAAATCGGCCGAGCACTTTTCTCATTTCTTCTTCGGTCATTCCGTCGCGCATGACGGCGAAGATTGTATTGGAGCCGGGGATTGTGCCTAAAATATCAGGATGATTTGAGATGTCGATATCATAGGCCAGACCGGGCGCATAGCCGTTGCGTGTTTTGATTACAGCCATGTTGCCTGAAATCTGAAGCGAGATGAATCCACTCTGATAGTTGGCGTTCATCTCAAGCTGGCCGGCGGCAAGAAGTTTGTCTTTGAGTGAGTTTGAATCGGGGAGCACATACATGTATGTGCCACGATCTGTTGGCACTTTTGTGGTGTGGAGCATCTTCAGGTCGCGGGATAGGGTGGCCTGGGTGACTTTGAATCCTCTTTCCATAAGCATTCTTGAGAGTTCTTCCTGCGATCCTACACATTGAGATTTTATAAGGTCAACAATTACTTCGACTCTTTTCTTTCTATTCTTCATATTTTTTTTGACATTTTTAGCGGTGGATATTTAGAGTAGGTTTAGTTTTATTCCCTCAGAAGAGTCGGCGTCCTTTAATCGTGTTAAAGCTAAACATACTCTTAGGCTGCGCGGTGACGACCTCATTTTGTATCGTCGTTATTATTGTCGCGCCGGCGTTTGAGGAGTGTCTTGAGCCGAGCGGCAACTTCATATTTTTCCGCTGCCGCAAATTTTGAAATTTGGATTTCGATTTCCCTTTCCGTGAAGTTGGATAGAAATTCCATGATTTCGCCATCTACATCTTCAACCGGGATTTCATCATTGGCAATCGCATCTTCAAGATGGTCGAATGATTCGATCTCTATCGCGTGACGGGAGTTGTCGGCGCCGGCCATGAGCAATTCTTCGCCAGTGACCTCGGCCGGAGCCGATTCGCGCTTTTTCATAATGTCGCGCGGACGGAAGCCGGCCTCATCGAGCACTTCGGCCGAGGTGAAGATCGGAGCGTCGGCGCGTATCGCGAGCGCGAGTGCATCGGAAGATCTGGCGTCGATTCGACGAAGGTCGCCGTCGGGCCCTTCGATTATCAGGTCGGCGGCAAACACTCCACTGGGGAGTTTGTGGATTTCGACAGCCTGCAACGTCAGTTTGAAACTGTCGAGTATGGATTTCATCAAGTCGTGGCTGAGCGGTCGGGGAGTCTTTACTTCCTGAAGTTTGCATTCGATTGCTTGAGCCTCGGCATATCCGATAACGATCGGAATGCGTCGGTCGCCGTTTTCTTCCTCAAGAATCACGGCATACACTCCGGATTCAATTTGATTATATGTTATGCCTATCAGTCGCAGGCGATGTCGTTTTTTCATCTTTTTTGATGGGTGAGGGTTAAATGGTGGTTGTGTCGGGATGGACGGCCGCATCGATCGATGCTTTTTCGTCAGTAGCGGGAGCGGAATGCACAGCGTGTCGGCGACGTCTTTTTGTTGTCGGCAGCGATATCATTCCTGATCCGAGGCATAGCTTGCAGTCGGGGGTATAGACTGTGACGAACTGTCCGGGCGCGATGCCCTGCACATCCGAGTCGGATTCCACTCTGTAGCCTCCGTTTTTGCAGCGGATCATCCGGCCATGAGAGAATTCCGGAGTGTGGCGTGTCTTGAAAGAGATTTCAAGAGAGTTGTCTTCGGCGCGAAATTGTCGGGGCGCGTCGGAACTGAATGGATCAAGCGTGATCCAGTTCATTTCTTCGACGGCGATGCGACGCCCGTATTGCATGGCCGTGTTATAGCCGTTGGAGACATACACGACATTGTCGCGGATATTCTTTCTGACCACATACCATGGGCCGCCGCTGAGGCCGAGCCCTTTGCGCTGGCCGATCGTATAAAACCAATAGCCGCGGTGAGTGCCGATCTTTTTGCCGGTCTCGATCTCTACAATCGGACCTTCCCTCACTCCAAGTTTGCGCTCTATGAATTCTGAATAGTCGATCTTGCCGAGGAAGCATATCCCCTGGGAGTCTTTGCGGGTGGCGTTGGGGAGGGCTGCTTCGGAGGCCAGTCGCCGCACTTCGCTTTTGGGCAGATCGCCCAGCGGAAACATCAGATGCGCAAGTTGCTTGCGTGTGATCTGCGCGAGAAAGTCGGTCTGATCTTTGACCGGATCGGCGGCCGTGGCCAGAAAGCGATAGCCGCCGATCTCTCGAATAGAGGCGTAGTGGCCTGTGGCCACTGCATCATATTCATGTCCTTTCCGCTCTTCGAAGAATCCGAATTTGATCATTTTGTTACACATCATATCCGGATGCGGCGTCAGGCCGCGTTCCACCGTCGCAAGCGTATAGGCCATGACATGCTCCCAATATTCGTCGTGAAGCGGGACAATCTCGAGGGGCAGATTATATTTTCGGGCAATGAGGCTGCAGATTTCGATATCTTCTTCTGCCGAGCAGTCGCCTTCGCCATTGTCCATTCCGATGCGGATATAGAAGAGGTGAAGGTCGTGACCCTCGCGATAGAGTTTATCGACCACGACGGCCGAGTCCACACCTCCCGATACGAGTACAGCTATTTTTGCCATCTTTCTTTTATCGAGTTAAATTTGACAACCGTTTCTCAGACTTCTTCGAGCTCTTCATCCTCGCTCTTATCGGCCGAATGGATCAGATGAAGCGAAAGGAAGTAGTCGATCGATATCTTGCCGGGGCCGACAAGAAGTATGAAGAAGTAGATTCCGAGAAACATTATAGGAAGGTAGCCTTGCGACTGCCACGTCAGAAGATAGGGGGCTTCGCGCAGGGTGTTGTGCAGAATATGGTATTCGGCCACAAGCATGGCGACAAACGGAGGAATTGTCATCATGCGGGTCATGAATCCGAACATCAGGAATATCGAACACACCATTTCTATGGCAATGAATACTCCCAGCGACCATTCCGGCGTCATTCCGAATATAGAGGGGAAGAATCCGCTCGTACGTTCGAACCATGCGATCTGACGCACTCCGAACTGCAGCATCATGACTCCTGTGAAAAGGCGCAGAAAGAGGCGCCCGAGATTAGTATAGCTGTAGCCGCATGAGCGTATGTAGACAGTCTTTATAAATTCTTTAATTTTCATAGGGATATTATTAACCTGATCAGATCAGTGCTCTCTCTCACATTTTATTTCCCGGTGATCGACCGAATCATATCGACGGCGCCGGCCACATCCAGGTTTTTAGCCAGTATTTCGCCTTTCTTCCCAAGCACATAGAAGGTGGGAGTCTGGCGGATATCGAGCTTGTCGTCGGCTCCATATGAGATGCCGGTGATCCAGGCGGCGGGATAGTCTGAGAGGAGTGTCAGAATGTCGGATTCTTCTTCCGGCACAGCGTCGGCCACTATAAAAGATATTGTCAGCCGCTTTTCTTCGACCATTGTCTTAAGGTCGGAGGCCATTTCGAGTTTCATTCTGGCGAATCGGCAGTCGTCGCAGTCGGGGTTGCCGATCTCGACTATAGTGTAGTCGGTCGATGGCTGGAAATCTTGATGGCGTCCGTCGCGCAGAGTCATTCTGAGTTTGGGGAATTTGGCTCCGATGGCGTTGGCTTTGATATTGTCGTATTGAGCCACATAGCGGGCTTTGCGGGTGTCTGACAGCTTTTTATCGGCTATGACAGCTTTGAGAAACGGAATGTAGACTTCGTCGCTCCAGCCGATGGCTCGCGGGCCATAGAATGCCTCTTCGGCCGCTTTCGCGAATTGCAGGGTCATGGCGGGATTGCCCTTGATCGATTTCACTATGTTTTCCACCGACGCGAGCGCTTTGGCCCTTGAGGCATACATCATTGCGGCGCTATAGACGCCGAATGCATCGTTGAGGGCATTTTGGTCGACATTCGTTGTCGATTTGAAATTAAATGAATCCCAAAAATGCTCCATGAGCCAATCGGATTTTGTCTGGAGGTCGGGGAGTTCTTCGGGAGCTATCGGATATTCGAAGAGTGGCGCCACGTAGATCAGTTCAGACTCGGCACGCGCCGGAAGCGCATGGCCGACTGCTGCCATCCCGACGGCAAGCATGACTATTGCCATACGGTGCGTCAACTTCTTTCTTTTGTCCATTTTGAGTCGTTTTTGAATTTATGAAAGTGGATTGGCTTTGGGCCGGATGCCTGCCAATAGCGTCACACAGCCTTCGTTTCGGAGTGAAAGGAAATCAGACCGGGCATGGGAGATTTCTCGATTTTATCCACCTTGAAGCCCTGGCTGTCGGCTGCCTCTCTAAGAATGTCGGCAAAGTGATAGGCTATGGAGCCGGTGAATGCCAACGGCAGGGAGTGGCTCCCCTGATACATAGCCACATTGCGGCGAATGAATGCGATGAATTCCTCTCTGACAATCGAGTAGACGTAGGGATTCCACAAATGCTCTTTCAAAAAAGGCACGAGTGAGGCCATGAATCGATTCGCGGCGGGACGCCGATATGTGTAATCGAGTATGTCGGCCAGCGTCAGCTCATACATGTCGAGAAATTTGTCGCGCACATTCTTGGGGAGTTGCCCTTTGAATGCGTCGGAAATCAATCGCTTGCCGAGCGCCGCGCCACTTCCTTCATCGCCAAGGATGAAGCCGAGCGAAGGGACATTGGCAGATATCGTCGATCCGTCGTAGAGACAGGAGTTTGATCCTGTGCCAAGTATGCACGCTATGCCCGGGGTTCGCCCGTGGAGCGCCCTTGCAGCCCCAAGCAGGTCGGAGTTGACAAGCGTTGTTCCGGCACACCATACTTCTGCAATGGCGGAATGAATCTTCTCGCATATCGCCGGCGTCGCACATCCGGCACCGTAGTAGTGGATCTCCTGGAACGATTCATCTTGCCCGAGCATTGCGCCCACTTTTTTGAAAAGCGCCACAATCTCGTTCGGCTCAGCCATGAGCGCATTCATCCCATGAGTCGACACGGCGTTTTCTTGCTCGCCGTCTTCCGAGATTATGCTCCATTCTATTTTTGTGCTGCCGGCATCGGCAATCAGAATATTTTTCATTTGTCAATCCTGTTAGAATTTTTCCGAGGATCCGGGCCGACTGCCGCCGACCTTTCAGCGACGGCTTAAATTCTAACCGTCACTGAAAGCCTACACTCTCTTATCTCTCCAAAAGCGCAAGCTCTCTTCCATCGGACTCTGAACCTACAAATTTACAAACAATTTATTATTTATACAATATTCATGCGTTATTTTTTCGATTTCATATGATCCGGAAATCGCTCGAAAATCCAATCCTTACCATTTAAGTGCTACGGGCTCGGGGGAGTGCCCGGCATCTTATCAGTCTGACCGGCCTTAAAAAGGAAAAAGGAGAGTGTGCCTGCCGACACACTCTCCTTGGAGGGTTGAAGTTCAATCAAAAGGGTTATTCCATTGTATCCCATACACCGACAACCTGTCGAAGAGCCGTGTCGCCCTCTGTGCGGAAGTCTGTAAGTGTGGTATTGCCAACGATATTGACGTATGTCAACATAGGATCGAACGATACATCAAGCGTCAGGAGCTGGTTGTTGCTGACATTGAGCCGCTGCAGGAAGTTCTGGTTGGAGAGGCTCAAATAGGTCAGATCGTTCCAGGCAAGATTGACAAAGGCAAGATTATTGCAGTTTTCCACTGTGAAGGATGTCAGATCGTTGTAAGCGGCATAGACATCGAGCAGAGTGGGGCAGTCGCTGACCGCGAACTGCGACATATGATTGTCGCTGACAAAGATTGTCTGGATATTCGGAAGATTCTGCAGATACATCTTCTGAAGCTTGTTGGAGTTAAGGTTGAGGTTCTCGAGCTTCGGAAGACCCGCAAGGGTGATCGAAGTCAGATCGTTGTAGCCCGCGTAGAGGTTTTTCAGATTCTGACACATCGACACATCAAGCACCTGAAGCCTATTGCTGGTGCAGTTGAGGCTCTGAAGGTTGACGAGGTCTCTGATGTCGAGAGCTTCCATCATGTTGGATGCGACATTGAGCACCTTGAGGAGGGGAGTGCTGCCAAGTTCAATTTCGCTGAGTCGATTGCGGTTGAGTCGAAGTTCCTGCACTCCGGGGCAGTTCTGAATCTCGACAGATGAGATAGAGTTGCGTGAGGCGTTGACCACCTGCAACGATGGATTATTTGAGAGCACTATGGCCGTGATCTTATTGTCGTTGACCTTAAGTGTCTTCAGGTTGGGGAAGTTGGAGAGATTTAATGTGCCGGCCAGCTTGTGGCCGCTCCAGTCAATCTCGGTGACATGGCCGTTTTCGGTTTTTATACCCGGGCAGGCCGCATAGTTGCTCCCGACCATTTTCAGAGCCTCGGCATTATTGCCACCTTCCGAAGCCGGCTGATTTAAGAATGTCTGTAGACTTTTAAGCTCAGACTTGGAGATGTTCTGAGCGAACACCGCGCCGCTGAAGCATAGAGCCAAAGCAACGATAGAAACAATCTTTTTCATATCATTAAAATTAAGATTCTATTATTGTTAAGAGTTTATAGAAATCGCGCATAAGGCTATGAATCACAGCCTTAAGATAATGACAAAAGAGGGCAGACCTCCTGATTCGCGCTCTCGGCGAAGATGGATCGACCAAGCAGCCCAAGAGCAACATCCGATTTCGCCAATCAGCTGTGAGTGTGAATCTTACATTACAAAAGCAACCTCTTGCAATAGCCGCTGTGGCGAAGCTCTCAATGAGGCGACGTCTGATCGGGGAGATCGACTGATCGCTACATTCAAGTCGGGATTCGGCGAGTTTGAAACCACCATTGATCAGATTAAATTCAAACACTCTCTGAATCCTTTTATCTATATAACAACCTTGGCGTGATTAGGTTTTAACAATAGTTAATTTACTGACAGATAATTTACATCACCGTTAATCGGCCGCCTCGGCTCCAAATCCGCAAATTCTACGATTGTCGCCATTCTGAAATATCTTCAGCCGATTTTCCGACACATTTCGCAATTTCCGACATGCATATATCAACCGTTGGCATTCAAATTGCCATCAAAAAAAATTTGGCGCCGACCAAAAGAGGGCCGACGCCGGAGGGTTCATATTCGCGTATTATTGTCAAGATTTAACATAATCGTGATTATGTACTATTTGAGAATAGAGGAAAGGATAGAGCTTCTACAACGCAAAGTTACTATCCTTTTCTCTTGTTTTAATGATAAATTCTGAATTCCCTTAGTCAAATCTTGTCAGCCGCGCTTTGATCCGTCGCGCTTTGTCAGCGCATGAGTCGCCTGCGACGGCCGCCGAAGAAAGCCGCTTTACAATTCGGGGCGCAGGAATTTGCCCGTCGGGCAGTCGGCCACAGCGATCTCTTCCGGTGTGCCTTCGGCTACTATCTTGCCGCCGCCGCGCCCCCCTTCGGGCCCCATGTCGATGACATAGTCCGCACATTTGATTATGTCAAGATTATGCTCGATGACGACTACAGTGTTGCCGACTTCTACCAAGCGGTTGATAACCTTCAGCAGAACTCGTATATCCTCGAAATGAAGGCCTGTCGTCGGCTCGTCGAGCAAGAAGAGCGTGTTGCCCGTGGCTTTCCGCGCAAGCTCTGTCGCAAGCTTAACACGCTGATTTTCACCTCCGGAGAGTGTACTCGACGGCTGTCCCAGACGGATATATCCCAAGCCGATGTCTTGAAGCACCTTGATCTTTCTCAATATAGCCGGCACATTGGCAAAGAAGTCAACCGCCTCATTGACTGTCATTTCCAGCACATCCGAGATCGATTTACCTTTGTATCTGACCTCAAGCGTCTCCCGATTGTAGCGCCTTCCATGGCATTCTTCGCATGGCACAAGCACATCCGGAAGGAAGTTCATCTCGATTGTGCGGTAGCCGTTGCCTTTACACACTTCGCATCTTCCACCACTGACATTGAAGGAGAATCGTCCGGGTTTATAGCCGCGAATTTTGGATTCCGGAAGCTCGACAAAGAGTTTTCTTATGTCGGCGAATACCCCGGTGTAGGTGGCCGGATTTGATCGCGGACTGCGTCCCAGCGGGGATTGATCGACTGTCACTACCTTGTCGATATTTTCAAGACCTTCCACCTCTTTATATGCAAGGGGCGGTTGGAGCGATCGATATAGTTTTTGCGAGAGTATCGGCTGTAGCGTCGAATTGATAAGAGAGGATTTGCCTGAGCCGCTGACGCCGGTCACACACACGAATTTTCCTAAGGGCAGATGAAGTTCGACATCCTTCAGGTTGTGGCCGGACGCGCCTTTGATCACAATTTCTTTGCCGGAGCCCTCGCGACGAACTGAAGGCACCTCAATGCGTCGATCGCCATTGATATAGTCGGAGGTCAGCGTGTGGGCGGCATTCATGTCGACAGGCGTGCCTTGATACACCACTTCTCCACCATGAACCCCGGCGCCGGGACCGATATCGACGATCCAGTCGGCCTCTTTCATAATGTCTTTATCATGCTCGACAACGATTATGCTGTTGCCCGCATCGCGAAGCGTCTTCAAGCTTTGAATCAAGCGTTCGTTGTCGCGCTGATGCAGTCCGATAGATGGCTCGTCGAGAATGTAGAGCACATTGACGAGTTGCGAGCCGATCTGAGTCGCAAGGCGTATGCGCTGGCTTTCGCCGCCGCTTAGCGTGCTGCTGGAGCGGTTGAGCGATAGGTAGTCGAGCCCGACATCAAGCAAAAAGCGCAGACGGGATCTGATCTCTTTCAGCACTTCAGTCGCTACAGCCCGACGCGATGGATCGATTTTGTCTTCAAGAGTAAGAGTCCATTCGTAGAGCTCGGATATATCCATAGAGGCGACATCGGCGATATTCTTGCCGTCGATGAAGTAATGGAGGGAGATCTCGTTAAGTCGCTTGCCATGGCATTTCGGACATTCCACAACAGAGAAAAACTGGCCGCTCCATTTTTTGGCGGCGGTGCCGGCATCTTCATCCTGCTGCATCTCGATATATTTCACAATGCCGTCATACGTCACATCGGAATAGTTTGTGGATAGAGTGTCATTCTCGAGCTGGAGCTTGACGTCGGTGCCTCCAAGTATATCGTCGAGAGCCTCGCGAGGCAGATCTTTGACCGGAGTGCGTATATCCGCGCCATAGAGAGTGCATATCGCCGCGATCTGCCAGAATATCATGGATTTCTTGAATTTTCCCAAGGGAGCGATGGCTCCATCGTAGATTGAGAGGTCGGGGCGGGGTATGACCTTTTCTTCGTCAACCATATTGACCACCCCGAGCCCTTTGCAACGCCGGCAAGCCCCTTGCGGCGAATTGAAACTAAAGTTGTGGGGGGCCGGTTCGGGATATGAAAGTCCCGTCTTGGGATCCATCAGGGATTGCGAATAGTGGGTTACTTCTTCGGTCTCCGCGTCGTAGACCATCATCTGCTTTTCACCCTGCGCAAGCGCCGTGTCGACGGTTGAGCGCAGACGGTCGGTCTCGGCGCGGTCGACACGTATGCGATCTACCACCAACTCTACATCATGGTTCTTGTAGCGATCGAGTTTCAGCCCGAAGCTCAGCTCGCGCATGACGCCGTCGACGCGCACTCGCATGTAGCCTTTCTTTCGCAGATTCTCGAAGAGATCCTTATAATGTCCTTTACGGTTTTTTACAAGCGGGGAAAGTATGCAGATCCGTTTCCCTTCGAAGCGTTCAAGGATAAGATCTACGATTTTATCTTTGGTGTATTTGACCATTTTCTCGCCGCTCAGGTAGCTCCGGGCTTCTCCCAGTCGAGCATAAAGAAGTCGAAAGAAATCGTAGATTTCCGTAGTTGTGCCTATTGTCGAACGTGGATTTTTATTGACGGTCTTTTGCTCAATGCTTATGACCGGACTCAAGCCGCTGATATTATCCACATCCGGCCGCTCGAGCGACCCGAGCATATTGCGTGCATATGACGAAAATGTCTCGATATATCGACGCTGACCTTCGGCAAATACAGTGTCGAAAGCAAGCGACGATTTCCCGCATCCGCTAAGGCCGGTCACTACCGACAATGCATTATGGGGAAATGTGACATTTATATTCTTAAGATTATGCACTCTCGCGCCTTCAACGACGACTGCATCCGAGAGATCATACACTGTAGATTCTTTCATAAAGTTTTGAAACGGTTTAGAAACGTTTAAAAGAACTTAATACGGTTTTAAAATTCCGTTGCTGACTGCTGATCACTCAGTAGTCGATTCTGATGATGAAACACTTCGATGACGGAGAATGTTGATATCACCGCTCTTTTTATAGTTTTTGCCATCTGCGCCGGTTGCCTGGATTACGTAATAATACACTCCGGTCGGCACGACTTTTCCACCACGCATTCCATCCCATCCTTTTTGAGGATCATCGGTATAGAAAAGTTGAGCGCCGAATCTGTCGAATATCCAGCATTTGAAATCTGTGATCGAACGATAGCTGACCTTCCATTCATCGTTGACGCCGTCACCATCGGGAGTGAATGCATTCGGACATAAAAGTTCCGACGCGCCGATTGTAATTGTATAAGTCTCGCCGACGGCCTCACAAGATCCGTCGGCATTACTACCGACATATCGCATATAGTAGGTGCCTTCGTCCATAAATGTGTAGTCGACATTTTGCTGATAGAATCTGAATTCCAATTCTTCAAATTCTTCGTCTCTCGATAACTGCCATTCATGATGGAGCACACCCTCTGTCGTATATGCGTAAAATTCGATTTCTGCGGGCGCGGATCCTCCAAGTCCTTCAATGCCGGAAGTAATCTCGTTGCTTGCGTCATTTGACGCTCCGCAAGCATCGCCGGATGCCGCGTCGGAATCTCCGTCGGCACGCGTTGCAATTCCACGCCGGATATTTACATTTTTTCTACGCGCCGATCGGGAAGCGTATTCATCGGTCACACCGTCTTGCTCGGCGCGAGTATTGACCATTATTGCCATCGGCTGAATAACCTCGCTTTCCGCTTCCGCAGTCCAATTCCATTCGCGCAAAAATTTATCACCGCTTATATGGAAAAATGTGCTGCAATATGCAGGGGGCGACAGTCGTAATTGCGAACTGAAACTTGCCACATATCTGACCTCCGGAATCGTACGGAAATCCATCGCCGATTCATCCCATTCCTGACTGTCGAATTCTACTTTGATTTCTCGGTCGAGAGTGATGGGTTGGCCGGTGATCGTATAATAACGTATTGGAGACGCCGAACCATCGACATCAAGAATCGTCGCATCACACTCTTGCTGAGCCGCACCTTTGACGGAATTTATGCTGAATCTATAGGGAAGATAATTGACGATCCAGTAGTAATATCGTTTGTCGGAATCTTCGATGATATATCCGACATTTCCCTCTATGTTTTCGACAATGACATCCTGGCCGTCGACAATCGAACCGACCTGCTCCGCATAGCCTCCGCCAAGATTGGAATATTTGTAGATTCTGACTTGCGATGCGGAAGGTGATGTGTAAATAAAATCTACATTCTGGGTGTTGTAGACAATATAGATTTTATCTAGACCGGTAGAGCGCTCGGGCGTTTCTGACAGCACATTTAATGTGTTGCCCCTGAAACGTAATTCAGGCGCGGCAAAAAGATCAGCTGAATTTGCGAAATATAACGCGGAAATTAAAACCGCGGATTTTATAAATGTTTTATTTGTTCGCGTATTTGTTAGTCTTACTTTTTTGGATGCTTTCATTCTTGCAGTCAGTGGAGCATATCCCACTTATATCTTAACGAACTTAAATTATCGTTTATTGCATTTTTGAGATGCCTCGAATCCTCTGCCGCAAGTTGCGCCATCGGGAGGAATGGCGATATTCGAGAGGGTCGGATATGCAAAAAATATTAACATGAAAACTACCGGATCCGGGCACATTCGAACACCTCTCTGTATCGCCGATCGGCATTGCAGTTTCGAGTCGTCAACATAGCCGACATTTTTGCCGGGCTGACATACGATGCAATTTTCGGATGTTCAATATCCCGGTTGACCCCGATAGTATTGGTCGTGCCATTATCTATAAAGAGAGCGTATGTTCTTGCGAACACACGCTCGTATATTTGAAACATTCCCGAATAGGCTTTTCCCAACCGGGCGATTTCTTAATCCTGCTGAAAAAAAACGGTCAGCCTCCTTTCGGTCTATCATTTCTTCATGCTCATCCTTTGGGAGTGAACGTCTCGAAGGTGGAATCGTCATAATAGATCGTGATTTGGACCACTTTTCGCGGATTTTGCCTCATTTGCTCTATTT
>CAMWNT010000024.1 GCA_947175695.1 uncultured Porphyromonadaceae bacterium
TTTGAACTTTCTTCTTTGCTCTCGGTCTCTTATCAACCTTAGATTTTCGAGCATCGCTGTCAGTTCCTGAAGCTCTTTCTTAAATACTTCGTCTTCCATTTTTGAAGTTTTAAGGATGAAACATGTTATTTATCTCTTGTTCCTTTGAACACTACAAAGTTAGTAATTATTTCTTTACTATCCAAATTTTCAGATACTTTTTTACTATTTTTTTCGGCTCGAGCTATATATATGGAAAGGCCCCCGCCATAAGGCGAGGGCCCAACCGCTTCGCAATGAAATGGATTGCTAAATCATACTAAACGAAGTGCGGTCAATTCAAAGTTATTACATTTTCGCCATCCCACCAAATTTCACTGAAAAAACATGAAATCGAGCCGAGAATTGTGATTTGTCGGTGATTTTAACCGGTTGAACCGGTTAAATTGTTGGAAATCGGTTAATTATAATCCGAAAATCGAAAAATCATGCTTAATCTCGAAGAGAAGAGCCGCCCCACGCCCTACCGAACGACGCCCCTTTCCGAACCTTCGGTGAGCGCTATATGCCGTGCTATTGCCGTACGTAACTCATTGATAACGCCGAAACTAACCGACAATCACCCGACGGCGCCCGAAACGCCCGAAGCACTCCCCGCCCGAAGCCGAAGAGCATCCGCCGGTCGGGCCCGATCGAGCAAAAAAAATGAGGGCGCGGAGTTGATTCCGCGCCCTCGATCGGGTGTGTGTCGATAGTATTAAATCAGAGTCAGCCGGGCTGACCGCGTATGAAGTGATTCAGCCAATAAATCCCGACTGCGATGGCAGTCATGACCACGATGCCGCCGACGGCCATCAGCGTCTTTTGCCACCACGATAGCGGGGCGGCGACTTCGATTGTCGTTTGCGTGGCGCGGTCGGTCGTTTGTGCCGATACGCGGCTCAGTGAGTCGAGTGCCGCTAAGAATCGCGCACGGTCGGAGGATTCGCTGTCGCTCTGTTGCTCGTAGTGATAGTGATCGTAGCCGCTGATCGCGCCTAAGGAGTCGAGACGCGGAGCAATGCTGTCACGCACAATCAGTCGACTGACGCGCTCCACGACTACGGAATCGACGCGCGTCACCGTGCGCTCGGCATATACCGTGTCGACGCGCGTATCGTAGACCGTCTCGACCGTCCCCGTGACCCGTCGGGAGCATCCCCCCAGCAGGCCGATCAGTATCAGCAGGAGCAGGGCGATTAGGAATCCCGCCGCGTGACCCAGCGCCATCAGCAACGCATCGAGAGTGTCGGGCGAAGTCGTGTCGTCGCGCCGATCGTCATGTCGGTTATAGCGTCCCATGTCCGTCAAAGGTTTTTGTATTCCTCCTTGGCGTTGAATCCGGGGCAGGGCTTCGACGCAAATTCGCAGTGGCCGTGTACGGTCGCGGCGGGATAGCGTGACTTGACATCCTTGATGCAACGGATCAGCGCCGCTTTCTGAGCTTCGGTGCGCGTATCCTTGCCGATATTCGCCCAACCGCTGACCGATCGCGGAGGGCATCCCCCGCAATAGCAGATCCCGATGGAGCGAGTGTTGTGATTTGTGCAATGCGCACCGGCCAACGACTCCGAGCGACCCGCGAAGATCGCCCCGTGGGCGTCGATATACCAATGGTAGCCGATATCGGCAAAACCGCGCTGCAGGTGCATCTGTCGGATCTGATCTACCGTGAAGTTCTCCCCCTCGGGAGTCGCGGAGTAATGGATGATGATCTCGTCAACCGCGCGACTTGACGGCGCGACATTCAGAGCCGCCCACGTCTTCGGGCCGACAATGCCGTCGACGGCCAATCCGTGACCGCGCTGAAACTCGCGCACGGCTTCTTCGGTCAGTGGCCCGAATATACCGTCGGTAGCGAGATTTAAAATCTTCTGGAGCGTGACGACATCCGCGCCACGGCTTCCTCGTTTGATCGTGTTCATGATGAGTGATAGTGTATGTGTGTGAGTGTCGGGCGTCAGAGCTGTTGCTTGACCGGGTTCCCTGTCGGGAGCGAGTCGATCACCGACGCCTTGAATTTGTTGAGTTCGTTGGAATAATGGGCGGAGATACCGAGCAGTGATCCGCAGAAGGCCGACGAAATGCCGAAGTAGGTCAGCACCGACGCGTGGATCTCGCCGCGCGGCTCTAAGTGCAGACCCAGAAACACGGCCACAATCGCCGCCGCCATGCAGAGAATGCTCAGCGAGTAGGTGATCAGTTCTTTGATCGTCATCTTGTCCCATTCGTCTTTCATGTGTGACATAGCTGAAAATCTTTGTAGTCTGAGGTGAATGTTATGTTGTCGGGTCGCGGGGGTGTCGGAGTGTCGGGCGTTTCTTCGTCGGGAGCGGTGAGCCATGCGCGCCACGGCAACTCTCCGCCGCAGAGTCGCGCGGTGGTTTCGTAGATATCCGGATCAACCGCTTTCAGAGTGGCCATACAGGAGGGCATGTTGTTGATCTTGTCGACGGTGAAAACATGCTGATAACCGATTGTGGCCGCTTGATGACAGTTGTCGAGCAGCTTGTCGACGCGCCATCCCATCATGTCGGAGAAGCCGGCCACCATTTTTTGCTCGGCGAGCAGGTCGGGGGTCAGCATCTGACCGCTGTCGAGATCTTCGGCGAAGTTGGCCGAGAAGTGGCGCACGACTTCGAGATAATTTTCGCAGAGTCGGAGACGCGTGGCGTCGTCGCGGAATCCGAGCAATCCGGTGTTGAGAGAGTCTTGGCCGTCGGCTACGATGCCATGCTCCGAGCAGAACTGCGCGGCTTTCGCAAACAGCGGCTCTTCCATCTTGTACATGCAGGCCGGATCTGACGACTGCACGAGCATGTCGGCGCTGTCGAGCTTGTCGGCTATCAGCTCCAGGAGTGATTCGCGCTTGATGAACACATCGCCGTCGATATGAATGCAGGGCGCGGACTCATTGAGCAGGGCGACAAACTTTCCCGCCGCCCAGAATCGGGGATTGATACCGTCCGGCCAATCGTCGAGCGTGGTGCGGATCTCGTCATACGGCAGATGCCCGAGGAGCGCTTTGCCGAGCGAATCGGTGTGTAGCACAATCTTCGCGCCGAGCTTCTTCAGATAAGCCACCGACAGCGAGAAATACCACACTTGCGACAGCATCCGCACCATGCCGTCGATGCCATAGCAATCGATCAGCAGGGGGCGAGTCGAGAATGAATGCACAAACTTCAGATCACGCATTGCCGACGCCCTCCCCGGCGTTGAGTGCGGCCAGTTCCGCCTCCAGTTCCTTTCGTCGCGCTTCGGCGGCTTCGGCTTTCTGTTGCGCCTCGCGCTCTTCGGCGACGCGCTTGCGGATTGCGTCGGCTTCGGCTTCGGTGATCTCGCGCCAATTGTCGGGCGAATCACCTACGGCGAGATAGACGAGAGTCGAGAAGATCCGGTCGGCGTCGGCCACGTCGGCCGCCTGTGTCAGCAAATGCCCCTCAGTGGGTCGCAGTGAACGTATTGTTTTTTCTGTAAATTCCATGATGTGAGAGTGATTTAGTGAATGGTTATACTACGGAGATTGTGAAGCCTTTTTCAGAGAGATCGGCGATTACGTCTTCGGGTATCACTTCAAACTGAGTCGGGAGCATTGTGACGCCACATGGTCTTCCGTCCGCCGGGACGCTCACCCACGACCTTAAACCGCGAACGAATGAATCCGAATTGAAGTAATACGGGCGCATAATCTTGTCGATTGGGAAGACGTTAGTCTTTGGCTGATGGCAATTGCCCCCGACGTTGAATAGGGTAACGTTCATGCCTTCTATGTCTTCCGGATAACCCAACGATCCCAATCTCTGTAACATAGGCGCGTTCACCTCCCAGACGCCATAGTTGATTGATGAGTTGTAATATCCATCATCCCATAAAGACGTTATATATAAGAAATCTAAATATGGGATGTTTATCCTATTTACGGTCCCTCGCACTGCATACGACATGCCAAACCAACCATCAGTCTGCCCTGGACTTAGTGGCTTTGTGTAATCTATTACACAATCACTAAAATACGTGTCGCCAAACATGAGGGTATCAGTCCTTCTATATATATTTTCAGGGTAATAGATTTCAAATCTTGCACCATCAAACCAACGGCCATAAAAGGCTTGGAACATTGACGTTTGCTCTTGGGGAGGGAACCGGGTGCCATCCGGGATCCTTAACACTACTTTATGTATAGTGTTGTACAT
Source organism: uncultured Porphyromonadaceae bacterium (assembly GCA_947175695.1). Lineage (GTDB taxonomy): Bacteria > Bacteroidota > Bacteroidia > Bacteroidales > Muribaculaceae > Lepagella. Next base: position 4,215 of record CAMWNT010000024.1, read on the forward strand.
GCTGCAAAAATAGGAGAAATTCCACGCACATGAGATATCAATATTACTGAAATCTGTAAATTGATAACAATACGCAAAACATCCTTCAAGATTTACGTTTAAACGATTAGACTTAAATTTCCCGATATATTTAAAATTATTGGGGTAGGATTGACCCCAAAGGCTAAATTGGAGAATATCCCCTGTAATTGATCCAATTCCACATATTTGTCGGGCATTGAGATTTACTGTTGTATAGGTGTCGTATGGCGTACCCTTAAATTCAAGGCCTCCTGAGTATCTAAGGCAATAAAATGAAAACCCACTTTGGTATGGGTGCGTTTTAGAAGTAGTTATATGAGGGATATAATAGGAAGTATCCACAAATCTATAATAAAACTGTGAAGGCGTAACGTCCCCGGCTTCCATTTCCTCTGTCCATTTAGGAGCAACGCGTTCTAATTTCCGTCCCAGCTGATCGTATTTTGCAATGCCGTATTTTTCCCAAAACTTCACGCTTTCACGTAGCTGATCCAACGTAATCGGAATGTCAAAATGTGCCACTGCCCAGATATACTCTTCGATGTCGTCGTCGTTGTAGCCGAGTCGTTTGAGCAGGTTGCGCGTTTCGGTGGAATAGAGGTCGGCGAGCTTGGCTTGCATTTCGGCGGTGGCGTCCCATAGGCCGACAATCTCGCGGCGGATCTCGGTGTCGTCGTAGGGCGCGGCGTCTTTGCCATCCTTGCCGTCTTTGCCGGGATCGCCTTTGATGTAGGGGAGGATGACGGAGATCTCGGCGGCGGTGGGTATGTCGGACGCGCCGACAGTCAGACAGATGTCGGTCGGGTACGTTTGCGGGATGTCGCGGAAGCCGTCGGGGAAGTCGCTGTCGGGGATGTGGTAGACAATCCGCAGTCCGAGCGAGGGGCAGGGATGCAGACCGTGATTGTCGAAGCGCACAAGCAGCACCGTCGGGTCGGCTTCGCTGACGGCGCATCGGTAAAGCTGACCGTTGCGACGCCCGGCGGTGTATTCGGTGAAGCCGGAGGTGAAGTGCATGTCGAAGTCGTAGTCGGGTATCCCGGCGGTGACGCCATCGGGATAGTGCATGCGAATCACCGCCGTGAAGTCTTCTTTGTAGTTTTTCTTCATTGTCGGTATGGGTTAAAGCAGTGAAGTCGGTGTAATCTCGCCGGATCCGGAATCAACAAACTCCACGAGCGCGGAGAGTGTGTCGGCGCATTCGGTGAATTTGGCGCGTTGGGCGAGTGTGTAGGAAGTGTCGGTCGCGTTGGTGCGAAATTCGTTGATAACGTAATTTTTGGCCGTCTGACAGTCGGAGTAGTGAGCCGAGCGCACGTGAATTTGCAGGAGCTTGGTGCGCGATATGTCGCGCGTGATGTTGCGACATAGGTGCATCAGTGAGGATTCGGTGATTGCGGCGACAGTCTGATCGGCTGACACGGTGCGTTTAAATCCGACAGTCCACGCATCGGCCACGCCCGTAAGGTCGAGAGTCGTCACCGTGTCGGGGATATTCGCGAGCAGGAATTTGCCCAGATTGGGACAGGATCGGAACATGAATTGCGCGGATTTCGCGTCGGGGAGATAGCGCATGTCGATCTCGCCGACGATGGCCGTCAGATTGGCGGCGTTGTCGAATGCGCGGTAGAGCGACAGGGGCGCGACGGAAGTCGCCCAACCTTTCTCACCGAGGTTGACGGCCTGCGGGAGGTAGTTGTTAACCACGCAGTAGGCGAGCGAGAGGTTGGTGTCGGTCGATTTGACGCCGACGGGGATGTTGACGCGCGAGCGCATCTGCAATCCGCCCGTGTAGGGATGCCAACGGTCGACGAGCATCATTCGCGCTTCGAGTGCGGAGAGCCAGAGTCCGTAGGCGAAGTATGGCCGCGACGGGTTGTCTTGGGGATAATAACCGTTGGCGCGGAGCGAAGCGAGCGATGATGTCGCGTTGGGATCTTGGTAGCGCGTCGGCTCTGTGCCGGCGAGCGTGGTGGTCACGGCGGCGAGCCAGTCGCGGGTCAGCGCGAGGTCGGCGAGCTTCGATTGGAATGTCGCGTCGTCCCACGGCAACTGCGCCACGCCGAGCGGAGTGTCGGAGTAGACGATGTCGGCGGGGAGCTTCGATTTAAGCACGGGATCGCTTCTGAGCAGCACGTCGGAGCTTAGTTTTTTGACGAGAATGAAGCCGGAGGAGTCGCAGTATTCCCCCTTCGCCATGATCTGGGGGAATACCTGATCGAGCGTCTTCTGCAGGGATGCCAGCGCTTCGGTGTTGGCACCGGCGGCGCTGACGACTGCCTCCAGGGTGTCGGTCTGACCGTTGAGCAGATCGAGCAGCGCTGCGAGGATGGCGCCCGTGGTGTTGGGCGTCACCGTCGCCGACTGCGTCGATGCCCGATAAGCGGCGATAGCCTGGGATATGTCGGTTGATGATTGAGCCATAATGATGGGTTGAGTCGTTTTTCTGTTGCTAAAATACCGTCCGGACTATCGGATCTAAAAGACATTTAGAGCGTGATCCGGCCGGTGATCGGGTCGGCGAATGCGTTGGAGAGCACTTCAATCGCCTCGCGGCCCATACTTGCGGCCATGAATTCTTTGAGGTTCATGGCGGATGAGTAAAAGGCTTTGTCGAGCCACGGTTTGGCCTCGCGGATCTTCGCCCGACCGATGTCGCCGGAGTTGCCGATCGGAGTCTCCCGACCGGTGCCGCGGGCCACATACGGGCCGTATTCGGCGAAGCCCCACGTGAATGACACGTCGGAGGCGTCGGCGTTGGCTGCCATCCGGAGCGGGATGATGGAGTTATACAGCGCACCGGTGCGGATCGCTTTGAGCTTCACAATCCGCTCGCGCCAGATCTCGATCATGGTGGTGTTGAATGCGCGGATGTAGCGTTGTCGGGATGTTACGGGGTTTGCCATTCTTCGGGTCGGTAGATTAGATCGGACCAGGCCGTGACGGATATCTGGAAGTAAGCGCAGGCGCAGCCGGAGATGAAGTATCGGTCGATTTCGGAGAATCGGATGTCGGGATCGATCATGATCCTCCCTTGCTCGATCATGGAGCGCTCTTTGGCCAGAGCCGACATGAATTGACGGAAGATCTCGCGCTCGATGTCGAGACATTTGGCGCGGTTGGCCATCCGATCGGCGGACTGTATGTCGTGGCGCATCGCCAGAAACACGGTTTTTACTTGCGTGATGTGTGGCGTGCTGTGGAGCGACATGACGCCGTCGGAGGTGTCGGAGACGCAGACAAAGTTGGAGGCGTTGGTGATGTCGCGGACCGCATCCTCGAAGCCCTGGAGCGATGACACTTCGCAGAACCGGAAGCCGAGCTCGCGCGTCAGCTTGTTGGCTGCCGTCAGGTCGCGGAAGTAGGCGGTGGCATCCCATCGGCCGGTCGGGATCTCTTTCATTTGTTATCGTTTTTCGGATTGCCGTTTCAGTTCCTGATATTCGCGGGCGAGCGCGTTGAGCTCGGTGAGTGCTCGATATAGGTTGAGCTCGAGCACTTCCTTTTCTTTGGTGGCGTCGCCTTTGGTCAGTGCACGGATCTGGGCGTCCATGCTGTCTTGCATCATGCGGGGCGTGACAGGCTCGGCCGACTCTTTGGAGTCGACGGGGATGAAGAAGTCGGGGAATCGGATCTGCAGGTAGGATTTGACCGACTGGAGCCAGAGGAACACGGCCAGTCGCTCGGGGCGGGTGAATCGACCATGACCGGCCGGGAGGAGCATCCGCATCCATTTGGGGCGGTCCATGAGCAGGGCGTTGAGATTGTCGAGCAGTGAGAAATCACCGGTGGGAATCACTCTCTGGAGATGATTTTCGATATAGAGCCAGTCGGCGAAGGTCAGTGAGGACAGGTCGGCGCGGATGGCGAGATATTTGCGGAACCGGCCGGGACGCCAGGGCATCGGCGCGGGCTTGTGGATGAATTCGAAGGGGCGCGCCAGAGTGACGGCCACTTCGGGAGTCAGCTCGAATATCGTGTCGGGGCCGGCGACAATGAATCCGTTGCCGCTTCGGCCGACAACGTTGAAGCGGTTGAGCATGAAGAATGTCATCAGGGGGACGTCGGCTGTCTTGACGCCGTCGGCGGTCAGGAGCCGGAGCACTTGCCACGCTTCGGAGTCTGACAGCTGATCCCAGCCGTCGACGCTGCGCACTGTGATCGATGACGCCAGGAGCTCTTTGATTTTGGAGTAGGGGGATCGGGGGTTGATGTTGATGGTCGGTTTCATATCAGTCAGTTTTTTTTGATTTGTCAGAAAAAGAATCCTCCGGAGTTTTTGTCGTTGTCGAATCCGGGGAGCTCCCATTGCGTTGATTGGCGCGAGGTGTCCCACATGACGCGCAGGGCGGAGTCGCGGCGTATGATGTCGACGATCCGGCTGTGATCGTCAAACGTCGGCTTGTAGCCTTGATCCATTTTGCGGAGCAGGCCGTCGACCTGACTGAGCAGCTTGGAGGATTGCCCGCGCAGGGATGCTTCACGCAGGCATTCGAGCAGCATGGCCGAGAGCGAGCGATTGGCGATGTCGAATTCATAACCGCTGAGCCGATTGGCCGTGATGTAGTATTTTTTCAGGGAGAATGATCCGGAGTCGTCGTGATAGATCGGGTCGAATACGCTGATGATCGACCGCATCCAGAGCCGGCCGTGGAGCCCGGCGCACCATAGCGGGTCGCTCCGGAGCATGTCGACGGCGCTGAGGATGTTGGCGTCGCGCATGCGGACGATGTCGGCGCGCAGCGCTGCGGTGCGTTCGCGCGAGGCGGGCGCGATCGTCTCCGTCGATACGACTCCGAATCCGTTGGGAGTCATGATCAGATCGAGACCGGAGAAGGCGCGCTCGATGGCGTCGCAGGCCACGGCGACACGGATGAAGTATTTGAATTCATCCGACTGCCACATTTTTGAAGTGTGGTCGCAGAGATTGTCTTTGACCCACGATTCGGCATGGCGGATGTAGGGGAGTATCTTTTCGAATAACGAGGGGTCGCCCATGGCGGGGGCTACGTTGTTGGGGAGAAGCGTCGCGAGCGCTTCGTAGCTGTCGATGATCATGGCGGGATGGATTAAATTTCGGATTGTTTGATGTCGCGGTGTTCGTCGAGAGTCGTCAGCTGAAGTATCGGGCAGACGGGACGCGCACCGGCGTAGTTGTTGAATCGGATGATCAGGCGGTGGACGGAGAATAGCAGGTCGCGGTGGGCTTTCTGGATTGCCTGGGCGATCGTGTAGAGCTCGCGTTTGTCGGATCCGGAGTTGTTGGATTGCGATTTGCCGGGGACGGCTCCCAGCAGGTTGGGATGGACGCGGAGAACGAAACAGATCATGTTGACGGCCTCCTGAATGTCGGTCGACCAGTCGCCGCCTTGAGTGGCGGTGTCGAGCTTGGTGATCCGGATATCTTCGGTGAGCTTGCCGTCGAAATTCATTTCGAATTCGGAGAATAGCACCTTCCCCGAATTCTCGGCGCCGGTCAGGTAGTCGATGAAAATCTGTTTTTGTCTGTTGGCCCGCTCGCGTTGCTCTTCGGGGTCGGTGATCCCTTCTTGCTCGTAGAGTTTTTCCCAGTAGCTTGATTGGATCTGGATGTGGTATTTGAGCGGCGCGGAGTTGCGGAGCTTGGCGGATTTGGCCGCACCGATCAGCTGTTTGATGTCATACCAATGGCCTTTGAAGAGCGCGGCGTAGTATGGGATCGGGTAATATGTGGAGTCGACTGTCGGGATGCGCGACACAACGGCGTATTTGTGGGAGGCTGTCCCCTTTTCGATGCGCTCGCGAAGGTCGGCGAGCGGCGCGTCTTCGTCGAGCATCTCGATTTCTTCGATATCCTTTTCGTCGGGGTTCTGACGCCAGTTGGCGTAGTAGACGCGCGAAATCCGGCCGGATTTGTCGGCCACTCCGAATCGGCAGTAGATCGCTTCTTTGCGGCGGATCCTGACGATGTTTTTGAAGTTTTTGGAGAGTATGATGACCGACACACAGAATCCGAAATATTTGAAGTCGTGGCAGACTCCCATGAAGTAGCGCTCGACGGCGTTGTCTTCGAAGAAGTCTTTGACACGGCGGGCGTCTTTCGGTAGGCAGTCGGTGACGTCGTAGGTCAGGCCGGCGCCGTAGCACATTTCGGAGTTAAATTCGAGACATGAGACCATAGTCTCGTCGGCTTCGATCTTCTCGAGGATGTCGTAGGGCATGAGGTTGTCGCCGCCCCAGGGCATGATCGTGTAGCGGCCGAAGTCGCGCGGAGTGATCTCCCCCATCTCGCGGAACACTTCGGCGGATGCGGTGGTGACGAGTGCGGAGCATGTCGGGAGATCGAGCACCGCAGCGGGCGGGATGTAGGTTTTTTTAATGTCGTTCATAAGTAGACTTCAAATTCGTTAATTCCGATAATCAACACGTCGCGGATCCGGCGGATCTGGCCGGAGCGGAGCATCTTGTAGTTGCGCCACGTCTTTTTCCCCGGACGCGGCAGCGCGACACACTCTTCGTAGGTGTTGATTTCACCTTTGGCCGTCAGTGCGGTCAGCGTGACGGGCTTCCCTTCGTTGAGCATCTCGAGCGCTGTCTTGAGGTGGATGGCTTGCATGATCAGTTGTATTGGCTTGAGTGAGGAGTTGTGTGGACCCGACCGGCGACGGGGGGCGTGACGCGCGGTGTGTTGTCGACGGTCCGGAAGGTCAGTGTCGGGGACGGGAGCTTGTCGGGGTCTTCGTCGTCGACGGCCTCGAATGATTCCACTATGATTTGCACGCCTCCGGAAGATACGTTGTCGATCAGCGCGGACCATGTCAGATTCGGGGCGGACGCCAGCGATCCGATCCGGACTATGTCGGCGCCCATTGCGGGCGCGAAGGTGGCGGTGATCTCTTCGGTCTCTTCGACGTCGTAGCGGAGCAGTCGGGCGCGGATGGTGGCGACGGATCCTTTGACGGTCAGTTTTGAGGCGACGGAGGCTCTGGCGTAGAGATTTTCCGTCACGCCGAAGGCGTTGGTGAAGCGGAATAGGTTGTCGGCACCGTCGACAATATACCATGTGGCGCGACGTGTGCCGCATGATACCGACACGGCCTCCGGCTGCGATTCTCCGGAGCTGTCGGCAATAGGCACGAGCACGCGGATGAGCTTGTAGCTGTTGACGGCTGCCACTGTCTCGGAGACTGTCGCGACTTCGGGAGTGCCGACAGAGTTGACCGTCACTGTTTCCGTGACTTTCGTCAGCGTTTCGCCGGGGAATTGGAGGTAGTAGATTTCGTCGCTGCGCACTGCAGGTATGGATCTGACGGGCGACAGGGTCAGGAAGTTGGCCCGGCAGAATGTCGCGGCAGTGCCGGCGAAGATCCGCGACCGATAGACGACGTTGAGCCGGAATGTCGCGGAACCAACGGTGTTGGTGGCTGTCAGGGTCACAACGGCGAACACTTTGGACGCGGCTTCCATCTCTTCGCGGAGGATGTCGCGGATGAAGAATTCGGAGGCGCCTTGTTCGGTCATGTAGAGCCGGTCGGTGTGGATCTCGGATCCGTCGATATCAACCGACACGGCGCATGATCCGACTGAGTCGCTGATCACGCTGAATGCCGGAATCTCGTCGATCCAGCAAAGATCACCGGATTCGAGTTCGACGTCAATGGGGTGTATTTTCGGGAGTGTTGCCATTTTCTATAAAATAGACTGCCTTTGTTTAACATACTAAAATTATCAATAAACGCCCGATATGCGAAAGACACTGTTTGCAGTGACGGGGAGCCGGTGACATCCGATGTAGAGAGTGTCGAAAGCGTCGGTGCCGTCGGTGCGGAGCTCGAGGGGATCTTCCTCGGTCTCGACCAGTTTCTCGCCCCCTTTGTATTTCCTGAAGCCGTTGCGGCCACGGTCGACGGCTGCGGCCTGTATGGCCAGAATGAGGTCGGGGTTGTTTTCGCGGTTGAAGTAGGGCACGAGCCCGCGTCGGCCGGCGAATCCTTCGTTGATCAGGAGATATTTGTCGTGGTGGTGCATGGGGGCACCGATATATTTTTCGATCACCTTCCATCCGTGGCGCTTGTAGGAGTCGACCACGGTCCAGCGGGCGTCGCCTTTGCCTGTGGCGTAGTCCTGGCCGCGGGCGGTGGAGTCGAAGTAAAACACAACGGTTTTGTTTTTGTGGCCACGGTAGTATCTGCAGAAGTCGTCGACGAGCTCGGGGATCTTGCGTTTGTATTTCGTGTAAAACGATTTGATAACGTTGAGCCGGCCACGGGCGTAGTCGGGTTGTCCGGCCACGATCCAGTTGATGTTGGCGTTATAGTCCATGCCGATGCAGATGGGCGAGTCGGGATCGACGTCGGCGTCGCCTTCGGCCCCGAAGTTGCCGGAGTAGTCGCCACGTTGGAATCGGGCCTCGAGAAATTCCTGATCGGAGGCGTCGTATTTGTGAAATTCCTCCATGGAGTTGTAGAAGCCGTCGCGGGCGATGCCGATGCGCTCGCACATGATCGATGTCTGGAAGGTCAGCGGCGTGAGGTCGCGTTTCATCTGCCGGATGTAGGATTCACCGATAAGGTTGATGTTTTCTATCGATGAGCATTCCAGATAAAACACGGCCACGGAGCGGAGCTGATTGAGTTTGGTGTCGAGCTCCCGGAGGTAGGAGCGGAGATATGGCGGCACCGGCGCGCCGGTCTTCCGGATCTCTTCGATGCGTCGCCGTTTGTCGTAGATCTCGCAGAGCAGCCCCTCGATGGCGCGGATCACTTCGGGATCCATGCGCTCGCGGTAGTTGAGAAACCATGACCCTTTCTGAGTCTGCGGCATGTCGGAGAGGATCATGATGGAGTGATTGCAGGAGTGGCGGCAGAATTGATCACGGATGCCACCATTGGCGGGGAATGTCTCTTGCTTTAGCTTGTTGTGGTCAATGAAACGGGCTTCGTCGATGAGCAGCCATGAGAGGGTGAGGCCGTTGGCGGATCCGGGACGGTCTTGGGATATGATGACAATTACGCTGCCGTTCCAAAAGCGGATGCAGTGGGCGGAGTCGAGAGGATCGCGGATCGGCTGTTTGAATGATTTCGGGGGCTGTTTGCCGACTACATAGTGAATTCCTTCTCGATAGCCCCAGCGGCGGAAGGCGGTCAGGAGCGCGGGGATTGTGTTGGTCAGGCCGTGGCGGAAGGTAGGCACAACGATAGCACCGGTGGAGCCGGGCATCCGCTGAATGTTGCGGAGCACAAACACGGAGCCGACGCCGTCGGTCTTTCCGGTGCGTCGGCCGGCCACAAAAACGGTAGTGTTGGCCGCGATCAGCTGACACCGCAATTGCGGATCATTGAAGTAGACCAAATTTTCACGCCCGGCGAGCGCTTGATTTTTAATCTCCGGATTTTCGGGGATCTTCGTTTCGTCCATCGTGGTTGTCGTTGCTTGAGTCGGGAGCCGATGCCGGGAATAGCAGATCTTCCTGAAGGTCGGCTTCCTCATATTTCACATCCTGAATGTCGATGACTTCGGCTTTATATTTGTCCGTAAGTCGCTTGATCGTCTCTCTGAGGTTGGGTATGGGCTCGATGCCGAGCACGCGCGGGTCGGTGGTCGGGACGAATGGTTGTATAACGATTTCGCTATATCGGTCGTCGGATTCGTCTTCGACGTCGATGCGGTTAAATTTCGCATAGTTGGCGGCGGTGGTTGCCATGATCGCGACATTCCCTTTTGCTTTGGCCGCCGCGTAGGTCTCGAGCATCATTTCGTTTGCCCGCCATCGAGCAAAGTTTCGCTTTGATTCGGTCAGCGTCGGGAGCAGCTCTTTGACGATACGCAAGTCGGCGTAGGCGCATTTTTCGGTGACTCCGTAGCGGCGGGCTATCTCGCTGACGATGGAGCGGCAGGATGAGCCCGGCTCGGCCATGTACATCTGATGCATGTCGCGAATCCGGATCACTCGCTCGGCTGTGGCCAGCGGGTAGCGCTCCATCAGGGTGGCGCGGTCGGAGTATAGGTCTTTTTTGCACGCTTCGAGCGCGGAGATATTTGCCATTGTCGGGAGGTTTTAGCGCATTTTGACGCGTGGATTTTGCAGGTTTCGCGGGATTTCCGCGATTTTTCGCGTAGATTTCGCGTAATTCTCGCGTAGATTTCGCAATTTGAGGGATCATACATGTCGGGGCGCTGTGGAGCGCTGCGGCATGTCGGATTCATGGAAGCGGATGGTTGGACGATCACTCAGGGGGAAGCGGTTGGGCGGAGTCGTAGATCTCCCAGTTTTTGTTGTATTTCTTTTCATATTTGAGCAGCTCTTGCACAAATGAGTAGACGTCGGAGGCCGTGCATTTGGTCATGGTTTTTATGATCGTTCGGATCTGTAGGTGGAGCTGTTGCATTTTGCGCCGGATCTCCAGATTGTCGTGATATGCCGCGCGGGCTTTTTCGGGAAGATCGTCATGGTCGGGCCGACGGCCGTAGCCGGCGAATCGGGCCGATTCTTCGGAGGCACTGGCCGGATCTTCGGTGATGCCTATGGCTTGAGCCGAGCCGAGCGCTTCGGTCGACATTGTCTCTACCCGGGCGAGCGTCATGTCGGCCACGCGGAAGTTATAGTGTTTCTGGAGGTGGAATTCCAGATATTCGGCATGTCGGGCGGGATCGGCGCAGATCCGCGCATATTGGAAGCGGTTGGTGTCGAGCCGGAGCAGGAGGAGCGCGCCTTTCAGGAGGTCGCGTTCGGCGGCGGGAGTCGCGAGCCATGCGCCGACTTCTTGGGTGAATTCGTGGTTCATCGTGGTGGAGTTGTAGGTTGAAAAAATCGCGCCCGCGCCTGTTCACACAGACCCGGGCGCTTGGTGTTGAGTACTTCAATAATGGAAAGTAGAATTATATCATAGTCAGAACTTAGGCAGCGTCGTCGTCGCCGAGACTGATTTCTCCGTCTTCGGTCGTGATCTTGCCCCTAAAGAAGGGAGGGCAGATCTTGTCGGTGTCGGAGAACTCGATGGTTGTGCCTGTCTCGCCTGTGACACTCTGGCCGGAATCCTGTTTGATTTCGGCCTTCAAGAGTCCGAAGTGGTTGCGGAGCACGCGCCATCGGCCGCAGTTGTCGCAAAAAAGGACGACACACGGGGTGTTGTTGAAGTTGAGACAGAAGCGGGAGGCTTCTTCGTCTGTCGAAGGATAGATGAATGAGAGCTTGTTGAGCTGCGTCTGCGAACCCTGCTCACCCTGGGGGTCGGAGGTGTACTGGTTTTTATTCGGCAGACCCTGAGCTTTGTAGAACACCTTGTCGGCCTTAGTGACGTAGTCGCCTTGGAGGATGACGTCGGTGGGTCGATGGAGCTCATCTTCGGGAAGCACGGGCTTCGATACTATGTTAGAAATGGCCGTGAAGTAGATTTCACGGCGGATGCCGGGCACGGAGGGAGCTCCCTCGCACCACGAAATCGACTGTTGGAGCACATCACATGTGATCATAATTTATGTTTTTAGCGGTGAATGTTGCCGGAGGGCCGAAGCCCCCCGGGTTGATGGATCACTCTCCGATCTCGGCTACAAACATGCGTCGAGCGTCGATCGACTCGAATTGCACGCCGAAGAATGCGCGCATCTCGAACACGAGTGTATCGGAGTCGTATTTGGCCACGTTGACCGATTCTTTGTCGGACAACTGGTCCATACCGACAAGCATGTTGGATTTCGGACAGACCTGGATGAATTTCGAGCCGGCTTTTTCGGCCAAAGGCACAAAAATGAGCTTCTTGCCGGAGCCTTCGACAACTACCTGATCGTACTTGTCGTTGTAGACGAGCCCGGTGTGGGTCATCTGATAGGCTTCGTTGTAGGCGTCGGCCACTTCGGGCGCGCAGTAGACGAAGCATTCGGTGCGACGGAGCACGGGGTGAAGCGCATAAAGGAGCTTTTTCATCACTTCGACGGCGTTGACGTTGGTGATGGCGGGAACCTTCATGTAGTTTTTCTTCTCTTCGGAGATGTTGCCGGCTTCGATTTCGGCGGCGGTGATCGTGTCGTAACCGTCGAAGAGATCGGCGGTGGTTTTGCCCTGAGGATTGCGGACGCCGTTCCAGGTAGCGTAGCCCAGACCTTCGCCGATGGAGTGCCCGACGTGGAAGAGCACATCCTGAGCGCCGAGCGTATTTTTGAGACCGTCGCCTTTGGCTTGCGCGGCGCGGTGGCCGATGATGGAGCTGATGATGGCGTTGGGCTCGAATTCGGCGTTGCAGGTGCCGAAATAGGTGGTCAGCTCACGGAGCACAATGTCGTGCGAGATCTGTTGGCGTTCGTTGGCGCGGTAGGGATGGAGCTGCACAGTCGCGTTCGACTGGCCTACGATCTCTGTGCCCGTGATGCCGAAACGGGGCGTCAGAAACTGGAGCTGATCCTTGAGCGCAAGATAGGGGGTCTTGAGCAGCGGGCCGCGGAATTTTACGGCCGCTTTGGCGTACTGCTCGGGGGTGAATTTTGTAGACATAGGATAAATGAGAATCGTTAGAGTGTGGTGGAAGGGTTAGAGTCCGATCGACGCGAGAGCCGCAGTGGCGGAGGCCACGTCGCTGACGAATGAGTCGAGCGAGCCGGAGCGGGGGGCGGGTTCTTCAGTGACGGAAGACGTCGTGGCTCCGGGCTGTTTGCCCATCTCGGCGATAGTCGCCTTGAGGGTCGCGATCTCGGAGCGGAGCGCCGCCACTTCGTCGGGGGCGTCGGCGCGAGTCTCTTCGGCCGATGCGGTGGCTTCGGGAGCCTGATTCGTCTCGGCGGGAGCTGCAGTGGCACCGGGAGCCTGAGTCGTCTCGGAGGCCTGTGTCGTTTCTTGTGTGTTCATATTTTCTTCGATTACGGTTTTGGATTTCCTGAATCCGAGATTTTCGAGCGCGGTGGCCACGGATTCGGTGATTCTTTCAGTCAGTGTCGGCTGTCGATATTTGCGCGGAATCGGAATGCCGGCTTCTTTCATAGCGCAGATGACGGAGTCGGCCGGAGCGGCGGCGGGCTTTTCGGGCTCGATCACTTCGTCGACGAATCCCCATTCGAGCGCTTCTTCGGCCGTGAGCCATTCTTCTTTGTCCATGAGGGCGCGAAGCTCTTCAAGAGTGCGGTTGCATCTGCGGGAGTACATGCCGGCGATGATGGAGTCGATCTTTTCATGTCGAGCAGCCTCCTGCGTCAGGGATTCGGCGAGTCGGGCGATGTCAGACGCGGTCGATACTTTGCAGATGTCGACCACGGATCGACAGTCGTGGACCAGCCATGAGGCGTCGGCGTCGATGGTGATGCGCTTGGCTCCCATGCCGGCGATTGTGGCCGCACTGGCGTTCATCGCGCTGTAGTGGACGTGGACGTTGCCATGTCGGGCGAATGCAGCGGCGACGCTGAATGCAGTGTCGGTGGAGCCTCCGAGGGAGTTGATCAATACGTGGACTTCCTTCCCGGCGTGGCGGGAGAGCACATAGTCCACATAGTCGGCGTCGAAGTCCCATCCTCCGACCCAGCCTTTGAGAAATAGTTGATATTCTTGAGCCATGGTTGGTTAGTCTTGTTGCTCAAAAATACCAAGTTGTTCACGCGCATAAAAAGACGCGCGGAGATACAAAAAAGCGCCCTGACCTTACGGCCTGAGCGCTTTTCTCTCTTTTCCAAAAGATATAATGTAGATCTATGTCCTTAATACAAGAGCAGCACTTCCGCGGGGGGAGTGATGCATTTTATCTCGACACTGGCGCCGGCGCGGGTGGCGAAGGTGCCGGTGGTCGTTTTTGTCGTGACGCGGGGGACGGGGTTGCCGTTGACGCCGAATAGCGTCTGGCGGCCATGGTTGTCGATCACGATCCATGCCGATCGGGGATGGAACTCAGCGGCGGGAGCTATGAATTTCAGCACCGATTCATATGTAACTCCGTTTTTTGTGTGCGTTTCGGTGATTTCGCATGTCGGGATATCACTAAATTCGATCTCTGTGACCGTGGTGTCGTCGCCGGCGATCAATTGTGGCCGACCGGATCCGGCGCGCAGCTCGATTCCGATCGGGATGATATCGGGGTCGATCGCGTAGATCATCCGGATCCCGGGGATCGACCATTTGAGGGGCATACTCATAACGTTTGGCGTTTTTGGTACAATCGTAACCGAATGCAGATTCCGTTACAACCGTTATTTTATTGCAAAATAGACAATCATCACTGTTTTTTCACTGATTTTTTTTGCGTTTTTCGCGTTTTTCACGCGTTTTTTGACGCATTTTTTTTCGCCATGCGGTAGCGCTGTTGCCGAGCCCGGCCGACAGCCCGCTCGCGAAGTCGCTGCGCCCGTTTGCTGACAGTGTGGAAGTTGGTGTCGTTCGGCTCGATCCCCCTGGAGTCCATCCATGCTTCGAGCATCTCATTTATTGGAACAATCGAGAAATCTTTGTCTTTGATACATTCCCAGAGGTCGACGTCGAAGCGGGAGCGCAGGCATGATTCGAGGGCGATGCGGGTCTTTTCGGGAAGGTAGTTGCGGGTCGTCAGATCTATCCCTTTGAAGACGGGCACTTCGACGCGAGTCCATCCTTCCGGACAACGGCACATCGGCTCCTCGCCGAAGCGCGGAGCGCGGAGCCCCATCCGGAGGATCGAGGATTCGATCGAGCTCCGCTGGAATCGGCATACAGGGGGGCGATAATATTTCGATGTCCACTCCCCGTAGCATTGAAAAACGAACCATTCCTGCAGATATCGGGGAAGGTTGAGGTAGATTTCCATGATTTAGGCTGATTTTTGCTCTACAAAGATAGTAAAAATCTATGATTCAAGCAAATAATTATCGCTTGGATTGCCGAAGAAAATAACCGCGCCGTCGCTTGCCGTCAGGCTCTCCCCTACTGCCCCGAATCGCCCGATTTTCGACCGATTTTTCAAAACGTTTAAAAATCGAAATATGTAAAATGTATTTTCTATAATATATAAGAAGAGCACTTTTTTTCGTGCTTTTGAACTTTCGCACGTATATCGTTGTAAATCTGCGCGTTTGGTCAGCACTGAGGGGGATGCGAATCGCGATCTTTTCTGAACTGAATCGTGCTGACCCGATTTTTCAGCACGATTTTGCAGAAATAGCACACCGTCAGCACACTGAAACAGTGCTGAGTAATAGATTGACCCACAATATAATATATACCCAAAGTTCAAAAGCACGACAATTTCAACCCATATTAGATAGAGAAAAAATTAAAATAAAGAAATTTATATATTATATAACGCGCCTCCCGCTTTTTTTTCGGGCATATGACGCCTATGATTTCGCCCGGAATTTCCCCGTCGCGACGCCTCCAGTTCGGCCGCACACCCCTGCCCGATATTTTTAATAAAAGGGGGTGCGGGGGGACTGATCGGGATGAAAAAAAAGCGAGGCCGCTCGGATCGAGCGACTTCGCTTGAAAAATGGCTTACTTCGGATTTGAAGTCGTATGAAAATAGTTTCAACCGGTTACAATTTGTAACCGGTTCAATACTGCAGATTCGGGATCATTCGTCGCGATCCTTAGCCTTGTAGAATGTCATCCCGGCGTATTCAAACGCATCCTCGGATGAAATCTGCGGCTTCTCACGTGTGAAGTCGCCGTTGGTCGAAATCGTGATCCATTCGACGCCGTTGGATTTATCGTCAGAGCCGATGAAGATCCCCGATGGCGTCACCCGGGTCCAGTCGATGAAACTTTGTCCGGTGGTGGCATGCGGGCGGCCGGGATTGAGGTGGAAGCAGGAATACTCGCAGAATCGCTTGAGCTTTTTCTTAAATTCGACGATATTGCAGAATCTGGCGGCCTGATGGTCGAATTCGCAATATTCTTTGTAGAGATCGCGCTTGTCGAGCCGTTGACCCAATTTTTGACCGGGCGCGAATTGAGCCGTAGCCCATTCGAGGAAAGATTCCCCCATCCCCTGTCGAAGCTCTCTGCGGTGAAGAGAGTCACCCGGCGCCGGGATCAGTCCTTCGGCTTTATTAAACGGATTCATTCGATAGGTTTTTGTCTGGAGATAGATCTGCACACATTCACACATCAGATTGTCGAACAGCGCCCATTGATAGTCGTCCCAATTAGAGAAAAAGCAGTGGCCGAAATGGTCAGCCACGGATCGATCGACATTGAAGAAGTCGGAAAACCCGATCAGATGCTTGCGGGCGTTGGCCGATGGGGAGTCTGATCGCATCGCATGGTTCGTCGTGACCAATATTTTCGGAGCTTCTACGCGTGGGATCGAGAATATTATGCCTTGTTTCACATTTACCGACATGTCGCTCGTCACGGTCTGGAATAGGTCATCAAACGGGAAGTTGATTTTCACGTCGTCAATAAATACATTACGTGTCCGCGGAGTTACGTTGGAAAACATAAACCGCGTGTCAAGAGTCTTGCCGTCGACCGTGGCCTGATCTGCCATCTGTTCGAGAGCCATGCCGAAAAGTGATTTGCCGGAGCGCCCGTTAGAATTGCCGACCTCCGTCTCGACTCTGTCCATCGCAACCACGCATTTTGATTCGTTCATCGGCTTGTAGTAGTGTAGCAGATAGCCGATGGCGGTCATTTTGCTTAGCATATGGCCGATCCATTCGTCATGATTGACCTCGCTCACCTGGAGGCTTTGGGCGTGCCAGAAATTTGACGTGAGCTTTAAATAAGTGAGGAATTCGCAGTTTTTAGCTTCATCGGTAAATTCGAGCGTGTAGGACTCGTCTTTGTACTCGAATTTTTTGATAATCGGGATGCGGCGGAAGTCGCGCTGCAGAATCGAATCTTCCCAAATCATAAAGCCGGGAGCGTTGATGTCGATCGATTCCGGAGTGATGGCCACGAATCCCGATTTATAGCAAAATACCTGACGGTTCTCCTCGGGATTATTGGTGGTGTCTTCGACATATGGGAGAGTCATGATCTTGTCGAGAGATACGATCTTGGAGAACCCTTCGAGTAATTCACGATAGACGACGACTTCGGCCGTCGATTGCACGAATTCGGCCACAAAGATTCGGATCTCGGTCAGGGATGTTTTAGTTACAACGCCGTTGGAGATTCTGACCAATATGAATTGCCCCTGTTCGGTGTCGCGTGTGCGCATTCGTTTGAATCCGTTGGCCGAGAGGAATGCGACCATCTTGTCGGGATAGAATGTCACTGTAGTCTTGTTTTTCTCGTAGTCGCGCTCGACGTCCCAGAATGCGGCCGATGTGCCTTGGTCGGTCTTGGCTTCGAAGGACCCGGATTCGGTCTTGGCGTAGTAGGTCTTGGCGAATTTAAGCACGTCGAGCTTGTCGAGCTCTTCGCTATGGATCTTGTAGAAGTCGGCGAATTTGTTGAGCCCCCAGAAATCGCGGATCTGATAGTCGGAGCGTGTCGAGATCTTGTGGATGTCGATAAGCTCGGCATGTCCGTCATGAGCGTGCATGGCGACGTCGATGTCGGTCTTCAGCGTGTCTTCTTTGCCGGCGAGGCTGCCGGTCAGGAGGTCGTCGATCCCTTTCTCTTCTTTCGAGTTGAGATGGCCGAACCAGACGTCGACATGTAGGCCGTCATTGTGGAGCGATTCGACATAGGTGCGGAATTTGATCGCGGCCATGCAGAATTGCTTTGGCCGGCGGTCGATTTCGTCGCCGTTTTTTAGATCTCGCGACAGTGAATCCCAGTCGGAGTCGAATAATAACACTACGTTTTTGACCTTGCAGGCTCTGACGATGAGCGACAGCTCTTTCATCAGGCCGGTCGATGCGGATCCGATATTGTAGATCCCTTGGATGCCTATCGATAACACGCCATGTTTGCACGCTTTCTCGGCTTTCTTCTCGCCTTCCTGGATGATGAGCGTATCGATGGGCGCTTTCTCTTCGAATAGGTCGCGGATCTTTTGGGGAATGTAGAAACGGGCGGTAGCCCCTTTCATGGTCTGATATTTGATCTGTTTCCCGAAGCCGTCTTTGTGGGGATACTGTCGGCGGATCCGGATATATGGCCGCAGCCCTTTGCCGTCGGAGCGATTCGACCACATGACCTGATGGCCATATAGGTCGATGTAGCGGATGAGCATGTCGTCGTCGTCTTCGTTGATGCGACCGACATTGTCCATGCCTCCGCGGTAGAATACGGGAAGGAATTCGGTCTGTCCTTTGTCGGTGTAGACTTTGGCCATAATGTCGGCCGTCTCGAGGCCGGAGGCTTTGAGCTGACGGTCGGTGAAGCTGTCTTTGACGCGTCGGGACTCTTCGCGGGCGCGTCGGCGCTGAATGTCGGCTATCGGCTCGAGTGTCACGCCGGCCGTTGCCGCACAGCGCTCGATGGCTTCGAGGGTGGAGCATCCGATGAAATATTCTTCAGCGGCCACGGCACTCCCGAAGGATGCCCCGCAGTCGAAACATTTGGCGATGTGGATACGTTTGGTTTTATTGTCGGTGATCTTCATGCCGTGGAGCTTCAATTTTCTCTTGCCGAATTCGCCGCAGAATGGGCATTTTGCATATAGCTGTTGACCGAAGCGCGTGACTCCGGGCATGTGGTCTGCAATCGAGGCGGTGGCGTAGACTTCTTCGACTGCACGGCGGTCGTATTTGAGTTTTTTGTCGTCCATGTGTATCTGTTTAGTTAGCCCATGACGGCGCGGGCCGCATGGCACACGCCGACACGGGGATGGCAGTCATCCCCGTGTCGCGGTGTGTGGAGTGTGTTGTCGTTCATCGTTCTGCGTTGTTGATTGTTGGTGCGAGGAGCAGGAATCGAACCTGCATGCGCCGGAGCGTTCAACTTTCGGCGGGCTCTGCCGTTGAGCTATCCTCGCGATCGGCACTGACTATCCTCCCGGACGATCGGCGCCATTGTATGAGTATAAGCGTAGTCGTTGTACTATAATCTGAATATATGACAAATTAAAGTTGTGATTCTATTTCGCGGCTCTCTTGCCGTCAGGGATCCTCACGGACGGCCCTAATAATCTTGAGTGCATACGGCGGATTCGACTCCGCAACCGTGGCCGGCGTCGGGCGGTTCGACGTTATAGCCTTGCGGCTCACCCGACCCCGTGGGCGGCATTTCCCCACTGTTCGTATGCTTATGTTTGTGCGCATGGCCGATGCGACTCGGCAACCGGTGGTCGGATCGGGAGTGCCGGATTTTACAAGCTCTTGCGAGCCTCCCGATGCTGTGAGCGGCATTTCCTCACTGTTCATGCGCTGATGAGCCGGGCGGGGCTGTCCTAATGTTACTATCCGCCGCCGCTGTATGGCGTCCATTCTGCCCGGCTTTGCCGTCTTTCCGGCTGTCATTGGCGATTCATCCCCGTCTTTCCGGAGCGTCATCCCTGACAGGATAATGTCGTAAAAACCGAGGCAGGGCGGCCACATCTCACCAGCTTCGCCACTCTGTGAAGCTCTTGCGCCTTCGGCTTAAATATCTTCGAGTATGTCCGGGGGCATTGCGAATCTTTGGCTATACCAGACCCCGGAATGAAATCCATGTTGAAACGCTCCCGATTTTCTCATTAATTCCACGTGATTAATTAAAACGGGGCCTGTAAAAGGATAGCCACCCGCGGAATAAAGTGACATCCCTAAAGCAAACGCTTTTTTAAATTCCAGATACTCTGATGATTTTAGCGACGTTTGAAAGATCTCATCCCATTCGCAGCTCTTCGGATCATGTCCTTTCGCCCATATCAAATGACCTTTCCACGCGAATCGGACCCAGTGCCGAAGTAAACGACGCGCGGTCATATGCCGATCGAGATAATCGAACTGTTTATTCATGCGTTCTGCTAATCCGTCCATCTCAGTTGCGTTTTGAGTAATCATTTGTTATTAAAAAACTTCAAAAAAATTTCCGCATACTCTTAGGCACACTTAGGACAGAGGTTGGACTTTTCCCTTAGAGAATGCTGACCGGTGCTTACTTCGTCCCAAACATATTCAATCGTCAACTCAGGGTGCTTTTCATTTTCATAAGAAACTTCGTGAAACTTTTCTCCACAACTGCCGCAGGTAAACAAGATTTGTTCGCTCATTTCTCACCTCCTTTCTTATGGCACGGGCAGTCGGGGTCGTGGGTAATGCCGCCCTTTTCAATGCCTTTGTAGATGATATAGCTGTGTCCACGATATTCAGCAGTAACAATTTTATCGTAAGTCCCGTTTAGACATCTTTGGTCTGTATTTACTTTCCCCATTTGGGAATTTTTCACACATCCGCTCAGGCACACGGCGCAGAGAACAGCGGCGAGGATGATTGTAAGGCGGTTCATTGCTTCTTCGGTTTAATGGTGATGGATACTTCGATAGGGGCGGATCTCCATGTGAGGGAGGGGAGGGTTTCTTGCGGCAACTTATAGTCGTTAAGGCCGTCTTTATTGAGCCAATAGCCTGTATATCTTTTAGGCTTATTGGGATGGAAATAAATCTCTCCATCTCCATCTCTCGCGGCCCATCCATCAAACGTCACTTCCTCTGATTCCTCCATCTTGCAATCCTCGAGAGCGCAGATATTGATCAGATCCGGGCATTTGTTGCGTTCGCGGAATCTCCGCCCTCTCTCATATCCGGCTTTTGGCTCACGCGGGTCGATGCCGTCACGGAGATATGAGAGAAGAAATGAACCGCAGTCCTTCCGACCCTCCCATCCCGCTCTGAAGCCGTCGAAAAAACTATAAAACTCATTCGAGTCCGTAGAGATTGTGAACTCCTCGGATTCCATCTCAATGCCTTCGAGGTCATAGCCGCAATATTCGTGCCATGCCTTGAGGATGGCCGCGTGAAGCGCACGGCGCACCTTTATGAGCTCCGCAATATAGTCGCGCTCTTCTTCTGTATAATCTTGCATGTCCATATTACTTGTGTTTTAATAATTGTTTGATTGCGCACCCATGATATTTGGGGCGCTTTGATGTCGACAGATAGTATGGCGTTAGCCGGCCGTCACGCACTGCCCTGTAGAATGTCGTCCGCGAGATGCCGCAGATGCGACACACCTCCGAGGCCGAATAAAAGCCGGAAGAGAGTATCTCCGCAGTGTTGATCATTGTTCCCTGACCACTTCGATAATCCCGCACTCCGGCCGAGGCCGCACGACCAGCGACTTCACCCCGCGCACCGTGTTGATCCCGGAAGCCTGAACACGCACATAGCTCAGCCGATCGGCGGTGAAGACAAGCCTTTCACCGAGCTTCAATCTCCGGAGCGCACTGGCCACGTTATGTGGGTCCTTAATCCTTGATTTTTCAGCCATTTCGCTTTGAATTTATTATTATTATTACTAAATTAGTAGCACAAAGGTAAGCTAAACTTTTCATATGAAAGGTATAGTTTGTAAAGTATTTATGTTAAATAATGTTAATTTCGTGCCTCACAATGGATTACAACCGACTTAAACTTTTAATCGAACGCAAGTATGAGACGAAGTCTGAGTTCGTCATTGATGCGCAAATTTCAAGACCTACTCTTGATAAGATCCTTCAGGGAGGAGACTTTAAGATTACTACTCTTGAAAAAATGGCCGAAGCTCTGGAAGTGCCCGTTGGCTATTTCTTTGACGACCAAACCACCATTAACCTAAGAAAAGCCGGCCGAGATTATCATGAACACAATGACGTCTATTCCGGCTCTCAAGTCTCGCATGGCGTTGGCTGTGACGGCTCAGACACGGGCACTGTGATTGAATCATTACAACAGAAAATAAAAGATCTCGAATCGAGGCTCGCCGATAAAGATTTGATTATTGAATTGCTGAAAAAAGGGTGTCAGCCCGAATCATCAGAATAATCTTAAATGCAATGAATCAAACCATTAATGACCGCATTGAATCCATTGTTAATAAGGATTTTGGAGGCAATAAATCCGCTTTTGCAACCACAGTAGGAATTGCTCCCCCAATGATGTCGAGTTATCTGGGCAAACAACGCCGGAGCAAACCGAATATCGACATGGTCGTTAAAATCGTTCGCGCCCTGAATGTCGATCCATGGTGGTTGATGACGGGTGAACAATCCCCGGCGACGTCAATCCATACCGAGGGCGACAACTCGCCGGTGAATAACTCCGGAAGTATCGAGGTGATCGTCGGGGATGCCGTACTGAAGGAGCGCGTCGGTCATCTCGAGGAGCTGATCGGCGAGAAGGATCAGCAAATCAAATTGCTCAAATCAATACTGAGAAAAAACAACTTGTTAGACGACTAATTTATTAACATCATCACGGAGGCGCGCGACAGTTTGCGCAACACTGGGCACAATTTTAAGGTTAAAAGGCTATTGGTTAAGAGGATGCACTTTCTTCCCAAGCTGAGGGTCGCGGGTTCGAACCCCGTTTATCGCTCCAATTAATCAA